>JAZNUN010000016.1:0-46428 GCA_045592345.1 Acutalibacteraceae bacterium | reverse complement strand
CCAGCAGCTTGCCACCGGTCTGGCGAATGATCTTTTCAATAGAAGCCACAGGCATCGCCTTATCGCACAGCAGCGCAAGATCGCGCTCCACGGCGGGGAAGCGGGGGAGGGCCTTGTAGAGAGTGCGGGGAGTCTCGATGGCGAACAGTGCCTGGAGATCCACCTCGGCTACATAAATGCGTACCGGCATATCGTAAGCGGCGGCTACATCGGGGTGCACCTCGCCAAATGTGGCCAAAACAGCATCGTTGCAGGTGGCAACAGCCTGACGACCGGGGTGCAGATAAGGCTCGCTGGAAGCGGAAAAGTCAGCTTTGGCGCCGAAGGAGTCAAACAGGCTTTCAATCACGCCCTTGAGAGTGAAGAAATCTTCTTCAGAACCATACATACCGATGGCCAAAGCAGGAATCTCCAACGGTTGCTCCGTAAGGGGCAGAGCCTTCGGCACGAACCGCTTGCTGACCTCAAACAGACGAGCAGACTGGGTCTTACGGCTATAGTTGGTGGACAGTACCGTCAGCATACTGGTCAGCAACTGGGTACGCATGGTGGAATACTCCTCGCCCAGAGGGTTCAGCAGGGTGACAGCATTACGGCGGGGGTCCTTATCGGCAAGGTTTAGTACATCAATGGCTTTACTACCAATAAAGGAATAGGTAGCAATCTCGCGCATACAGTTGGCAATCAGCACAGACTTGACACGGTCGGTTTTGATACGCTCGGGCAGTTTGCGGCCGCGGATGATGTCACCGCGAATGGGGGTAGAGACAATATGCTCACAACCATAAATACGCATCACTTCTTCCGCCAAATCGGCACAGCCCTCAATGTCATCGCGATTAGCGGGAATCTGACAGGACAGAATACCGTCATTCAGCTCGGTAATAATGCCCAGGCTGTTGAGAATGTTCACGATGGTATCAAAAGCCACCTCAATACCCAACAAATCGTTGATCTTCTGAGCGGGGACCTGCAGACAACGGGGGGCGGGAAGACCGTCGTTACAATCAATCACGCCGCTGATAATATCACCGGCATCCAACTCATTGATGAGCTGCAGAGCGCGGTTCATAGCGTATTCAACACCGATGGTATCCACGCCACGCTCAAAACGGGCGCTGGATTCGGTACGAACACCCAAAGTGCGGGCAGTACGGCGGACGCTGTCGCGGCGGAATTTAGCACACTCAAACAGTAAGTCGGTGGTGTCTTCTTTGATCTCGCTATTCAATCCGCCGATAATACCTGCCAGGCAGGAAGGCTCTTCGGCATCGGCGATGACCAGCATATTGTCTGTCAAGGTGTGTGCCTTGTCATCTAAAGCGGTGAAAGCCTCGCCGTTTTTGGCGCGGCGAACGATGATCTGGGTCCCCTTTACATCCCGCAGATCAAAGGCGTGCATAGGATGACCGGTTTCCAGCATCACATAGTTTGTGATATCCACAATATTATTGATGGGACGCATACCGGCAGCACGCAGGCACTGCTTCATCCAATCGGGGGACTCCTTGATGCGCAGATTCTTGACGATGCGGCCCATATAGCGGGGGCACAAGTCGTAATCCTCAACGCGAATAGCAATGTGATCGTGAATATTTCCGCCCATTTCATTGTAAGTGGGGAGGGGGGCTTTGAATTCTTTGTTCAAGGCAACGGCGGCTTCACGGGCTACACCCAATACACAGTTACAGTCAGGACGGTTAGCAGTAATTTTGAAATCAATGAGATAGTCGTTGAGCTGCAGTACGTCACGCATATCGGTGCCGGCGGGATACGTGTCATCCATAATCATGATACCATTGACATCCGCGTTGGGGAAATCGCCGGCCTTCAAATTCAGCTCCTCACCGGAGCACAGCATACCATTAGAGGGAACACCACGGAGCTTGCCTTTGGTGATATGCATACCGTTGGGAAGGTCGGATTTGTGCAGTGCGGCGGGAACATAGGCGCCAACGAACACATTCTGCGCGCCGGTGACGATCTGAACGGGTTCTTCACCGCCTACATCCACCTGGCAGATCCACAGATGGTCGGAATCGGGGTGCTTCTCCATAGCGGTTACATGACCCACAACCACGTTGTTCATAGTCTTGGACAGATCCTGCAGATCCTCCACCTCAAAACCGATGTGGATCATTTTCTCGCACAGTTCCTCTACGGGAACATCAATATCTACGTACTGTTTTAACCAGCTTAAAGAAATATACATAAGTTAATCCCTCCTAATCAGTCAAACTGCTCAAGAAAACGCACATCGTTTTCAAATAGCAGGCGGATGTCGCTGATCTTGTAGCGGGTGGTGGTCAAACGATCCAAACCGATACCAAAGGCAAAGCCGGTGTACACGTCGGGGTCAATGCCGCCCATACGCAATACATTGGGGTGCACCATACCGGCACCCAAAATCTCGATCCAACCGGCGCCCTTACACACGCGGCAACCCTTACCGCCGCACTCGGAGCAGGTCACGTCTACCTCAACGCTGGGCTCGGTGAAGGGGAAGAAGGAGGGGCGGAAACGCACTTTGGTCTCCTCGCCGTAAATCTCCTGAGCAAACTGCTCCAGAACTCCCTTAAGGTCGCACATAGTAATGCCTTTGTCAATCACTAAGCCTTCAATCTGATGGAAGACAGGGGAGTGGGTGGCATCCACCTCATCGGCACGGTATACACGACCGGGACAGATAATGCGGATGGGAGGCTTACGCTCCTCCATAGTACGAGCCTGTGCAGCAGAGGTCTGGGTGCGGAGCAACAGGTTCTCGGCCATATAGAAGGTGTCCTGCATATCGCGGGCGGGGTGATCCTCCGGTACGTTCAGTGCCTGGAAGTTGTAGTAATCGGTCTCAACCTCGGGGCCGTCTACAATGTCAAAGCCCATAGACTGGAAGATGTCGATGATATCCTCCAAGACTACGTTCAAGGGGTGCAGGCCGCCCTTAGCAGCTTTCTTGCCGGGCATAGTCACGTCCAGAGTTTCTGCGACCAGCTTCTCCTTTTGCAGTGCGTCCTGAATGGACTGAGATTTGGCAGATACAGCCTCCTCTAACTCCTGACGCAACTGGTTGACTAACTGACCCATAACGGGCCGCTCTTCAGCAGAGAGAGCACCCATACCGCGCAACAAAGCGGTAACAGAACCCTTTTTACCCATATAGCGGACGCGGAAATCCTCTAACTGTTTGGGATCGTTCAGGGTCTGCAGTTCGGCCATGGCGGCCTCCCTCAACGCAGATAACTGTTCTTTCATTATATAATTCCACCTTTCTGTGTGTATCCTAAAAAATAAAAAGCCCCCGCCCCATAGGGACGAAGACGTATTAACGCTCCGTGGTACCACCCTGATTTTTGCCGAAAGCAAACACTTTGGTGTCTGATAACGGGGACAACCGTTCAAGCCTACTGGTTGGTTCAGCCTGACCGCTCACGAGTGAACTTCGGCACACAACAACCGTAGGTCGCTCACAGCCATTACGACCCTCTCTGGTACGGTGTTTAAAGTGCTTACTCTCTCGATCATCGCATTTACTCCAGTATTATAACATTAAATATTGAAAAATCAAGATATAAAAACAAATTTTACATAAGAAATTTGTAAAAAGACGCGAAAAACTCTGTTGCAAATTGGTAAGATAACTGCTATAATAAAATGTGGATTATTGTGTGAAAGGGTGTCGTGCTTGAAAGTATCGTTGATCGCCCATACCGTTATGCCGGAAAAATTGGTGGCGGCTTCTGCCAAGCTATGTTATTCCGCTTCCGGTGTGGATGCCTTGTTGGAGGGTTTGACCGAGGAGAAAACGGCTACGTTTGTGGATATGCTGTCCGAAATCGGCCACGAGAGCCCAATCGAGCACGCCAGCTTCACTTTCGGTATCGAGGGAGTGTCGCGCTCTCTGTTAGCACAGTTGACTCGCCATCGTATGGCTTCTTACAGCGTACAAAGTCAGCGTTACGTGACTGCTAATCAGTTTGAGTACGTGTTGCCGCCCGAGATTGCCGCCATTCCTGAAGCGGCGGAGGAATATCGTCGTGCTATGGAGGAGGATCAGGCCCATTATGATCGTCTGACCGCCATTCTGAAGGAGAAGCATTTAGTCTGTAACCTTGAAAAGGGTATGTCCGAAAAGGATGCGGCTCGTGCCGCAGAAAAGCAGGCGATTGAGGATGCTCGTTTTGTGCTACCCAACGCTTGTGCTACTAAGATAGTTATGACGATGAACGCACGTTCCTTACATAATTTCTTCCGTCACCGCTGCTGTAATCGCGCACAGTGGGAAATCCGAACTTTGGCTGAAGAAATGTATAAACTGTGTGTTGATGCGGCGCCGCATTTGTTTAAGCATGCGGGTCCGCCTTGCGTTTGTGGCGGGTGCCCTGAAGGTAAGATGAGCTGCGGTAAAGCTACCGAGGTGCGTAATCATTATCGTGCATTGTATGAGAAAAAGGAGAGCTGACATTGGGTAAGATAATGGTAATTGACGGTCTGGACGGGTGCGGAAAATCCACGCAGTTACAGATGCTTGACAGCGCTCTAAAGGAACGCGGTATACAGTATCGTCAAATTAGTTTTCCTGACTACGCTCAGCCATCCTCTTCTTTGGTTAAGATGTATCTTGGCGGTGATTTGGGCGGATCTCCGGCGGCAGTAAATGCTTACGCCGCTTCGTCCTTCTATGCGGTGGATCGCTATGCAAGCTATAAGTGTTTTTGGGAAGAGGATTATCTTGCTGACGTGCCGATTGTTGCGGCACGTTATACGACCTCTAATGCCATTCATCAGATGACGAAATGTCCTGAATCCGAGTGGGATGCTTTTCTTGAGTGGTTAGAGGATTACGAGTATAACCTACTGGGACTGCCGCGCCCCGATAAAGTGCTGTTTTTGGATATGCCCCCTGAGGTTTCTCAGAAATTGCTGGAGAAACGGTATGATGGGGACTGTGAGAAGAAGGATATTCACGAGCGTGATCGTGAGTATTTGCTCAACTGTCGCCGTGCGGCGTTCTATGTGGCTGAAAAGTGGGGATGGACTGTTATCCCTTGCAGCCATGATGGGGAGCCGCTGTCTCCCGAGGAGATCAACGGCAAAATTTTGGATTGTTATTTGAGTATGTAATTTGGAGGTGACCGCTGTGGTTGTCGTTTTTTTAGCAGATGGATTTGAAGAAATTGAGGCGTTGGCCACGGTGGACATCTTGCGCCGTGCTAATTTGACCGTAACTACCGTCGGCGTGGGTAGTTCTGTGCCTGTCGGTGCCCATAATATGGCGATTTCTGCGGATATGGCTGAGAAAGACCTGCGAACGGAAGCCATTGATGCCGTAATCTTGCCGGGTGGGTTGCCCGGCACAATCAATCTGGAGAAATCCATTGTAGTACAAGAGGCGATTGCGTATGCTATGGAGAATCGTCTTCCCGTTGCCGCCATCTGTGCCGCACCTTCCATTTTGGGACATTTGGGGTATTTGCGCGGCGTGCGTGCTACCTGTTATCCCGGATTCGAGGGCGAACTGAACGGTGCTATGCTATGCGACGGAGTAGTTACTGACGGTAACATTACCACCGCCTGCGGCGCGGGGGTAGCTATTGACTTTGCGTTAGAGTTGGTTCGTGTGCTGGTATCTGATGACGTGGCGGAGAGCATCCGCAGAGGTATCCAATGTCGGTGATTGACATTCGGCCGATCAAGACCGAGCTTCGGCAGAAATACCGTAGCCTGCGGCAAACAATGCCGCCGGAAATAAAGGAAGAACGCGACCAAGCTATTGCCGCACAGGTGCGACGTTTATGGCAGTATCAGAGTAATCGTATATTGCTCATTTACGTATCTACAGCCATTGAAGTGGATACCATTCGCATTATTAATCAAGCATTGGAGGACGGTAAAAAGGTTGCTGTACCGCGTTGTGTGCCGGACACCCGTAATATGGAGTTCTACTATATTGACTCCGTAGAGGAATTGTCGCCCGGTATGTTCGGTGTGTTAGAGCCTGATGTGAGCCCCGAAAAGCTGTATCAAGAACGGGATGGCGGACTGTGCATTGTACCCGCATTCAGTTACGACTGGAACGGTTACCGATTGGGATACGGCAAAGGATACTATGATCGCTTTTTGTCCCGTTTTGAAGGGAACATCGTAGGGATCTGCTACAGTGATTGCGTGCAAAAGTTTTTGCCCCATGGGCGCTATGACCGACCGGTAGAATTGCTTGTGACTGAGAAATACTTGCGCCGCACGGTGCGATAAGGAGGGATATCATTGGACGAAAAGAAGTTAGTGCCGGATAAGGCTGCATTATCCGAAGAAATCGCCGCTCGGCGAAGCGAAGCTGTGCAGAATTTTAGAATTGATTTCTCCGTTGATGATATTCCCGATGTGGACGTGCAGTATGAACAGTCTGAGGATCCGATACGGATTCCCGAAGCTGAACCTGTTAAGATTGTGGATGAGGAACCTGCCCCCGTTAAGAAAACGCAGTCAAATCGCAGTGGGGCCGGTGGATGTTTGCTGAAGATAGTGTATGCCTTGCTGATTGTCGGTGTTTCCGGCTTTTTGGCGGCTATGCTGTTGGTTTTTGTGCTGGATTCTATGGCCATCAATCGCACCGAGAAGGTAGTGGACGTTGAGGTCGTTGCCGGTTCCACAACTACTGATATTGCTGAGATGTTGGTTGAAAAGGAATTAATAGATTATCCGCTCTGTTTCCGCATTTACTCGAAGATTTCGGGTGCGGACGGCAAATGGCAAGTGGGCGCTTTTACCCTGTCGCCTGATATGGGTTATGCCACCTTGGTTGAGACACTACAGACTATGACTCCCCGTGAAACGGTAACTGTTACTATACCGGAGGGTTATACCGTTGAGGAGATTGCTAAGGTCTTGGAGGAAAATGGTGTCTGTGATCCTGAAAGTTTCTACGACGCGGTTGTATACGGTCAGTTTGATTACGACTTTGTTCGCGCTATTCCTTTGGCAGAGGATGGTTCTGCCTTTGGCGGACGTATCTATCGACTAGAGGGTTATCTGTTCCCAGATACTTATAACTTTTACGTGGGCAGTTCCGGAGAAACGGTAGTTGCCCGCATGCTGGAGAATTTTGATAATAAATTGACCTCGGAGATTCGCCGGCAGATTGCTGATCGCGGTTGGACAATCGATGAAGCGATTATTATTGCATCACTGATTGAGGGCGAGGCAGCCAGCAACGAGGATATGTCGAAAGTGTCCAAGGTCTTACAAAACCGTATGGAGCCAGGGTCCGGATATCCCAAGCTGGAATTGGACTCCACCCGCGATTACGTTACGGCTATCCTGCCCAGTGTCGGCAGTATTGCCGTGACCAGCTCGGCGTATAACACTTACGAGCGCGAGGGCTTGCCCGTGGGGGCTATCAACAATCCCGGCTTGCAAGCGTTAACTGCTGCCTTGAATCCGTCTACAGCTGAGGATGTGCAGAAGTGCTACTTTTTTGCCACGGACTATAACACCGGCATTACGTATTTCTCCCAGACACTCAAGGAGCATGAGCGGATTTGTCGCAAGTACAAAATTGGTATGTACGGATAAGAACAACAAAAAAAGTCGGTGCGTATGCCCGACTTTTTTGCTTGATGAAGGAGACTGCTATGTCAATGAATTATATAATCCCCGAAGTGTTATCACCTGCGGGGGATGAGGAGCGATTGGACGCCGCATTGCGGTTTGGCGCCGATGCCGTGTATGTGTCGGGCGAGGAGTACGGTATGCGAGCAGCCTGCGCCAATTTTGATAAAGAGGGTTTGCGTCGTGCCGTGGAAAAGACGCATCAATATCGAAAGAAAATATACGTAACCTGCAATATTTTGCCCAGAAACTGTGATATTGAGCGACTACCGTCTTATTTTGCATATTTGAATGAAATAGGTGTAGATGCCATTATTATCAGTGATATCGGAACGATGGAGTTGGCCAAAAAGTATGCCCCACGCTGTGCGCTGCATATTTCTACACAGTTTGGTGTTGTTAACTATGCTACTGCTACCGCACTATTTCATATGGGAGCTAAGCGCGTGGTGTTGGCGCGTGAATTGTCACTTGACGAGATTCGTACCATTCGTGAAAACACGCCGCCTGAATTAGAGTTGGAGGCTTTTGTTCACGGGGCTATTTGTATGTCTTTTTCGGGGCGGTGTGTCATATCCAATTATCTGACCGATCGCGATGCCAATCATGGGGAGTGTTCCCAGCCCTGCCGCTGGAAATATCACGTGGTGGAAGAAACACGGCCAGATCTTCCTATGACGTTGGAGCAGACTGAAGAGGGAACGTATTTATTCAACGCCAATGATATGAATATGATTTCTCACGTGGCGGCATTGGCTCAAGCGGGTATTTCTTCCTTTAAGATCGAGGGGCGCGCGAAGACGTTTTACTATACGGCTGTGACCGCGAATGCCTACCGTCACGCTGTGGATGGATACGTAGCATCGGGATATGATGATAATTATATACCGGCTGATTGGATCGTGGAGGAAATGAACAAGATTAGCCACAGACCCTATGGTACGGGCTTCTATTTTGGTATGCCGTCTCAGCACTTGAAGCAGGGCGGGTACATCCGCTCTTATGAGGTAGCGGCTGTCGTAGACGGCTGGGAGGATGGATGCCTCATTACTACACAGCGGAATCGCTTTTTCCTGGGCAATCCGTTGGATGCACTGGAGCCGGGCGGCGAACCTTTTGTTTTTACTCCAGTTCAGCTGCTGGATGAGGAGCGGCAACCTTTGGCATCTGCTAATCATCCCATGATGCGGGTGTACATTCCATTTAAACGACCTTTGAAACCAGGAACTCTTTTGCGTTATAAGAAATAAATTATGAATACTTTGCTCCTCGCGGCTCATCCTATCACTATGGATGGTGATACGCGTGCAGAGACGTGTTGTGATAATGCTTTCATTAGTATTCGTTTTGTTTTTTGGGCTGATGGTTCGTCTGGTATTGATCGCTGTTGACGATCAGGTCCAAACGGTGGGTATCAGCCAAGGAAGCAGAACGCTTACCGTTGCAGAAGTGCGGGGAACAATCTATGACCGTAATCTTGTGCCGTTAGTCAATACTACTAACACATATTATGCTACTCTGCTGCCTGAGGAACGATTACTACAATGCATCGAGTCGGTGACCGATGCGGATGAGTACAATCGGGTGCAAGGATTGATGGACGGAGGGACCCCGCTATTGGCTCGTCTGAACGGACCTGCGGCCATTTCTGCGGGCATACGTGTATATCTGGCACCGCAACGATACGGCGATAACGTACTGGCCGCACATCTTCTAGGCTATTTGGACGGCTCCGGAAGTACCGGCGTGTGTGGGATTGAAAAAGCTTATGACAGCGTTTTAAATCAATATGCGGGGCGAATTACCGCTACGTATTCCGTTGATGGACAAGGCCGATATGTATCAAGCACTGCTGTTCAGGTGCGGAATACTGCTAAGAACTATGTAGGAGGCGTGGTAACCACTCTGGATAGCAATATACAAAAAGTGGTAGAAGAAGTAGCTACACCAATGATCAGAAAAGGTGCGGTTGTTGTACTGGATCCCACCTCCGGAGATATACTGTCTTTAGCCAGTTTTCCATCGTATGATCCTGCAGATGTTTCAGGAGATCTAGTCAGAAATGACGGAGCCCTGGTGAACCGTGCTTTATCTCGCTATGATTGCGGTTCCGTGTTCAAGATCGTTACCGCTTTGGCGGCACTGGAAAATGGCGTTTCAAGCGAACAGACTTATGATTGTCCGGGCTCCATAACGGTGGATGGTACGGTGTTTCATTGTCATTACCGTTTGGGTCATCAGCAGCTCTCTATGGACGAGGCGTTTGCACAATCCTGTAACGTTTATTTTATTCAGTTGGCATCGCAAATCGGTGCGGATGCAATGTTAAAAATGGCACAAACATTGGGCTTAAATGATCAAATTGGTTTAGCCGATACTATCTCGGCGCCTGCTGCCGTTATGCCAAAGCGATCCGATCTATCTTCGGCGCCATCATTGGCGAATCTGTCTTTTGGTCAAGGGGAGTTGTTAGTTTCACCATTACACATCACCCGTATGACGGCTGTTGTAGCTTCTAATGGCACATTGCCCGAAGTATCGGCAGTTTTGGGTACCGTGGATGAAGATGGACATTGGACGTCGTCCGACGAAAGGAGAGGGGAGACGGTAATCTCCGCCCACTCCGCTCAATCATTACGTAGGATGATGGAATTAGCAGTGAATGCCGGAACGGGCACTGCGGCCTCAGTGCACGGGGGAGCTTCTGCAGGAAAAACAGGTACTGCTGAGACCGGACAGGTAAACAACGGCAAGCCGGTTGTTCATAGTTGGTTCACGGGTTATTATCCTGCAGAGGACCCACAGTACGTTATAACGGTTTTGATTGAAGACAAAGGTAATGAAGATGCCTCTGCTGCTCAAGTATTTGGTTCTATTGTAAACAGTTTGATTTGTGATTAATTTAACAAACTACAGATAGGGGAAAGGGACGGAGATTATTCCGTCCCTTTTTTCTGAATATCTATTTGAGATAGGGGATTGGCGTCTGCGGCTTTTCGTAGTTGTTCGTTAGATGTATGGGTATAGATTTCGGTGGTTCCCAAATTCTTGTGTCCCAACATTTCTTTTAACACCAACAAATCAACGCCGCCTTGCTGATACATTAGCGTTGCCGCAGTATGGCGTAGTTTATGGGTAGAGAATTCTTCGGCATCAGTAACCTGTTTCAGACAACCTTTTACGATATAATGAATGCCCTGTAGGCTGATACGATCTCTGGTATGTCCGTAAAATAGCGCCTTTTTGTCTTTAGTGCCATCGATAGGACGTTTAGGCAGATACGCAGCCAAGGCCCTTTGACAGGCCTCGTTGAGATACAAAATGCGTTCCTTATTGCCTTTACCGATGACACGTAACGTATTGTCATCGCGAACATCTGTTCGATTTAAGCCGGCGACCTCAGCGCGACGCAGTCCACAGTTGAGCAACAACGTAATGATGCAGTAGTCGCGCTCAGCGTATTTACCCTGAGTTGCAGCTTGCAATAGTTGAACGGATTGGTCATAGGTCAGGTGCTTGGGCATACGGGCGGGAAGTTTAGGAGAACTAAGATTCTTTGCGGGATTTTCGTCCAGCTTGTGCGTAATCTCAGTTAAGTAATGAAAAAACTGACGCAGGCTGGAGACCTTCCGAGCTCGCGTAACATTGGAGTTATCACGATCAGATTTTGTGTAGTTCATAAACTCAAATAGATCGGCCAAGGTTACAGTACGCAGCAAGGCGATATCTACAACGAAAATATTATCGCTGGAAGAATCATAAAGACCGCGTTGTGTTAGCAGAAAGCGGAAAAAGGTTCTAAGATCAATGAAATAACCATTAACGGTATTCGCGGAACGACCTTTAACGGTTTCCATATATCCAAGATACTCCCGTAAGATTGGCGGACATACAGCTAAATACTTAGAATTCATTCTAAAACCTCCCCTCAACTGCATTAAATATTAATTTAGTACAGTTTGCAAACTTTTAGGTGAAATAAATGGGGTGTTCCCTCTTTATAGAACATTATAATAATAAGCACTTCTTATCAAGCATAGACTGTGCGGCTAACAACACACCGATTTTACCACTATGATAGTTTAGGCCGCCCTGCATATAGGCTGCATACGGTTCACGTAACGGCGCGTCTGCAGACAATTCGATGGATGCCCCCATAGTAAAAGCTCCTGCGGCCATAATAACCTGACTGGTGTAACCGGGCATATCCCATGGTTCCGGGACTACGTATGCGTCTACCGGAGCGCCTTTTTGCATTCCTTGGCAGAACGCAATTAGGTTCTCGCTGTTTTCAAGCATAATTGTTTGAATAATATCAGCGCGCTTTTCGTTGACTTTGGGTGAAACGGCATAACCCAGTTCACTGAACAGAGATGCGGCATACACGGCAGTTTTAAGGGCCTCCCCTACCACGTGAGGTGCTTGAAAGAGACCCATATACAGGGATCGATTATGTCCCAGAGATGCACCGACCTCTCTACCCAATCCAGGTGTGGTCATACGATAGGCGCATTGCTCGATATAAGCCTTGGTGCCGCAGAGATAACCACCGTTTTCAGCAATGCCGCCTCCCGGGTTTTTGATCAGCGAACCTGCTATTAGGTCTGCACCAACCTCGTTAGGTTCTCTAGTTTCTACAAACTCGCCGTAGCAGTTATCCACGAAGATAACTACATCCTCACGAACAGAACGAACCGTCTGTACAATACGCTCAATCCAGTCGATGGTTAAAGAAGGACGCGTGTTATAACCGCGAGAACGCTGAATGTGTACCATCTTGATAGAAGAATCATTCTGTAGAGCTGTTTTGATAGCCTCTAAATCGGGATTTTGATTATTATCCAATTCTACCTGGCTATACTTAACACCATATTCCGCCAGTGAGCCGGCAGATGGCTCGGTGTGACCTATGACCTTTTCCAACGTGTCATATGGAGCTCCGGTGGCGGCCAGCAAGGTGTCTCCGGGGCGCAGTATTGCGAACAGAGCGATAGCAATGGCGTGTGTGCCGGAAACAATACTGTGACGAATAAGGGCGTCTTCAGCCCCCATAATATCCGCCAGAATTTCATCCAAAGCATCGCGTCCCCTGTCGCCATAGCCATAACCGGTGGTGGGAACAAAATGGGTCTCACTAACCTGATGACGGATGTAGGCAGACAGAACCTTCTGCTGATTATACTCAGTTACCGCATCGATGGCGTCAAAGGAAGTTTTGGCAGCAGTCTCCGCGTGGTCGGATATGGTCTGCAAACGTGGATCAATCTGAAAGAAAGATTTGCTCATTATAAGATACTCCTTAGTTATAACTTATCTAGTTCGGCCCAGGTGCCACAGGTAACAAATCCAAGTTTTTGGTATAAGCGCATTGCTGTTTCGTGAATCGGTAATATGTAAAGCGATTTGCCTTTACATTGAGAAATCACAGCGTTCACGCAGGTTGCGGCCATTCCTTGCTGCCGATAGGCAGGATCGGTAGCCACCTGACCGATAATCGCCTCGGAGGGCGTTTCTGCCACAGTCATAGCGGTGCTGACCACCCGATTATCACGAATAATACAGCCGATATGACAGCATCCGTGACGCATACGGTGTGAGGCGTCGGGATACCAGTAGTTTAACGTAGACATACCGGGAAAATGCTGTTCCAACAAGGCGTGGACATTAGGTAAATACGGCTGAGTACATACGTCCGATGGCGTTTCTTGGGGATTGCTGTTATAACGCATTACATCCCCTACCCTACCTTGCCAGTGAGCCGTTTCCATCAGGGTACCGCCAACGGTGCCCGAGCAATGGAGAGTACGTATATCCGGATTCATCTCCAGAAAGATACGCCATTCATCGCTCAATTCACTTACGTAGAGTATAGCAACTCCATCCATGATGGACAGTAATCCGCCTATGCCATCGGTAAAAAACTGTATGAACGGAGCGTCACATCCGTAAGTGTGCTTCAAAGCAGCGATGCGAATGAGACATTCGTTGCAACCACCGTTGGGAATGTCTGTGTTGGATGCGCGGCGAATCATCGAGTTAATTCCTCTGCTAAAAGAGTGATCAGACGATACATTGACTCATAATCGGCTACAGTTCCCATACAAGTGGGAGAATGGATGTAGCGACAAGGCAAGGATACGGTTGCCGTGAAGGCACCGGTCAACCGCCGTTGCATAGCACCGGCATTATTACCGCCCACAATCTGTGTTTTGGTTTGGGCTGCAATGCCGTGTTCCTTAGCGATGGTGTGGATGCGCTGATACAGATTAGGGTCATACAGCGTAGCGCGGTCAGCAAATGCGACCACGGCTCCACTACCCATCTTACAAACGACATCCGCACCGTCATTGCCGGCCACATCCGCAGCGGTAGTTGCATCCACTGCGATGATATAATCGGGTTGAATAGCCTCGGTAGCGACGCCGGCACCACGCAGACCTATCTCCTCCTGAGTAGAAAAGCTTAGCCAAAGATCGTGGGCGGGTTGTGTCATCGCCAATTCCAACAGCAACAAGCATCCAATACGGTCATCTACGGCTTTTCCGTAGTATACATTATCGTTTAACCAGGTTAATCCGGCGTCAAAAGTGCCGGTGTCCCCAACTTGAACATATTGATTTGCCTCGTCGGCGTTTTTGCAACCGATATCGATTAACAAGGAATCAGCGGAAGGGACCTTTTTACCGTCATCGCCTTTGCATTGGTGCATAGCCTTACCGCCGATAATACCGATTCGATTGCCGATGCGCACACGATGACCGAACAGCATACCGTCATTAATACCGCCAATGGTTGCAAAACGCAACATACCATTGTCACAGATATGGGTAATGATAAAGCCAACCTCATCCATATGTGCATCAATCTGTAACACATTAACGGCAGGCTTGGCGCCGTGTAAATGAACTAAAACGTTGCCCATCTTGTCTACGGTGACGTCCATAGGTACCGTGGATTTCTGCAATTCGCTCAAGATAAAATCGCGTACTGCTCCCTCGTATCCCGACACGCCATCCAGCGAACACAGCTTGTTCAGCAATTCTTTATTCATCAATTTGACACCCCTTTGCTGATATACGCAGCCATCAGATCACCTACAGCCGCTATGTCGCATAAATCTACCATTTCTACAGGAGTATGCATATACCGCTGAGGAATAGACAGCAATGCACCGGGAACGCCGTACAGACATGCTGTGATATGATCAGCATCCGTACCGGTGCCGCCAGGGCAAACCTCGCTCTGATAGGGGATGTTCTCTGCTTTGGCCAGGTCAAACAGGCGCTTGGTCATAGACTGATTTAGAATAGGAGATATACCGATCATAACGCCCTCCCCTATCTTGCCGCACTGATTGGGGTCAGCATCGGGGGTGAGCGCAAAACTGACATCCGTAATGATAGCCTCGTCCGGCTGAATCCGTCGGGTAGCGGGAGCGGCACCGCGACAACCAAGTTCCTCCTGAACGCAGAAAGCTACAGCTATATTAACAGCACAATCTTGAGTCAGTTTACGTAGGCAGTGGAGGATAGCGGCCATACCTGCACGATCATCCAAAGCTTTGGAACAGACGATATTCTCACTCAATTCACAGAAATGCGAGGCGAAGGTGACACGACTTCCCACAGGAATGTTGGCCCTGGCCTCATCACCACTCAGGCCCACATCAATACCCCATTTGCTCAACTCCGGCAATTCGTTATCCTTACCTGCCAAATGGGGCGGCACGGAACAGAAAACACCGCGATAGGTATTATTTCCGTATACCACGACCTCTTGACCTGTCAGTACACGCCGGTCAATGCCGCCTGCGGCGGCCGTATATACGAAACCATGGTCGTCAACGTGTGTTACCATAAAACCGATTTCATCCAAGTGCGCTTCCAGCATAATGGTGGGCGCGTCGGCTGTATGGCAATAGCGAAAACCCAGTACATTGCCCATAGCATCGGTCTGAATCTCGTCTACTAAAGGGCGCAGAAGTTCTGCAGCAATCTGTGCAATATCTGCCTGACCGCCAACACCTGCCGCGGCGCAAAGCTGTTTTAAATCCTGCTTTATCTGTTGCATACAAATGCTCCTTCTCAATCGGACAGTGCGTTGACCAAATCACGGAAATGGTTGCCGCGCACCTCGAAATTTTTATACATATCAAAACTGGCACTGGCGGGTGACATAAAGATAATGTCCCCCTCAGTGGCGATAGATGCGGCTGTATTCACTGCTTCCTCCATATTAGCAACTCTGATAATAGGAAGGTCAGAGTGAGCGCGAATGGCTTTTTCGATGGCATCTGCGGTGGCGCCCATCAAAATGGCACAGCGAACTGTGTCGGCAGCGACAGGGCCAAGAGGATCATAGGGGATGTGTTTATCATATCCGCCGGCAATCAATACTACCTTCTGAGAAAACGCCTTCAAACCTGCAATAGTACGGGAAGGGCTGGAGCCGATGGAATCGTTGTACCAGCACACACCGTGGCGCTCACGAACCAGCTCGCAGCGATGTGCTACACCGCCAAATGCACGGGCAAAATTGCGTATCTGTTCCGGTTCCACACTCTCCCATACAGCACAAATCGCGGCCATATAGTTCTCGATATTGTGTACGCCCGGAATGCGAATATCAGACGTGTGCATCACAATAGTATCCGTGCCGTTATCCGACATCACCAAATACCCGTCATCGTTCAACCAACAACCTTTGTCCGTCTTGCTTTGCCGAGAGAAACGGTAGATGGGTGCAGTACAAACATCGGCAAAGGAAGCGGAGGTTGCGTTATCCAAATTCAGTACGGCGCGGTCCGACGCGGTCTGGTACGCAACCAGGTTGCGCTTGGCATCAATGTACTCCTTCATATCCGTGTGCCAATCCAAATGATTGGGTGCCACGTTGGTTACAACCGCTACGTGGGGGGACTGGGTCATTTGCGTCAACTGAAAGCTGGAAAGTTCAACTACTGCGGCATCCTCGCGACGAATATCGTGAACATAGGGCAATAAGGCCCGTCCGATATTGCCGCCCACAAAGGTTTTGATGCCTGCAGAATCTAATAATCCCGCCACAATAGTGGTAGTAGTGGTTTTCCCATCCGAGCCGGTAACGGCGTAGATGGGAGCCTCGCACAGTTCGAAAAACAACTCCATCTCGGAAGTAACGGTAATGCCACGTTCCCGCGCGGCGTTGAATTCCGGCAGATACGGTTTCATTCCCGGTGTGCGGAGAATAAGATCCACATCTAGGGATTGCAAATAATCTTCCCCAAGGCACAATTGTGCGCCGGCATCTCGCAATATTCCAACGGTTTCACCCAGTTCTTCCTCGTTGCGACGGTCACATGCCAAAACCGTGGCCCCTGCTTTGAGAAACTGCAGAACAACAGGGGTATTATTGGTTCCGATGCCGCAAATAGCGACCCGCTTTCCGCATATGTGTTGAAAGAATACTTCAGCTTTTGTCATAACAATGACTCCCATAAAAGTTTAGTATACTAATTATACCTTGATTGATTAAGAATATCAAGTCCATGTTGTCATTTCGGCAGAAAATATAAAATTTTTATGAATTTGCGATATTCGGGATTGCCGTAATGTTTCTTTGTGATATAATTAGTCGTGAAATGGATGTGATTATATGCTATATTACGAAGGATTAGCCTGTCCTGTGTGTGAGAAACGCTTTGAAGACGGCGATGACGTGGTGGTTTGCCCTGTGTGCGGTCTCCCCCATCATCGTGTATGCTGGCAGACTGAATCCCATTGCCACGATGCCGTCAATCACGGCACTGAAAACCAGTGGACGCGGGAAAAGACGGAGTCTTCGACACAGAAGGGGCATCTCCCCCCCGACGGTCAACCCAAGAATGCCCATATCTGCCCTCATTGCTATACGAAAAATGCAGAATTTGCCGAATACTGTACCCATTGTGGTCGTTCTCTCGGCGAGACTGACTGGCAAAGCAAACAATCACCCATCGGTGTGTATACGCCTTTTGTAGCAGATCCGTGTCAGCCGACTAATGATGAGGAACAAGCGCTCGGTGCTTTTGTAGGTGTTAATACAGGGTATTACATCCCCCGATTCCGTCAAATTCGTCAATCTCGTTCCGCAGGCTGGAATTGGGCTGCGTTTTTGTTAGGTCCGCTGTGGCTGTTATATCGAAAGCAGTATCTCTTAGGAGGTTTAATGTTTTTGTTTCAAATGGTATTGGACGTGGCCTCTTTGTGGTTAATGAATCCCATAAGCACTGCCACAACGGAAGCTGATATGTTGACAGCCATGGCTCAGGTGTCTTCCAATCCGATGATGTATCCTGCGATGTTTCTTTCGATATTATTATTGGTTGCACACGTTCTGCTGGGAACAAAGGGCACGCATCTATATTTTTATCATTGTACGCGGCGTATGCAAAAAGCTCTTGAACGTACGCATGATCTGTCGCCCGTAGAATTGGGCTCCTTCGGGGGCGTTTCTATGGGTGCTGCACTGTTGGCATATCTGCTGTCCACATTAATTGCCAACGGTTTTGCATCCTTGCTACTAATGTAGAAAGAAGCGGTTGATAGATTCAACCGCTTTTTCTATTGCTTTTTGATAACGATGAGTCTATAATATAAAGAAACCAACACTATAAAAGGACGTGTTTCTATGAAATACACAAATCTACTTGGAAAAGAAAATCTGACGATGTTGACGGATTTTTACGAAATCACCATGGCTAACGGTTTCTTTTGCACCGGTAATGGTGACCGCACCGTTTACTTTGATCTATTCTTCCGTTCTGTTCCCGATAAGGGCGGATTGGCGATTGTTGCCGGAATCCAGCAGGTGATTAACTATATAAAGCGCCTTAAGTTCACGGACG
The DNA here is from genome assembly GCA_045592345.1 of Acutalibacteraceae bacterium. Classification (GTDB taxonomy): domain Bacteria; phylum Bacillota; class Clostridia; order Oscillospirales; family Acutalibacteraceae; genus UBA5905. The sequence continues at coordinate 27,956 of JAZNUN010000016.1, read as the reverse complement.
AGGACATTGAATATCTGCGAGATAAGAAGTTGTTTAATGAGCAGTTTCTGGAGTATCTTCGTAATTTCAAATTTTCCTGCGATGTATGGGCTATACCCGAGGGCACTCCGGTGTTTCCCTATGAGCCGCTGATTACAGTGCGCGGTCCGGCCATACAGGCACAATTTATTGAAACGATGCTTTTGGTGCTGATCAACCACCAGTCGCTCATTGCTACGAAGGCCAGCCGTATCGTCCGTGCCGCTCAGGGTCGTCCTGTAATGGAGTTTGGTGCCCGTCGTGCGCAGGGGTGTGACGGCGCTATTTACGGTGCGCGGGCTTCGTATATTGCAGGTTGCTGCGGAACAGCTTGTACCATTGCCGACCGTGAGTTTGGTATTCCCGCACTGGGAACTATGGCGCACAGCTGGATACAACTCTTCGACTCGGAATATGAGGCGTTTAAAGCCTATGCAGAAATCTATCCCGATAACTGTACCCTTCTGGTTGACACTTTCAATGTACTGAAATCCGGCGTTCCCAACGCGATTAAGGTGTTTAACGAAGTTTTGGTGCCCAACGGACATCGCCCCAAGGGTATTCGCATCGACTCCGGTGATATAACCTATCTGAGCCGTAAAGCACGAAAAATGCTGGATGATGCGGGATTCCCGGACTGTGCCATCACTGCCTCCAACTCTCTCGACGAATATGTTATACAAGATATGATTCGTCAGGGTGCTTGTGTGGATAGTTTTGGTGTCGGCGAGAGAATGATTACAGCCGCCAGTGCACCTGTGTTTGGCGGCGTTTATAAGCTAGTTGCCGTGGAACAGGACGGTCAAATTACCCCGCGTATCAAGATCAGTGAAAACGTAGCAAAAATTACCACGCCCGGATTTAAGAACGTATGGCGTTTGTTTGATAAGGAAAACAATAAGGCTATTGCCGACGTGATTACACTCCACGATGAGATCATTGACGATACACAACCCTATGAAATCTTTGACCCCGAGCATATTTGGAAACGCAAGATTGTCACCGACTTCAAGGCTGTCCCCCTGATGGTTCCGCTGTTTGTGAAGGGCAAATGTGTGTACGACTCCCCCACCGTGGACGAAATCCGCCAATACTGCAAAGAACAGTTGGATACTATGTGGGATGAGGTTCTCCGTTTTGAAAATCCGCATAAATACTATGTTGACTTATCTCAGCCCTTGTGGGATATGAAGAATATGCTTCTGTTGCAGTACGGCTACGGTCATAATTAATGTAAAGGTGGTGCAGAATTGAATATGGATATGCCGTTATCGGTTCTGCACGCCATCCGTTTATTGAATGATGCAGGTTATGAAGCGTTTATTGTCGGCGGTTGCGTTCGAGACTGCCTTATGGGGAAAGAGCCTGCCGACTGGGATATTACCACATCGGCTTTACCCGATCAAACAAGCGTGGTATTTAAAGATTATCGCACCATAGATACCGGCATTCTGCACGGAACCGTAACGGTTATCGTGGATGGTATGCCGCTGGAGATCACCACATATCGTGTGGATGGTGCCTATTCTGACGGACGTCACCCCGATGCGGTAACGTTTACCCCATCGCTGGAGGAAGACCTGCGTCGGCGTGATTTTACCGTTAATGCTATGGCATATCATCCGAAGCACGGCATCGTAGATTGTTTTGGCGGTCAGTCGGATATTCAGAATAGGATCATTCGATGTGTAGGAAATCCAACAGAGCGCTTTAACGAGGATGCGTTGCGTATTCTGAGGGCGTTGCGGTTTGCCGCAGTTTTGGGCTTTGCTGTTGAATCTGAAACGGCAAGTGCCATTCACCGTCGCTCCGCAAACTTGCAGTATGTTTCTATTGAACGAATTACCGCGGAATTTAAGCGTCTGATATGTGCCGCAGACGCCGTGGCGCTTATGAATGAGTTTTCTGATGTTACGACTATATTTCTGCCGGAACTTTCACCCTGCACTGACATTTCGCTACTTAATCGAGTTCCGGCACGCGTACATACTCGTCTTGCGGCTTTGTTTTACGGTGCGGATATCACCGCAGAAATGGCAAAAGTCATATTGAAAAGAATGCGGTTTGACCGTCACACTATTCGGGATGTTTGTTTACTGTTATCATACCGTATTAGTGAAACAATGACCGAGAATCAATACTTGTTGCATATTCTAAATTTTTTAGGATCGGAATTAGTCTTTGATTATCTGGCTATTGTAGAGGCTGATTCGCTCACTATTCTCCGTGCAAAGGAGCTTCTGAAGCAAAATCCGTGTTATAAAGTGTCTATGTTAGCGGTCGATGGAGATGACCTTCTGGCGTTAGGGATCCCCGCGGGTCCTGAAATCGGTTTCGCTATGAATGAATTGCTAAATGCTGTGATGAATGGAGAATGCATCAACGAAAAAGATACATTAGTGTCTTATCTTATGGCGACAAAAGAGCCTGTGCAATAAACCGCACAGGCTCTTTTGCTTAAAATCCTAAATTTTCACCTACAAGGATAACGTGGATACGCTCCGGTATTCTCTGTTGTGCTGAAATCAAGTAATTGCAGCAGATACGAGCGGGACTGTGACAACCATCGGTCATAGATCCATCCACACCCATACACACACCGGCGGTGCGGCAGTAAGTATCACAGTTTAGCCGCTGTGTATTCAAGGGAGCAGCTATGGTCTTGACGCGACGGATAGCAGCGTCAATATTCGGCACAATCTTGTTAATGCCTACCACCATAATCACCTTTTTGGGTCCAAATGCGATGGCGGCAATACGATTACAGAAACCATCCACGTTGTAGAGTTCGCCCGACTCGGTGATGGCATTGGAGGAACAAAGATAAACATCGGCAGTATTGCCTTTTGTTGTCATTTTCTGCTTTTCCTCAGCTGTTAATGAAGGGTCCATACGGTCAAAATAGGTGTATTCACCATTCTTGAGTAGGTCGATCACACCGGCTTCGGCCAAGGTACGCGAACCACCCGTGGCCACAGTACTTCCAATCGGTATCAGATCACGTATAATCGGCAGTACCGCTTCTTTGGTTTCAACGTATTCTGCCGTAATGCCATTTTTGCGTAGATTCTCCATAACCTTATAAATCATTTCAGTCATAAAATAACCCCTTTCATAGTTGCACAATGATGATGATTCTGGTAAAATGAATATAATCGGGAGGTGATAAGGTGTCGTATATCTGTACTCTGTGTCCGCGACAATGTGGAACGTTGCGAACAGTGAATAGTAACCAGGGTTACTGCGGAATGCCCTCGGAGCCGATGGCGGCCAGAGCCGCTCTTCACTACGGCGAGGAACCATGTATCAGCGGTACACGGGGCTCCGGTACCATATTCTTTTCCGGATGCTCATTGGGATGTGTATTTTGTCAAAATGAGATCATCAGTCACCATAGAAACGGCAAACCAATCACCGTTGAACGATTGGCAGATATTCTGCGGGAGCTGGAAGCGGCAGGAGCACACAATATCAACCTTGTCAACCCCACTCATTACGCGGTTTCTATCTGTAAAGCATTAGAACTTTACAAGCCAAACATCCCCGTTGTCTACAACTCTGGAGGGTATGAGAGAGTAGAAACGCTGAAAATGCTGGAGGGCCTTGTAGATGTTTATCTACCTGACTGTAAATACGTTGACTCTACCCTATCCGCAACTCTGTCCGATGCGCCGGATTACTTCATCTATGCCTCTGCTGCTATAAAAGAGATGGTACGCCAGACGGGAGCTGTCGAACTGGACGGCAACGGCATCGCGAAGAAAGGTACCATTGTCCGACACCTGGTGCTGCCCGGTCATACGACCAATTCTATACAAGTACTCGATTGGTTAGCAACAGTGCCGGATATTTGGGTAAGTCTTATGTTTCAGTATACCCCCTGCGGTGATTTGACCAACCACAAGGAGCTTCAGCGTCCATTGACCCAACGCGAGTGCGATAAAGTGTGGGAACATTTAGATGATTTAGGGCTTACCAACGGATATGTTCAGGATAGAAAAAGCTCCGGTACCAAAATGATACCGGAGTTCGACCTGACCGGTCTATAATTATTTCAGCATAACGTAGCCCATCTTCTTTTGGGCTTTTTCGAGGGTGCGGTTGGCGATGTAAGACGCTTTTTCCGCGCCCTCTTTCATTAACTGCATCAGCTGCGCTTTATCGTCCAGCAGGACTTTTAAACGCTCCTGCATAGGAGCCAGTTCGTCGGCAACAGCCTCACCCACGGCGGTCTTGAAATCGCCGTAACCCTTGCCGGCAAACTCGGCTTCAATCACATCTAAGGACAAGCCCGTCACCGCAGAATAGATCTCCATTAGGTTATTGACACCGTCCTTGCCATCGGCATAGCGGACACAGGCCTCACTGTCGGTAACGGCACGGCGGAATTTGCGAAGGATGGTGTCCTTATCGTCCTTCAAGGAGATATAGGAGTTCACATTCTCGTCCGATTTGGACATTTTTTTCAAGGGATTCTGTAGGGATCGCACACGGGCGCCAGTCTTCATAATGTAGGGCTCCGGCACAATGAAAGTGTTGCCGTAAACATTATTGAAACGCTCCGCAATGGTGCGGGCCAACTCGCAGTGCTGTTTCTGGTCCGCACCTACCGGCACATAATCGGGGCGATATACCAGAATATCTGCCGCCATCAAGGTGGGATAGGCGAACAGACCCAGATTGATATTATCGGCATGTTTGGCGGATTTATCCTTAAACTGGGTCATACGGGACAACTCACCAAACTGTGTATTGCAGGACAGCAGCCAAGACAACTGGGTATGGGCAGGCACATGGGACTGTACAAACAGCAAACACTTTTCGGGATCCAGCCCGATCGCCAACAGCAATGCGAACATTTCGGTGATTTGCTGACGCAATTTGGCGGGTTCCTGACGTACCGTAATTGCGTGTAGGTCGGCAACGGCAAAGGCGCATTCAAACTCATCCTGCATATCTACCCAGTTACGCAATGCACCCAGATAGTTACCCAAGGTAGGCGTACCGGTAGGCTGAATACAGCTGAGTGCTCGTTTTTTGCGCTCAATAGTTACGGCTTGATTTTCCATAATATGATCCCTCACAAAGAAAATAGTATCACAGACTAAAAAAATCTGAAAAAGTCATCTATATATTAACACACATCCGTTGACATTTTCAATAGATAAATGTAAAATATATGAGATTAGTTCTGTTAGGAGGATGGTTATGTCCATTTACGAGCAATTGGCAGAGGTTATGTTCCCTAACGTAGACAAGACCCCTGCTGAATATGAGGAGATTTATCCTCTCCGTCAATTAAAAGAGGGCGCTCGCGTAACCCGTATCGCTCCCTCCCCCACCGGCTATCTGCATTTAGGTACCTTCTTCACCTCTATGGTCAACCGTATGACCGCAGATGCCACCGACGGTGTGTTCTATTTTCGTTTAGAGGATACCGACAAGAAACGTGAGGTTAAAGGTGGCGCCGACGATATTTTGAAGGGTATGAACGATTTTGGTCTGAGCATTGACGAAGGCTTTGTTGCTCCCGGCGAGATCAGGGGTGATTACGGACCTTATCAGCAGAGTCAGCGTGCTCACATCTATCATACTTACGTTAAAAGTTTGGTTGAGCAGAATCTGGCTTATCCTTGTTTCTGCTCCGAAGAGCAACGCCAGGCTGCCCGTGAACAACAAGAAGCCGCAAAGGACCGTACCGGCTATTACGGTAAGTATGCTGTCTGTCGTAGTCTAACAGCGGAGGAAGCTCTTGAGAAGATTCAGAGCGGTCTACCTTATGTGGTGCGTCTGCGCTCTATGGGCAGTGAGGACAACCGCATCAAGTTTGATGATATGATCAAGGGTACCATTGAGATGCCCGAAAATGATGAAGATATTGTTCTGCTGAAGTCCGATGGAATCCCTACCTATCATTTCGCACACGCGGTGGATGATCATCTGATGCGTACCACCCACGTGATTCGCGGTGATGAATGGATCTCCTCTGTGCCGAAGCATCTGCAGTTGTTTAAAACTTTAGGTTTTAAACCGCCCAAATACGCACACGTCAGCCCCATTATGGTGGAGGATAACGGCAATAAACGTAAGCTGTCTAAGCGTAAAGATCCGCAAGCCGCAATGCATTTCTATGCACAGCAGGGCTATCCCGCCGACAGTGTGCTGGAGTATCTGCTGACCATCGCCAACAGCGACTTTGAGGATTGGCGACGCGGTAATCAGACTGCCCCCCGAAGCGCCTTTAAATTCAATCTTAAAAAGATGAGCGTTTCCGGTGCGTTGTTTGACCTGAACAAGCTCAATGATGTTAGCAAGATAACCATTGCTCGTATGGATGCGCAGACTGTTACTGACAAGGTCATCGCCTGGGCTGATGAATATGACGCTGATTTTGCTTCCCTGTTAAAGCAGGATATGGACTATGCCGTCCGCATTTTCTCCATTGACCGTGGCAATGCGAAACCGCGTAAGGATATCGCTAAGTGGAGCGAAGTGCCCGCGTATGTTTCCTATTTCTTCAGTGATGATTTCGAGATTGAACTTCCGGAGCATATCTCGCCTGCCGATGCCGCGGCCATTCTCGCTAAATACAATACGGTGTATGATCCTGCTCAGGACAAGGATGACTGGTTTGCTACCGTTAAGAGCATCTGTGAAGAGTTGGGCTTCTGTCCCGATGTGAAGCAGTATAAAGCTGATCCTACGGCCTGGAAGGGTCACGTGGGCGACGTTAGCACCGTTATCCGTTTGGCGATGACAGGTCGCCGCAATACACCAGACCTGTGTTCCATTATGCAGACGTTAGGCATCGATGAGGTGCAGAAGCGTTTGAACACCGCAATCCACACTTTTTCTAACTAAGCATGAGGTGATTTAGTATGGCTGAATGTACCAATTTTATCCACGCCATCATTGACGAGGAATTAACAGAAGGCGGTCGTTGCTACGGTAAGACTGTCCACACCCGTTTCCCGCCGGAGCCCAATGGCTACCTGCACATTGGCCACGCAAAGGCGCTGTGCATTGATTTTGGCACCGCTCTGAAATACGGCGGTCTGTGTAATCTGCGTATGGACGATACCAACCCCACTAAAGAGGATGAGGAGTTCGTAGATGCCATCAAAGAGGATATTCACTGGCTGGGCTTTGACTGGGGCGACCGTTTCTATTATGCATCCGACTATTTTGAGGTAATGTATGAGCAGGCTATCGGTCTGATTAAAAAGGGTCTTGCCTACGTCTGCGAGTTGACCCCCGACCAGGTGCGTGAGAACCGCGGTGATTTGACCAATCCCGCCGTCAGCCCCTACCGTGACCGCCCTGCCGAGGAAAGCCTGGATCTGTTCGCTCGTATGCGCGCGGGCGAGTTTGAGGATGGACGTATGACCCTTCGTGCTAAGATTGACCTTGCCAGCGGCAACTTCAATATGCGTGATCCGGTTATCTACCGCATCAATCACTGCCACCATCATCGTCAGGGCAATAAGTGGTGCATCTACCCGATGTATGATTATGCCCACCCCATTGAGGATATGATGGAGGGTATCACCCACTCCCTGTGCTCTTTGGAGTTTGAGGACCATCGCCCTCTCTATAACTGGGTTGTGCAGAATGTGGACATCGAGGCGGATCCCCGTCAGATCGAGTTTGCTCGTCTGGGAATCAACTATACCGTTATGTCTAAGCGCAAACTGCGCAAATTGGTGGAAGAGAACTATGTATCCGGCTGGGACGACCCTCGTATGCCTACCCTATGCGGCCTGCGCCGCCGCGGTTATACCGCCAATTCCATTCGCACTTTCTGCGAGAAGATTGGTGTGGCTAAGGTGCCCAACACCGTTGAGGTGGCTCTGCTGGAGGCTTGCCTGCGTGAGGATCTGAACGAGAACGCTTGCCGCGCTATGGCTGTTCTTCGTCCCGTTAAACTGACGCTGACCAACTATCCTGACGATCAGAGCGATGTGTTTGTGGTGGAGAATAACCCCAACAAGCCTGAGGACGGTACCAGAGAGGTCACCTTCTCCAAGCATCTGTGGATCGAAGCGGATGATTTTATGGAGAGTCCTATCCCCAAATACTTCCGCCTCTTCCCCGGCAACGAGGTTCGTTTGAAGGGCGCCTATGTCATCAAATGCACCGGCTGTGTGAAGGATGATGAGGGCAACGTGGTTGAGGTATTGGCCGAGTATGATCCCGAAAGTAAGGGTGGCAATACCGCAGACGGTCGCAAGGTGAAGTCCACTATCCATTGGGTAGATGCCGCCACCGCTGTTGACGCCGAGGTGCGTTTGTATTCTAATTTGTTTGCCGATGCCGATCCCGATGGCGGAGATAAGGATTTCTTGGATTGCCTGGCTGAGAACTCGCTGGAAACCTTGCAAAACTGCAAACTGGAGGCTGCTCTCGCCAATGCTGAGGCTCCTGCCGCTTATCAGTTCATGCGTTTGGGTTATTTCTCTGTCGATAACAAGGACAGCAATCCCGGTCATCTTGTTTTCAATCGTTCCGTATCCTTGAAAGATAGTTTCAAAGCAAAATAAGCATAAAAGGAGCCAACACATCGTGTTGGCTCCTTTTACTGTAGTTTTTGAATAAAATCCGTAAAATAAGTAGGTAAATCACTCTCAAAATACAGATTTTCGCCTGTAACAGGATGCACAAAACCGATACATTTAGCGTGCAGACATTGACCGTTTAGTGCCTGACATATCTTAGGCTGTTTTTCGGAACCGTAGACTGCATCACCTGCCACAGGATGACCGATATAGGCCATATGAACACGAATCTGGTGGGTGCGACCTGTTTCCAACCTAAGTCGAAGGTGGGAATAACCCGCGTAACGCGTTAGTACCTCATAATGTGTAGTGGCTTCCTTAGAGTTAGTGGCGGTCACCGTCATTTTCTTGCGATTATGAGGGTGGCGTCCTATGGGTGCTCGTACCGTACCAGTGTTTTCTTTTGGGTGACCCACGACTACGGCCTCATATATCCGTGTAAAGGAGTGTTCTTTGATCTGCTCAGCCAAACCGCTGTGTGCTTTATCATTCTTTGCGACGATCAAAAGGCCGCTGGTGTCCATATCGATGCGGTGGACAATGCCCGGTCGCATAACGCCGTTAATGCCGGAAAGACTGTCGCCGCAATGGTACATCAAAGCATTGACTAAGGTGCCGCTGTAATGCCCTGCTGCAGGGTGAACCACCATTCCTTTGGGTTTGTTCACCACCAGCAGATGTTCATCCTCATAGACGATATCCAAAGGAATATCCTCAGCTTGGATGTCGTATTCTACAGGATCGGGAATGTCAACCTGAATATCTGTACCGATTTTGAGTTTGTCTTTTTTATTCAGTGTTTTTCCATTAGCGGTAACCAAGCCTTGTTCCAGCCATCCTTGGGCGACGGAACGGCTGATATCCAGTTCCTTGGACAAAACAGAATCAAGGCGCTGTTCAGCCTGATTGACTCGGATTGACCATACATATTGCTCAGCCATGCGTTGACTCCTCTTGCTTTTTGTTTATACCTAAAAACAATGTGCGTAAAGGTAGGTTTTCCAAATCCTTGGAACCGAATATCATATATACAGATAACAAAATAGCACCAATAACAACACAACAATCTGCAAAATTGAAAATTGGGAAATCGATAAGACTAAAATACAGAAAATCAATAACATAGCCTAACACGATACGATCAATCAAATTGCCGATGGCACCTGCAATAACCAAAATCGTGGAGATGCAAAACAATTTGCTTCGGCGCATAGGGCTGCGTATCAACATAGTGATTAGTACTAAAGTCATAAGAATGGAAACGGGTATAAATACCCAACGCTGATCTTGTAGCATACTAAATGCGACACCACGATTTTGGGTATAGTGGAACTCAAACACACCGGGGATTACCTCGATGAATCCTTCTTTCAACAAAACCGTGGATGCCCAGTATTTGCTGAGTTGATCCAGTATAATCAGACCCACTGCCAGCAAAGTGTATAGGAAAACCATAAGAAACACCTTCTTGAAATTATAAAAACGGGATCGGACCGATACGGATCCGATCCCCGTTTATTATTCGTCGTCTTTCAGCTCAAAGCCGGAGAAATCAGGAACATTATGAGGAGCGACATAGTTCTCGTCATCCTCATGCACCAGTTCAACAGAGTCCATCACAGGATCCTGCCCCACTACGGGAGGATTATACTTAGCCTTCGGTTTGGATACGGCATCATCCGCTGCACCGCCCTCCAACACGTTGATCATTGTCAAATGCTCGCGATATATAGACAACAATTTCGCCTTGAAGTCGGCTACTTCCTGCTTAACGCGGTTCAGCTCTCTCAATTCAGTTTCGGTATCTTTGAGAGCTTTCTCACGCATAGAATCCGCCTCAGCACGGGCGGCGGCAAGGATATCATCCGCCTGTTTACGGGCGTCCGCAATCACAGATTCGCTCATTCTCTGAGCGCTGATCAGGGCCGAGCGGATACTATCCTCTTGATTACGATAGTCAACAATGGTTTCGGCCAAAACCTGCATCTTGCGGGTGTCCTCATCATTCTGTTTGGTCAGTTCCTCAACCACATCCGCACACTGGTCTAAAAACTCATCCACCTCAATGGTTTTGTAACCGCCCATAGAGCGATTAAATTTTACCTCGCGAATGTCCTTTGCTGTCAGCATAACTAATTGATCCTTCCTTCACATTAAATACATTTGCGTGCTAAGAATTGCAGACGGCCTTTTTTAGTTTCAGGGCCGAACCGATCAACTAAAAAGCGACCGTATCCGCGAACCGAAACCGTACAAGGCGCAGTAAGCATGTGGGAAACATTATCGATTGGCAAGTGATCAACCGAAACAAGACCGGTACGAATCATCTGTGCCGCTTCTTCTCGAGATGCGCGAATTAAGACTTTAACCACTGCATCGAGCCGCGGTGATGCAACTGTTTCTTTAATCTCAGCAAATTGATGGGAAACAGGCAGCTCACCATCATAATCACGCTGAATTGTGATGCCCTCGCCACCAACCTTTTGTACCTGTTGAGAAATGTACGGAACAATCTCTTCGCTGAGAAAAACGACAGTTAGACCTTCTCCACAAAGAATGTCCCCCACCTTATCGCGACGTACTCCTGCAGATAACAACGTGCCGAGAAAATCACGATGTGTTAAATGTTGCGATGGTCGATACCGAAAAGCAACGGCAGAAAAAGGATAGATAAGATCATCAGCCGAATAGTAATCCGGAAATACGGCCAGCATCGACCGCTCTGCGTCTTCATACCCTCCGTAAAACTGCCAGTTAACGGAATGTAGCCTTGAGAGTTGTCGAAGTATTAGCGCTTGTTCACGTAAATCGAGAAACCCAAGAAAACAGGGGCACCCACGTTTATTGCTCAGATAAAGCGTGTCTTCTAATCGGGAATAAAGCAGTTTTTCGTCATCAGAAATACAGGCCATTATTCTCCAGCTCATCCAACAGATCGCCCATCAAACCCACATTGTAGGGAGTGATGATAAAGGTACAATTTGCAACCTTTTTAATCTGGCCGTCGTTAGCATAGGCAACACCGCTCAAGAAGTCTAAAATACGACGAGCCACATCCTTATTGGCACCCTCCAGATTCAGAACGACGGTACGCTTAGCGTTCAGGTGATCGGCAACAGCACTGGCGTCGTCAAAGCGCTCAGGCTTAACCAACACTACCTGCAGTTGAGCAGTAGCGTGAATATTGACGACCTTATTACCCTTACGGGGGGCATCGATAGAAACTTCCTCAATCATATCGGCACCCTTTTTTGAACGAGGCATACTCTCCTCTAAACCCAGATCGTTGTCCTCTTCGAATTCGGGCTCGTCGCCCCATAATTTACCAAAGATACCCATAATTAGTTCCTCCTAATATATTAATATTGACGTTCTCCAAACAAAGCAGAGCCTATACGTACGATAGTGGCTCCTTCCATAATGGCTTCACGGAAGTCTCCGGACATACCCATAGATAATTCCTGCATATGTATATTATCTATTTTTTTGGCCTCAATGTCAACAAACAGTTGATACATTTTTGAAAAAATCTCTCTTTTTTCGCGTTCTGTGCGTAAAATCGGGGGAATTGTCATTAATCCTTGCACATTAATACCGGAAAAATGGGCTAATTCTTGCAGCAGATATTCCAAATTTTGAGGTTCAACACCGGATTTAGCATCCTCACCGCCAATGTTTACCTCGACCAGTATCGGTGTAACGATATGTAAGGCATTGGAACGGTCCGAGATTGCTTTAGCGAGGCGTAGGCTATCCACTGATTCAATCATATCAACCTCACCCACAATCTGGCGCACCTTGTTGGTCTGCAGATGACCGATAAGGTGGGTTTTAACACCATTTAAGGCTAGATCATCACGTTTTTTTAGGTACTCTTGGACACGGTTTTCACCGATTTGCTTAATACCGCATTGAATGGCGGCGTTAATTTTTACGGGTGATACGGTTTTGGTTACTGCCAGCAGTTGCACCGAATCCATTGAACGTCCGGCACGGTTGCAGGCTTCTGCCATTTCAGAGCGAATGTAAGCAACGTTATCGGAGACCAATGGATCAATGGATAATCTTTCCGTCATACAAATCCCTCCCTCCTACAATGATGTCGTCATACATCCGTAAGTAACCATCTTCACTGATTTCTTTACATATAACGTATTCGGCGGGCTCACTGAATTGCTGTTCTATTTTGCGGAAAGCAACTACGTTACCTGAACGTATATAAACACCGGCTTGTTGATCGTTATTGATAACAATAGCACGCTTAGGCACCTTCAGACCGGTATGTTCTACCAGTTGAATCTCTACCGTCTCTTTACGGATGGTAGCCAACTCCTCGGACATATAGTCACAGCGAAAAACGACGGCCAAATTACCTTTGTTGTCCTTATTGCAGGCGTAAACAGTGGCTGGTACAGACTCATCCAAGACAAAGGACATACGCAAGGATAGGGCCTTGCCGACGCCCAGAACATTATAATATCTATCCGGCAGTACGCAGGCCATATACCATTCATAACCGCTGACGATCTTTCCGTCCGCAGTGGAAGATACCTGCTGATCCGTCTGCATATGGTTCTGCAGAGAGGAAACGGATAAATCAGCAAGATCGTCCGGTTTCAGTACATGCTCATACCCATCAGTATGATCGGCAAAATAACCGGCTACAGGCGCTTTAATAGTGGATTTAGGTGAACTATATTGTGCCTGAAGACTTTTCTTTCTGTTCTCCAACTCTTGGATTTTGGCTGATAAATCTACGGATTTTCCGGTTACGATTTGCTTCTTACTGAGTAGTGTTAATACATTAAATTGCGTATACTCCATATCAGCAAAATTACCGGTTTCCGTGTTATATACTATGTTGTATAGTGCAGTTTTGGTTTGTTCGTTAATGGAATCCAGTGTCATACGCTCAGATGAAACATCTGACTGGATCGCTTTAAAGGCTTTGATCTGTTCCTCTATTTGTTCAATTTCCTGCTTAATACGACCACTGGACGCGTCAGCATAAACAGAAGCAATCACGTTATTTTTCGCAACACGCGTTCCATTCTCTATGGCATAGTAAACGTGACCGGAGTTGGAAACGGGAATAACCGTTTCCGTGCGATATACCAAGCCTTCGGTTTCGATGGATTCAAACACACTGTGGATAACAGCTAATTCGGTTTCTACTTGAGAGAAGATGCTACGATATGTTTGAAAACCGATATATGCCACCACGGCGCAACAAAGGAGCAGCGACACCAACGTCTGCCATCCTTTGCGAAGCTTTCGTTTCATTCGGTGACGCCTCCCTTCCAGAACGTTTCATAATAGTAGAGGGCTTCGTTAACCAACGAATCCAACGTGGGGTGATCATCCACCCACAGAGTAATGGACGGATTCATTCGGCGGAACCAGGACAGCTGTCTCTTGGCATACCGTCTGGTTTGTTGACGCAGGCGATCAGCCGCCTCATTCAGCGAAATGGAACCCTCAAAATACGGGGCGAATTCCTTGTAGCCGATAGCCTGTGTCACTGTGGCATCAGGATTGGTGCGAAGTACTTGTTGAGCTTCATTCAACAGACCGTTTTCCAGCATTATATCGACACGCCGATTGATACGGTCATACAACGCTTGTCGATCACGAAAATTAAGGACAAATAAGCACGGAGTGTACAGCGAAGGCACCGAAAGAGAACGTGCCGTTTGTTCTGTGATGGTAATACCGGTGGTATCATACACCTCGAGGGCGCGAATGATACGATTACGGTCATTGATATGCAGGCGGTCAGCAGAATTCGGATCAACTTCTCGCAAGCGTTGCATTAATGCTTCGTTTCCCTCCATCTCAGCAATGGCAACGTATTTCTGACGTAGTTCAGGATTCGGGTTCTCCTCAAGAAGCTGGCGGTTCTCCATAAAGGACTGTATATATAGACCGGTGCCGCCACACATAACGGGTAATTTATTGCGTGTGTAGATATCAGCAAAAACCCGATGAGCATCCTCTAAATAGGAGGCGACACTGTACTGAGAGGATAAAGGTAGAAAGCCCATCAGATGGTGAGGGATATTATCCATTTCCTCCACGGTCGGACGGGCGGTACCCACTGCAACAGTGTCATAAATCTGCATAGAGTCGGCAGAAACTACCTCTCCATTCAGGTGCTTGGCCAATGAGATGGCTAACGCCGTTTTACCCGAAGCGGTAGGACCTGCAATAATAGGATACGGCTGAAAGGGTTGCACGGCGATCACCTCCTAAATAATCAAACAATACGACCAAACTGTTTTTCCAGCTCTTTGCGTGTCATTTCCACGCAAACGGGACGACCGTGAGGGCAAAAACGAATACTGTCATCCAACAGCACTTGCTTTGCCAGGTCCAGCCACTCGGTCGGGCGACTGTTATCCCCCGCTTTAATAGCGGCACGGCAGGCGGAAGAATGATAGATCCAATCCAGCTTACTGCTTTGCACCTCGCGGCTGCCACCAACAAATCCGGCGGCAATCTCACGAATAGTGGCATCAATATCGGTGCCGGACAAAATCATCGGAAAAGTACGCACCAGAACGCACTGACCGCCGAAATCCTCTACGGTAATACCTGCCTGTTTCAATTCATCCACTGACTCTAAAAGGGCAGAATGTTCATCACGGCTGACAGTAACAGCGACAGGGGTGAGTAACATCTGCTCATCCACGCGTGCTTCTGCCTTAAGTTTGTTATACAGAATCCGCTCGTGGGCGGCATGCTTATCAATAATAAACAAACTCTCCCCCATCTGAGCCAGAATGTAAGTTCTAAACAACTCACCAATTACTCGAATCTCCGGTTGCTGTTCGATAACCGTTTGTTCCGACACGAGCGGCTGTATCGGCTTAATTGGTTCTGCCATGGGTTTCCTCTCCGAAACCGGAGTGTAGGTGGGCAATTCTTCAATGGTGAGCGGTGTTTGAGTGACCGGTGGCACCACGTTGGTGTCATCCTTCAATACGGTGAAAGATGCAGGTTCGTCATCCACCACCAAATCCAAAAAGCGCACATTCCGTATATCGGGACTATTCTTAGCAGAAGTGGTGGCCGCAACAGGCTTAGTCTCAGCGGGAGTCGTGAGAATCGGAGAAATAACAGGCTCATGGGGAATCTCCATCTGCCGGATGGTGCTCCGCGACTCTAAAGCCGACCGCACACCGTAAAACACAGCGTCAAACACCGGTTTTTCGTTGATAAAACGAATCTCGATTTTAGCGGGGTGCACGTTAGCATCCACTGTCTCGGCAGGCAGGTCAATAAACAAGACACAGGCAGGAAAGCGCCCCGCCATAATCATACCCTTATACGCTCTTTCCACCGCCACCATACCCGTCTGGGTTTTAACGTATCGGTTGTTGACAAAATAGTGCTGCATTGTGCGATTGGGACGAGCATTTTCCGGTTTGCACACATAACCACTGACAGACACACCGCCAACGGCATACTCCACAGGGATCAGTGTAGAGGCAAACTGCTTACCAAATACAGCGTGAATACAAGATAATCGTTCACCATCGCCTGGGGTCTGCAGTTCTACGCGACCGTTGCGGATGAATTTAACCGCAATTTCGGGGTGGGACAAGGCTAAACGTTCCACTACGCCGGCGACGGCATTGCCCTCGCTGACATCCTTTTTAAGGAATTTCATACGGGCAGGGATGTTGTAGAACAAATCCTCAACGATAAAGGTAGAGCCCTCAGCGCATCCCGCATCCTCAATCAGCACCTCTTCACCACCATGAATAACATAACGAGTGCCTACCATCTCACCCTTAGCACAGGTGATCAGCTCCACCTTGGATACCGCTGCAACAGATGCCAAAGCCTCGCCGCGAAAGCCCAGAGTACCGATAGCATTCAGATCCTCTTCGGTACGCACTTTACTGGTGGCGTGACGCAGGAAAGCGGTGGTCACATCTTCGCGATGAATGCCACAGCCATCATCGGTGATCCGCATATAGGTAACGCCACCGTCGCGAATCTCCACAGTAACGTGCTTTGCACCGGCATCGATAGTATTTTCCATCAGTTCTTTGATAACAGAAGCAGGACGCTCCACCACCTCTCCGGCAGCAATCAGTTCTGCTACATGTTTATCCAACACGTGAATCCGTGCCATTACTTTCCCTCCTTTGGGAATTAGTAGGATTGCGCCTCTTTCACAAGATCATACAGCGTTTGCATTGCCTCGATGGGGGTCAAAACGTTAACATCCAGTTCTTTTATCTTATGAATCAGAGGATTATCTGCGCCGCCAAGTAAAGACATCTGGTCGTTGTCGGCTATGACCTCAACCGTGCGAGTACGCACCGGGGCTCCTTCCCCACTTTCAATATTGCCAAGAATCTCTTTAGCACGACGCACAACACGGTCGTTGATGCCGGCCAGTTTGGCAACCTCAATACCGTAACTGTCGTCGGCAGGACCGTGCACAATGCGACGCAGGAATGTAATATCATCGCCGCGCTTTTTCACGGCAATGTTGTAGTTCTTAATGCAAGGATCTTCCTCTTCAATGGAGGTAAGCTCGTGATAATGGGTAGCAAACAACGTTTTAGCACCGATGAATTTAGGATTGGCGACGTATTCCAACACGGCACGAGCGATGCTCATACCGTCAAAGGTGGAGGTGCCGCGTCCGATCTCATCAAATACGATAAGGCTCTTGGATGTGGCATTTTTCAGTATCGATGCAACCTCGCTCATCTCAACCATAAACGTGGACTGGCCTGCGGCCAAATCGTCCGATGCGCCCACGCGGGTAAAGATACTATCTACCACACCGATAGTGGCGCTTTGCGCGGGCACAAAACTACCAATCTGCGCCATTAAAGTAATCAGCGCTGTCTGTCGCATATAGGTGGATTTACCGGCCATATTGGGACCGGTAATCAGGGCGACACGATTATCGTTATTGTCAAGATGTGTGTCATTGGGAACAAACGGCGTATCGGACAAGGATTCTACCACAGGATGACGGCCGCCGATAATCGAGATGCGACCGGAAAGATCCACCTCGGGGCGGCAATAGTTATAGCGCACCGCCACCGATGCCAAGGAAGTGAGCACATCCAATTTGGCCAGCGCTTCCGCAGTGGACTGAATACGAACCAACTGAGCTGCCACCGCCTCGCGGACCTGGGTGAACAGCTGATATTCCAGCGCCACGGCGCGATCCTTAGCACCCAACACACGGGCTTCCAGTTCTTTTAACTCCTGCGTTATGTAACGCTCGGCGTTGGCTAATGTTTGTTTGCGGATATAATGCTCGGGTACCTGTTCGCTGTACAGACGTGAAATCTCGATATAATAACCGAACACGCGATTATAGCCGACCTTCAGCGTCTTAATGCCGGTCTTTTCTTTTTCTTCGGCCTCGATACGGGTCAAAATGCCCTTGCCATCGGTCATAACGCTTTGCAGTTCATCCAGCTCGGCATTGTAGCCACTGCGAATCATCCCACCCTCACGCACGGTAAAGGGAGGCTCGTCCACGATAGCCGCGGCAATCAATGCACAAATGTCCTCCAGAGGATCAATGGCATCGCAAATAGCACAGAGTTCCTTGCTGTTAACAGAGGAAAGCGTCTGACGAATATTAGGCATAAAAGACAGAGTCTGATAAAGAGAACGCAGTTCACGTGCGTTGGCGCTACCGTAAACCACTCGGGTCATAATACGCTCAAGGTCATATATCTCTGTCAGTAATTCTTGAAGATCACTGCGTAACAGCGAAGATTTAACCAGTTCTTCTACTGCGCTCAAGCGACGGGTAATGGGCGCAATTTGGACCAGCGGTTGTTCGATCCAAGAGCGAAGCAGACGCTTGCCCATAGCAGTCTTGGTGTTATCTAGCACACCCAGCAAGGAGCCGCGTTTTTCCTGAGAACGCATAGTCTCAAGCAGTTCCAAATTGCGACGAGCCGTAATGTCCAGTTTCATATACTGGGCATCCGAGTACACGTCCAACTTATTCATACGCTCCAGACCTGTCATCTGGGTAGATTGCAGATACTGTATCGCACAACCGAAAGCACAGACCGCCGCGGGCTTGTCCTCTACATCTAAAGCAGACAGGGATACTGCTTTAAATTGACGTAACACGCGCTCCTGTGCCATATCCAAAGAGAATTCGTCGTCAGATCGAATCTCCATATGCACGTTCATACGACGCTCAACAAACTCTCGCAAGGAGCCATCCTGCGATGCGGCACGATTAATCAGTATTTCGCTGGGAGAAAAACGACCAAGCTCGTTGGAAACCCGCAGTGCCAGATCGGAACCCTCCAACTGAGTTAAATGTATCTCACCGGTAGAGCAATCACAGAAACACAGGCCGTATTGTTTATGGTCGGCAGAGGCATAAATAACCGCCAGATAATTATTGCGGCTCTCATCCAGCATACTGCCCTCAATCACCGTACCGGGGGTAAGCACACGGATAATATCACGTTTAACCAAACCTTTGGCCTGAGCAGGGTCCTCGGTCTGTTCGCAGATGGCTACCTTATAGCCTCTGGCAACCAGACGCGCAACGTAGGACTCGTAGCTGTGAAAAGGAACACCGCACATGGGGGCGCGTTCTTTTTGACCGCAATCCCGTCCCGTGAGGGTGAGTTCCAGTTCTTTAGACACCAAAACGGCGTCGTCAAAGAACATCTCATAGAAATCACCCAAACGGAAGAACAGGATGCAATCCTTGTTCTTTTCCTTGATTTGCAGATATTGCTGCATCATCGGCGTCATTTCAGCCATAATCTGCGCCTTCCTTCTTATCCAAATCTCAGTGGCAACCGCCGCAGGTACCGCAATTACCGGTACAACTACTCTCCTGTGCGGCCAGATTGGGGTCCTGCCCCTGAATTGCCAGATTGATGGCAAAGTGAATCTTATTGACCAGTACATCCAGCTCGGATTTGGCGTCATTATATGCCATCATCTTCTCATGAGCCATAACCGAAGCATAAACGGAGCGCAGTTCCTCATTGAGCTGACGCAATTTGGCTGGATCGCTATCCTCCTTACTCTCCTCGGTATTAATAGCGATACGCTTCAGGTTAAACTCGCTGATGAGTTCCTGCAGGGTGGCGTCATCGTCTGCCGCCTTAGTAGCTGCCAGCACCGCCTCGCAACGGGGGTCAGCCTGTAACTGAGTAGCCAAATCAATAGCCATAGCCAATAAAGTATCCATAATTCTTTCTCCCTTACTCAATAGACAGCACGGTTCCGTGCATAATCCAACTTCTTGCATCGTCAATACGGATGGTAGCATATCGACCAACCATTTTAGGGTCTGCCTCAACGCGCACTACACTGTTAGAGGCTAAACGGGCCTCAACGTACCCATCCTCTACTGTTTCCAGCAGTGCGCGTTGTTCGGTTCCTACCAATTTTGCCAATCGTTCTGCAGAAACGGCCTCCTGCAATTCGGACAACTCTTTGAACCAAGCAGTTTTGGTTTCTATCGGGATAGGATCGTCCATCTCGGCGGCAGGGGTCCCCTTGCGGGGGGAAAAGATAAACGTAAACAGTGAAGTAAAGCCCACCTCTTTGACCAATGACAAAGTATCCTCAAATTCCGAACGAGTCTCGCCAGGGAAGCCAACGATAACATCACTGGTAAAAGAAATTTCGGGGATCACCTTGCGCGCATATTGCACCAATCCCAGATACTGTTCACGAGTGTAGCGACGATTCATAGCCATTAGCACACGATCATTACCGGACTGGAAGGGAAGGTGGAAATGTCGAGATACCTTTTCGCAAGCAGCGATGGTGTCGAATAGTTCGGTTGTGGCATCCTTAGGGTGAGATGTCATAAAACGGATGGTAAAATCGCCGGGGATGGCGTTGATACGGCGCAGAAGTTCAGCGAAATTGACCCCGTGGCTCTCCCCTTTTCCATAAGAATTGACGTTCTGACCAAGTAGGGTGATTTCTTTATATCCCTGGTGGACCAGTTCCTTAGCTTCGCTAAGAATAATCTCGGGATCGCGGCTGCGCTCGCGTCCTCGTACATAGGGTACAATGCAGTAAGTGCAGAAATTGTTACAGCCGTACATAATGGGCAGCCACGCCTTAAAACTTCCGTCGCGATGGATGGGCAAGCCCTCTGCAATCACGCCATCCTCCTGAGGAGTAACCGATAACTGCCGACGCTGATGTAAGGATGTCCACAATAATTCCGGCAAACGATGGATAACATGGGTGCCAAACACAAGGCCGACGAAAGGATAGCTTTCCTTCAACTTTTCCGCCACGTGTGGTTGCTGAACCATACATCCGCATACGGCAATGATGACCTCGGGACGCCGTCTTTTAATGTGTTTGAGCGCGCCAACATTACCAAACACTCGGTCACAGGCGTGTTCACGCACAGCGCAGGTATTGAATAAGATAAAATCTGCTTCTTCCGTCTCTTCGGTAAAGCCAAAACCCATCTCAGCCAGCATACCTTTTATACGCTCGGAATCCGCAACGTTTTGTTGGCAGCCAAAGGTGCGTATACATGCTAAAGGCGGTCCATCCGGTTTTGTGTCAACGTAATGTTGACGTACTTTTTCACGATAAGGAATCTGCTGCTGCAGTTCCTCCTCGGTAATAATCCGTGTCATAAAGGTATTCCTTTCAATGTTGCTACATTTTACTTATTATACTATATTTATAGCCTCAATGCAATAGTTTGCACGCAAAAATCACTACATATTGTGTAAACAAAGAGCGGATTGGAACAATTTGTTCCAATCCGCGTCAAAAATCAAACATTCTTTGCCAATTTAGTTGAAAGATCACCCAAATGGGTGTGAAAATCACGCACCAGTAACTGCCCTACTCCGTTTTCATCATACTGAGCCACCGTGATGGAAGCGTTGCTAACCCACGGAATAGTATGCATATACTTTAGTGGTGTGTCAGTCCAAAGGCACTCCATCACGCGGATGGGGGTGGCATGAGTAGCGATACACACAGCGTCATTAGGATGTTTTTCAACAATAGTAGCGACACAGGCGCTCACCCGCTGCTGTAAATCGGCCACCGATTCACCATCAGGACAAACCGCTAGGCCAATTTGATTTCTCCACACACTATAGCTATCAGGAAACGCAGTCTCTAATTCAGAGTAACTTTTCCCCTCCCAATGGCCTGCATAAATCTCGCGCAGTTGGGATGTTGTATAAATGGGGATCCCCAGTTTATTCGCAATCGCACAACCCGTATCAAAAGCTCGGGACAAATCGCTGGAATAAACTGCTTTAATCGGAATACGCATCAGATGCTCGGCGGTTAAAGATGCCTGTTCTCTCCCCCGTTGGGTTAAAGGCATATCCAAAGAACCTGCAAATTGCGTAATGAGATTGGATTCACTTTCTCCGTGACGAACAAAGTATAGAGTAGTCATAGATACACCATCACTCAAGTATTATTTAAGTCGTTCAATACGGTATTGACGATCACTTCTGCACCGCCGGGATAACCGATCTGCCGCATTCGATGACGCATATCTGACAGCGTATCGGGCGTACACAATAAGCGGACCGTCTCTTGAAACGTTTCATCCCAATCCTGTGTGGCCACAGCTATGGCGTTCTCAGCGAAGAAGGTCTGATTACGGCTCTCGCAACCCGGTACTGACAACATCAAAACCATAGGGAGTTGCATCACAAGCATCTCGGTAATGGAAAGGCCCCCAGGCTTGCTGATACATAAATCTGCTGCAGCCATATACTCTGCAATACGGTTAGTATACCCTATCACAGTGGTTCGCGGACCACTGTGGTTCAGCAAGGAATCGTATGCACGTTTATTATGACCGCAGATAATCACTAAATGTGCATCAGACGGCAGATTTCTCTCCAGTTCAGGAGCGATACGATGCAGACGACCACATCCCACACTGCCGCTGAAAAGTAGCACGATGCGTGCTCGTTCAGGGAGATGAAGACTTTTTCTCGCCTCTGCTTTGTTATGCTTTTCTAAGAAACTTGAACGAATCGGGATACCGGATGCTATCAAACGGTCAGGCGAAATACCCGCCTGTACATAGGCAGGTATTAATCCATCGGCGCCGATAAAGTAGCGCTTAACATCCACCATATCCGTGCCGGGATACAAGGCATAATCAGTAATAACTACATAATGCGGTATGGTTACGCCATAGCGTTTACGTACCTCGGTGACCAACATACTGCCGAAAATATGGGTACTGACCACGGCATCAAAAGATTGTTTTGCTAAAAAGGAAGCAAAGCACTTGGCGCCCAGCGCCATTTGTTCGTAAATGAATCGAGGAGGATGTCGCTCCTCATAACGATAACCGATACCAAACAATTGAGGAAAATAGCGGTAGATGTACGTATGTCCCGAGCTGATAATATCTGAGTGTATTTCAGACACAAAGGATAGGGCATCCCGCACTTCACAACCTACGCCCTGCTGTTCAAACTGCAGACGTATCGCATCTGCAGCAGAATTATGGCCACCGCCGGTATTGGCTGATAGTAGTAATACTCGCATACATCCTTGCTCCTTTCCGAAATGATTGTTCACATTATCCCCGTAACCCTTTGAAGAACTCCTTTAATATCGCCGCACACTCGCCTTCTAACACACCCGAATCCAATTGGGGCCGATGATTATACGGCAATGCAAATAAATCCACCACTGATCCGCAGGAACCAGCCTTAGGATTAGCGGCACCTTGCACCAGGCGCTCGATACGGGAATTGATAATAGCTCCGGCACACATAGGGCAGGGCTCCAACGTTACATACATCGTGCAATTGACCAACTGCCAGCCGCCTAATCGGCGACACGCCGCATCAATGGCTTCAATCTCGGCATGAGCCAGTGAATTCTTAGCGGTCTCGCGACGATTACGTCCCGTTCCGATAATCTCGCCGTCACGCACGATGACGGCACCCACCGGCACCTCCCCCTCATTTGCCGCCTCGCGAGCCAGTTGAAGAGCGATAGCCATGAAGAATTCATCTTGTTCTTTGCACATTACACCATCAACTCCAAACCGGTCAAAGCTATAAACACAATGAGAGAAATAACAAACGCAGGCGCACGTAACGTGGCGGAAACCTTTTCCGCAGAACTCAAACAGGTGTTAGTGTGGTTCATACGATATTGCGATCCACGCACTAGCAGTAGGATGAGAAATGCCAGAGCACCCACCGCGGCTAAACCGTAGATAATGCCGCTGAAAAATATAGCTGTACCATCTTCACTCATACCTGCGGACATATAATCCATACATACTGAGAGAGCATTATTGATAAAATGTACAGCCATAGACCACCAAATAGAATTGGTTACTACATACAACCAGCCAAGGATAAAGCCTACGATAACAGCAAAAGGAATCTGCCTGATATTGCCGTGCATCAAACCGAACAAAACAGCGGAGATGACCAACGCAAATCCGTCGCCGAAGGGACGCAGGACCCGCAACACACAGCCGCGGAATACCAACTCCTCCAGAATGGCAGGTAGCACGGCAATCACCACAATGTTTAACAGCAAGCTGATTGGTGTCTGCTCAAGTAAATCAGGCATCTCAGGCATAGGTATATTCCAGTTTTCGAGTATTGTCATTAAAATGGATGTAACTATGTTTGCTCCCATACAGCCACCCACTGCACCTAATACAGCAAGAAAACTGACACCACCTGTATACGACTTTTTCTCATACTTCTGCCGGAAGAAACGACGTTTGCCGATAACCAGAAGCAACGGAAGACCCATTGCAATAATATAAACACAGGCATAAATACACAGGTAAGTGGTATTATCCAGGCCCAATTGATCCTGTATCATAGCATTTGACGGCAAAAAGCCGATAAAGGACAAAAGTAATACCATTAAAACATAAGTGAACTGCATAGTTGTACACAGTAACAACATTAGTATGCCTATAAAACCGGCAACGGAACGTATTTGTTGACGTTCCGTATCTCGTGGGGAAGGTGGTGTGCACATAGTCGACGAAAACGGAGTATAATAAGACTGATTCATATCCAATCTCCTCAATTTGATTATCTCGCAGTTAATTTTACCATAAAATCTGAAAAATGTACAGTTAACTTTTTATTAAATTTCCGTTGCACTAAAGACAATTGTGTGGTAACATATTATGTTGAGATTAGAAGTGGAGGTGTTCTCTATGGATAAACGTCCCATCGGCGTGTTCGACTCCGGATTAGGAGGTTTAACCGCGGTGCGTCACCTGCGGGATATTCTACCCAGCGAAAATATCGTCTACTTCGGTGACACAGGCCGTGTTCCCTATGGTACCCGTAGCCGTGATACCATCCGCCGCTATGCTACCGAAGACTGTCAACTGCTGTTACAAAACGACGTTAAGTATATCATCGCCGCTTGTGGAACTGTCAGCTCTGTGGCACAGGATATTTTAGATGAGCTACCAGTACCTGCCATCGGTGTGGTCCACCCCACTGCGACAGCCGCACTGAAAGCAACCCGCAATGGACGCATCGGCATCCTCGGAACCTCTGCTACGATCCGTTCCGCCTCTTTTGAAAATGCCATCAAATCCGTCGATCCTTCTATTGTGGTCACAGCTACTGCCTGTCCGCTGTTTGTATCGTTGGTGGAAAGCGGTTGGATTCATCCAAACGATGACGTTGCCGTACCGATGGTGCGCCGTTATCTGGCAGAGATAAAAGCAGCAAATGTAGATACGTTGATATTAGGTTGCACCCACTTTCCTCTTCTATCCCCTATTATTCAATCTGAACTGGGGGATGGCGTCACGCTGATAGATTCCGGAAGGGAAACAGCCACCGCTTGTGCCGAAAGCTTACGTGTGTCGGGCCGCCTGGCGCAACGAGATAATGGACACACAAAGTATTACGTCTCTGATCAGCCTGAGGGTTTCAGCCAAGTGGCAGAGATTTTCTTAGGACAATCGGTGGAACAAGCAGTAGAAATGGTTCGTCTCGGCTACCGCGAGAAAGGGAAAGTATGAAAGCACTGATTAAAATCATCGGAACACAGACTGCCGATGGTGAACAGGACATCATAGAACTCACCACAACCGGCACTCTGGAAAAGACGGAAGAAGGCTGGAAGCTCTGCTATCACGAAACGGAAGCCACAGGCATGGAGGGTACCGTTACAACGTTAGAGATGTCTCCCGGTAAATTGAATCTCATACGTACCGGTTCACATCCCAGCATGCTGGTACTTGAGAAAAATCAACGACATCACTGCAACTACCACACGCCCTACGGCACTATTGATCTCGGTACCTATGCATCCGAACTCGAGTACAGATTGAGTGAGTGCGGCGGCGAGATCCTTTTCAGTTATACATTAGGATTCAACGGCGGTATCAGTTCCGCCCACACCATACACATCACCGTGCAGGAGGAAAAATAATGTCTGCTATTGTTAAAAATACCGAATTACAGCTTAAAGAAGCCATCGTTAAGGCGATAACCTCTGCCATCGACGCCGGCGTATTGCCGGAGGGTGAGATTTCCGCTTTTGTTATTGAGGTACCCGGTGACCGTAATCACGGCGACTTAGCAACCAACGTGGCTATGGTATCTGCCAAAGCGTTCCGTAGCGCCCCCAGAAAAATTGCAGAAACCATCGTAGCGCATCTTAATCTGGACGGCACCTATTTTGAAAAGGCTGAAATTGCCGGCCCCGGTTTTCTGAACTTCTTCCTCTCCCCTGCCTATTACAGCGATATTGTGGCTGAGGCTGTGGAGAAAGGCGACGCATTCGGACGCTCCGATTACGGTAACGGTCGAAAGATCATGGTAGAATATGTTTCTGCCAACCCCACCGGTCCTATGCATATGGGCAATGCACGCGGCGGTGCTTTGGGCGATTGCCTTGCCTCTGTTTTGGACGCTGCCGGTTACGAGGTGTGGCGCGAGTTCTACATTAACGACGCCGGTAATCAGATCGAGAAATTCGGTCTTTCTCTGGATATCCGCTATCAGCAACATTTGCTTGGCGAGGATGCTGTGGAACTCCCTGATGACGCCTATCACGGCGATGATATTAAAGATCATGCCGCAGCCTTTGCAGCCATCCACGGTGACAGTTATCTGTCCGTTGAGACCGACGAGCGTCGTAAGGCGCTGATCGACTTTGCTCTGCCTAAAAATATTGAGAAAATGAAGGCGGATATGGCTAAATACCGCATCGTGTACGATCAGTGGTTCACCGAGTCCACCCTGCATAACAACGGCGAATTGAAGGAAATCATTGATATCCTGACCGAAAAAGGCTTGACCTACGAAAAAGATGGCGCCCTGTGGTATAAAGCCGGTGAATACGGCGAAAAGTATCAGCCCAAGAAGCACCTGAATCGCGACGGTGTTGAGGAAGGTATTAAGGACGAGGTGCTGGTGCGTGCCAACGGTAATCCCACCTACTTTGCTGCTGATATTGCTTATCACCGCAATAAATTCCTACGCGGTTACGAGACTTTGATTGACGTATGGGGTGCTGACCACCATGGTCACGTTGCCCGTATGAAAGGTGCTATGGACGCCGTCGGCATGGACGGTAACAACCTCAGCGTGGTGCTGATGCAGTTGGTCCGTTTGGTGCGTGACGGCGAGATCGTCCGTATGTCCAAGCGTTCCGGTAAGGCTATTCAGCTGAGCGATCTACTGGATGAGGTTCCTGTGGACGCGGCTCGTTTCTTCTTTAACCAGCGCGAGGCTAACACTCAGATGGAATTCGATCTGGGTCTGGCTATCGAGCAGTCTTCTTCTAACCCTGTGTATTACGTTCAGTACGCTCATGCGCGCATCCATTCCATCTTCCGCAAGATGCATGAAAACGGCGTAGAGATCATCCCCGCCACCGCCGATCAGCTGGCTCTGTTGATTTCTGCCGAAGAGCGCGAGTTGATTCGCCACCTATCCACCTTAGAAAAGGTTGTCGTGGAGTGTGCTAAAAATTACGACCCCTCCGGTATCACTCGTTATGCGTTGGAGTTGGCTACATTGTTTCATAAATTCTATAACAGTTGTCACGTCAGTGGCGTAGAACAA
Organism: Acutalibacteraceae bacterium; assembly: GCA_045592345.1. Classification (GTDB taxonomy): domain Bacteria; phylum Bacillota; class Clostridia; order Oscillospirales; family Acutalibacteraceae; genus UBA5905. The sequence goes on along the minus strand of JAZNUN010000016.1, from coordinate 313 downwards.
GATTTGATGATGGCGCGTTTGACATTGTGTGACGCTGTTCGTATTGCATTGCACAATGCATTAACTATGATGAAGATAGACGCTCCTGAGACGATGTAAAGCAATTCGGCTTTACGCAAAAAGTTCTGATAAAGCCACGCAAAAGACACGGTATGCGGTTGCATACCGTGTCTTTTTGTAAACAAAAACCACGCGATAGTCGCGTGGTTGGGAAAAGCTTTAGCGATGAAAAGAATCCTCCAATTGTGTTAGAATGTAGATGACCTGCCAGTCACGAACAAAGAACACAATTGGAGGATTAATCAATGAAAAA
>JAZNUN010000015.1:0-4822 GCA_045592345.1 Acutalibacteraceae bacterium | reverse complement strand
TACTTCTTCTTCTTGACGGTCTCCTCCTGCTGAGGCTCCTCTTCCTCTACGGGCTCCTCTTCCTCAATAGGTGCGTCGTAGCCGGGATCTTCCTCAACGGGGGGATCGATGTAGGTATCCACCACATTCTTACCGTCCGTGTTCTTGAACAGACGCATATTATCCAGCAGGGCCTCACCGCCGTCGTCAACAAAGGCGATACCGATCTTATCGTATACATCGGTGTTGAAAGAGGTCACAACCGTACGCCAGCCGGTATTCTCATAATCGTCGTAATCATAAGAATCGAAGCTAACGGTGAAGAACTCCACCTTATCACGCTTCTTGTTGTCCAGCAGGCCCAGACGACCAAAGCCATCCTCAATAATCTTCAGATCCACAGCAAAGGTATACTGAGTATGGGGTTCCACATCCACCCACTTAATGATGTAGGTGGCGGCGGCGTCGTCGGTGGAGGTGTACTTCATAGAAGTGCCGTACTCATACTCATTATCCTGGAAGGAAATGAAACCGTTGCGCCAGCCATAGCTGGAAGACCAGAACTTGGACTCGTCGTACTTCTTCATATTGGGGTCGGGGATCAAGCTATCCTTGTCAGCACAGGCGATGTGGTCAATGTCATAAGACAGTTTAACGCCGCCGGCCATATTCTCGGACATATACTTGATACCGTCGCCCACCAGGAACAGAGCCATATCGTCGATCCACATCTGGGAACCCCAACCGGACAGAGCGATACCGACCTTGATCTTATCGCTCTCGGGATCCACACCGGTGTTAAACTGCACAGAACGCAGGTGCCACTCATCGTCCCAAGCGGTGGGAACCAACTGACGGCTGCCATCCAGGAACTTGATTTCACGATTGGCCAGGAACTTGCCGTTAACGTCCACGATACCGATGGTAGCGCGGCCGGCATTATCCTCGGACAGTTTAGCACCCTTCAGCCAGGCAGAGAAGACATACTCCGTATTGGGCTCCAGCTCCAGCCAGAAGGTGGGCTGTACAAAGTCGTCCTTATTCTCCAGAGCGCTGGTGTTGAAGAACAGGGACTTGTTGCCGCACAGGGTGGTGGAATCATCAACCACAGACACGTACTCGGTATGGAAGGTATCCACATCCCACTGACCGCCGGTGGACTCGAAATTGCCGTTAATCAGCATATTCTTATCAGCGGTGATGGGACGGTTGTTCAGCACACCGTAGGAGGACAGGATCATACTGGATTTACCCTCGGGTTCGGGCTCATCCTTTGGCTCATAACCCTTGACGTACAGACCTACGTTGTCCAGCCAGAAGGTACCGGCCTCGTCCTCATTGGGACCGAACTTGAACATTGCGCTGGCAACAGAACCGGAGTTGAACTCCAACTCGGTCTTGACCCAACCGTCGGAAGCGGGCTGCTGGAACCAGTTGGTGGACTTACTCTTCTTAAACTTAATGTTCTCGGGACTACCGGAATTAATGGTGGAGGCGTCCATCAGGAACAAGCTCCAGGGTTTAGAACCGGCATCACGCTTGGTGTAGAAGATAATCACGTAGTCGGTGTCGGGACGCAGGGCAACCTGCTGGGTCAGCGCCTCGCCGTACTGCTTGGGATTATCCAGGTAAGCAGAAGCGTTGCCATTAAAAGCGGTGCTGTCGTCCAGTTTGGAAGGATCGGTCCAGTTCCAGCCCACAGCGCCCTCTTCGAAACCGCCATTCTTCAGCTGATTCTCCTCAATAGGGGGGAACTCAGGCTCGGGAGGAGTGATCGGCTCGCCGATACCCTTCACCATAGAGAGATCATCAAAGATACCCTTAGCGCCGTTATCATTACCCATCAGGGTGATGATCAAAGAGGTCTCGGCACCGGAATTGAAGGACAGACTGAACTGGGTCCACTCAGCGGTACCGTCGGTGAAGGACACGTTAAACATATCCTTGCTGTCGGCGCCATCCTTGACAACCAGAGTCATCTTATTAACATCCTTGTACCAACCGGTGATGGTATAATCAGTATTGGCCTCCACGGCCACCTTCTGGCGAACGTGGGTCCACTGACCGGAGATCACGCTCATAGCATGGGAACTCTCGCGGCCCTCAATAAAGCTGACCTCGTTCTTGTCCCACAGATTTTCCCAACCGGTGATGTCGCCGGTCTCGAAATCGCCGTTAACCAGCAGCTCATCAGTAGGCTCGACGGGCAGTTTCACAGTGACGGTCACGTCGTCCAGATAGACGCTCTCAGCGCTACCGGTACCGCCGCCGCAGATGTTGATGCACAGCACCTCGGTGGTGGGAACGACGGTCAGAGAAACAGGGCTCCAGGAAGTGGAATTAAACCACTGGTTAGCCAGATTGGCACCCGAAGTACCGCCATCCTTGACCTGGATGTTGACACCCTGGGCAATCGCCATGGCCCACATAGTAACGGTGTACTCTTTGCCCGCCTCTACGGGGATCTCCTGGAAAGCCATACCGCCCCAGCCGCCGTCGCCGATCAGGTGCAGACCATAGTTACCGGAGTGGGCGGCCTCTGCTTTGGCAGCGGTGCCCTGATACACGGTCCAACCGGAGGTATCGCCGGTCTCAAAGTCGCCGTTCTGGATAGCAACCTCCTCGCTGGAGGGGTTGCCGCCGGGGGCGGTGACGGTCACATCGTCCAAATAGACGCTCTCGGCAATGCCGTTGCCGGCGCCGCAGATGTTGATGCACAGAATGGAGGAGGTGGGGGTCACCTTGAACTCAACCAGAGTCCAGTCGGTGGTGTTGAACCACTTACCGTCCAACTGGGCGCCCGACTCACTGCCGTCCTTGATCTGGATGTTGGCGCCGTTGGCAACGGTCTTCATCCACATCTTGATGGTATACTCTTTACCGCTCTCCACGGGAATGTTCTGGAACGCCATACCGCCCCAGCCGCCGTTGCCGGTCAGGTGCAAGCCGTAAGAGCCGTCGTGGGCAGCCTCCGCCTTGGCAGCGGTGCCCTGATACACGGTCCAACCGGTGTTGTCACCGGTCTCGAAATCGCCGTTGACCACATCAATCACCACATCCTCGGGCTTACCGGGGCCGGTGATGGTCACATCGTCAAGATAGACGCTCTCGGCAGTACCGTTGCCGGAGCCGCAAATGTTGATACAAATGGCGGAAGCGGTGGGGGTTACCTTGAACTCAACCAGAGTCCAATCGGTAGTATTGAACCACTTACCTTCCAACAGGGCACCAGACTCACTGCCGTCCTTGATCTGGATATTGACGCCATTGGCAACAGCCTTCAGCCACATCTTAACGGTGTACTCGGTGCCGCTCTGCACGGGGATATTCTGGAACGCCATACCGCCCCAGCCACCGTCACCGATCAGATGCAGACCGTAGCTGCCGTCGTGGGCGGCCTCTGCCTTGGCGGCGGTGCCCTGGTACACGGTCCAGCCGGTGGAGTCACCGGTCTCGAAGTCGCCGTTAGTGACCTCGACCTCCTCCACAGGCAGGTCGGAGCCGCCGCCCACCTTGGTCATCACCACGTCGTCGATGATGATGGAACCGGGATTGCCGGCCTCGGTGGTAACCTTCAGGAACACCTGAGTGGCAGAACCGGTGTTGACAACCAGCTCATTCTTCACCCAGTTGCCACTGGTCTCATTCATCCAGTTTTGACCGCTGATGACTTTAAGGTTAGACCAGTCGCTGGGATTCATCGGCATCAGATTGAAAGGACCGGTGCCGGACACCCGCTTGGAATACCAAGTAATCTTATAATCCGTATCGGCAGACACAGACACATACTGGGTTGCCGCCTCGCCCCAAGCACCGGGATTGGTCAACTGCAGAGCGTTGCTACCGCCGTTGGCGTCAGAAACGATCTCAGCGGTGCCGCTGTTGAAAGCCCAGCCGTCTTTACCATTCTCAAAATCGCCGTTGACAACGATGTTGCCCTCAACGTCAGCACCTGCGGAGAACAGAGCGCTGATGGGCAGGATGCTGCACAAAATCACAACAGAGGCCAAGAGAGCCAATGCTTTATGTAAATTACGTTTCAACATATTCACTCTCTCCCCTCTTACTTAACTTCGTACAGCTCGATGCTGTCAATGTAGTAGTGGTTGGGAACCTGGCCGAACAGAACCGCACGGAAGTCCAGACCCAATTTGCTGCTATCGTTGGTCTTAAAGGTAACGGAATCCTCGCGCCACTCGTTCTTGCTACCTGCCAGCATATAGGTGGATGCGATGGAAGCATCGTCGATATCGCCCTTGTAGGTAGCCTCCGAGCCCTTTACAGCACCCTCGCCGTTGGGACCGGCACCACGGATAAACAGGTAACCGGACATCTTATTGACCTGATCGGACTCCTCAAACTCAAAGATGGCGTCGGGAGCGATCTTATACTTCATCACCAGCTTATAGGCGGTGTTGGGCTTGACGTCAATGCCGTCCATATGGATACCGCTCCACTCGCCGTTGATGACCAATTTACCCTCGTCATCGTATACGGGGACAACCTTGCCCTCCTCGTTGATCTCGGTCTCGTAGTTCAGCTTCAGCTCCAGGGCCTTCTTACCGTCGGCGGCGCCGCCTTCCGGCTCGATGACAGCCGCATAGTAGTTGGCCTCTTCCTCAAAGGTGCCGTTCTTGCCGAACTCCTGCCAACCATCCAGACCGTTCTCAAAGCTGCAGTTGTAGTCAGCCAGAATGTTGACGGGAGGACCGGTGACCACAGCCACATTATTGGCATCGCCCTCAGCCTTGTTGCCGTAATCGTCATAAGCGATCATCTTATAGCACACGGTGGAACCGTCGGGCTGCTTATTGGCGATCTCCTCGTCAATATAGGTGCCCTT
>JAZNUN010000014.1:0-16587 GCA_045592345.1 Acutalibacteraceae bacterium | reverse complement strand
GGACCGCAAGGAAAAGGGTCAGTCCGACAAGGGCGCTATGCAGGAGATCGAGGAGCAGTTCGGCTTCCCCGTCTACTCCATCTTGGATGTGTACGACATCATTGAGTATCTGGAAGAGGACCCCGCCAACGAGGAGAATGTCACCCGCATTAAAAACTATTTGGCTGTGAACGGAGCAAAGGTATGAAACACCTGATCGACATTTTAGACCTGTCGCTGGAGGAGATCGACGAGCTGATCGCCACCGCCTGCGACATCATCGACAACCCCGATAAATACGCCGAGGCCTGCAAACGCAAAAAACTGGCAACCCTGTTTTTTGAGCCCTCTACCCGCACCCGCCTGAGTTTTGAGGCGGCCATGCTGGAGTTGGGCGGCAGCGTCATCGGCTTCTCCGCCGCCAACAATTCTTCGGCGGCCAAGGGCGAGAGCGTGGCGGACACCGCCAAGACCATTAGTTGCTACGCCGACATTATCGCTATGCGCCACCCCAAGGAGGGTGCCGCGCTGGTGGCGGCCAACAATGCCTCTATCCCCGTCATCAATGCCGGTGATGGCGGTCACTGTCACCCCACCCAGACCCTCACCGATCTGCTCACCATCCATCGGGAGAAGGGCGGTGTGGAGAATCTGACCGTGGGCTTCTGCGGCGATTTAAAGTTCGGTCGCACCGTCCACTCGCTGATCAATGCCTTGTCCCGCTACGCAGGCATCAAGATCGTGCTCATCTCCCCCGAGGAGTTGAAACTCCCCAGCTACGTCAAAAAGGACGTCCTGCAAAAGAACGGCATACCCTACACCCAGACCACCGATCTGGAGGCAGCGTTGCCCGATCTGGATATCCTGTATATGACCCGTGTTCAGCGCGAGCGCTTTTTCAATGAGGAGGACTACCTCCGCTTGAAAGATAGCTACATTTTGGATCTGAAGAAATTGGAACGCGCCAAATCCGACCTGTGCATTATGCACCCCCTGCCCCGCGTCAACGAGATTGCGGTGGCGGTGGACGACGACCCCCGCGCCTGCTACTTTAAGCAGGTGCTGTACGGCAAGTACGTGCGGATGGCGCTGATCCTCAAATTGTTGAAGGAGGCGAGTGTATGAACATAGACTCCATTCAGAACGGCGTGGTCATCGACCACATCACCGCCGGCGGCGGTGCCAAGCTGTACGATCTGCTGGGTCTGGACGGGCTGGATTGCTCCATCGCCCTCATCCGTAACGTGGCCAGTAAGAAGATGGGACGTAAGGACATTATCAAGATCGACGCCTCCATCCCTGTGAATCTGGACGTCATCGGCTACGTGGACCCCGATGCCACCGTCAACATCATCCGCGACGGCAAGTTGGTGGAGAAGAAATCCATTCCTATGCCGGAACAGTTGGTGAACGTCATCAAGTGCAAAAACCCTCGTTGTATCACCTCCTGCGAGCAGGAGCTGGATCATATTGTGCGGCTCACCGACCGCGACCAAAAAGTCTATCGGTGCATCTATTGTGAAACCAAGGCTAACTAAGGAAAGGATGTATTGATATGGCTAAGATCATTAACGAACCCTCCCATACTTTTAACGAGTATCTGCTGATTCCCGGCTATTCCGACCACACCCATATTCCCGCCAACGTGTCTTTAAAGACCCCTCTGACTAAGTTTAAGCGGGGCGAAAAGCCGGCCATCGAGATGAACATTCCTATGATTTCCGCTATTATGCAGTCCGTTTCCGGTGACCGTCTGGCGGTGGCGCTGGCTACCGAGGGCGGCGTGTCCTTCATCTACGGCTCACAGACGGTGGAGGACGAGGCGGCGATGGTCAAGCGTGCCAAGGACTACAAGGCGGGCTTCGTCACCAGCGACTCCAACCTGTCCCCCGAGCATACGATGGCGGACGTGGTGGCGCTGAAGGAGCTGACAGGTCACTCCACCGTAGCCATCACCGAGGACGGCACCGTCAACGGCAAGCTGGTGGGTATCGTCACCGGCCGTGATTATCGCGTGTCCCGTATGGACCCCACTACTAAGGTGGCGGAGTTTATGACCCCCCTGTCCAAGCTGATCACCGCCCCCGAGGGTACCACCCTGAAAGAGGCCAACGACATCATTTGGGATCACAAGCTGAACAGCCTGCCCATCGTCAACGCCGAGGGTCGTCTGCTGTATTTCGTGTTCCGTAAGGACTACGACAGCCATAAGCAGAACCCCAACGAGCTGCTGGACGCCGATAAGCGTTATGTGGTGGGTGCCGGTATCAACACCCGCGACTACGCCCAGCGGGTTCCTGCACTGGTAGAGGCGGGCGCCGACGTGCTGTGCATCGACTCCTCCGAGGGCTTCTCCGAGTGGCAGAAGCTGACCATCGACTGGATCCGTGAGCATTACGGCGACACCGTTAAGGTGGGTGCCGGTAACGTGGTGGACGCCGCGGGCTTCCGTTTCCTGGCTGAGGCGGGCGCCGACTTCATCAAGGTGGGTATCGGCGGCGGCTCTATCTGCATCACCCGCGAGACCAAGGGCATCGGCCGCGGTCAGGCCACCGCGCTGATTGAGGTCTGTGCCGAGCGCGACCGCTACTATGAGGAGACCGGCATCTACATCCCCGTCGGCTCCGACGGCGGCATCGTGTACGACCACCACATCACGCTGGCACTGGCTATGGGCGCCGATTTCGTGATGCTGGGCCGCTACTTTGCCCGTTTTGACGAGTCCCCCACTAACAAGGTGAACATCGGCGGCACTTACTATAAGGAATACTGGGGCGAGGGCTCTGCCCGTGCCCGCAACTGGATGCGTTACGACCTGGGCGGCGATAAAAAGCTGTCCTTCGAGGAGGGTGTGGACTCCTACGTACCCTACGCAGGCAGTTTGAAAGACAACGTGGCTCTGACTCTGTCTAAGGTGAAGTCCACTATGTGCAACTGTGGCGCCCTCACCATTCCCGAGTTGCAGAAGAACGCTACCTTGACCTTGGTGTCCTCCACCAGCATTGTGGAGGGCGGCGCTCACGATGTTATACAGAAAGAGAAGGGTATGTCCATCAAATAATTGGTCAATACATAGAAAAGTCGAAATCACCTGTCTGTGCCTTGACACCATATGGCGAAATGTGGTATGATTTGATGGTCAAAGCAAGGGCGTTTTTCGTGACTGACGGAGAAATTGCGGAGCACCGCAGAGGACCGAAAAACGCGGGGGACCCCCCATATCACGCCGACCGTCTGGGCACAGTACACTCACCCGAGTTTACTGTGCCCTTTTGTATTTTTGACGGTCAAACAGAGCAAAGGCGCCCTCCTTGAGGGAGCTGTCGAGCCGCACTGCGGCGAGACTGAGGGAGTCGCCACCGACAGGTGGCGGAAGAAAACTCCCTCCGTCATTTGCTTTGCAAATGCCACCTCCCTCGCGAAGGGAGGCTAATCCCCACTCAAGGAGGTAACTGTTATGAAAAAAATCGGCATCATTATGGGCAGCGACAGCGACCTGCCCATTATCAAAAAGGCCACCGACACTCTGGCGGCGCTGGATATCCCTTACGAGGTACATATCTACTCCGCCCACCGCACCCCCGTTGAGGCCCGCGACTTCGCAGTCAATGCCCGTGAGCGCGGCTTCGGTGTGCTGATTGCGGCGGCGGGTATGGCCGCCCACTTGGCGGGTGCTATCGCCGCCAACACCACCCTGCCGGTCATCGGCATCCCCTGTAAATCCTCGGTACTGGACGGTATGGACGCTCTGTTGTCCACCGTGATGATGCCCACCGGCATCCCCGTAGCCACTGTGGCCATCAACGGAGGTGCCAACGCCGCCCTGCTGGCGGCACAGATCTTAGCGGTGTCCGACGCCGACCTGGCGGCTAAACTGGATGCTAAGCGCGCCGCCGACGCCGCCATTGTCCTGGAGAAGGACGCTCTGGTGATGGAAAAGCTGTAATTTTATAGGTTGTTATTTTGTTTCAATATAAAAAGGAGCGATTGATTATGAGCAAGGAACTGATTTACACCGGCAAGACCAAAGACGTGTACAAACTGGACAACGGCAACTGCCTGCTGAAGTTTAAGGACGACTGCACCGGCAAGGACGGCGTGTTTGATCCCGGCGAGAACGCCGTGGGTCTCACCATCGAGGGTGTGGGCGACGTGAACCTGCGTATGTCCATCTATTTCTTTGAGAAGATCAATGCCGCCGGCATCCTGACCCACTACGTCAGCGCCAATTTGGAGGACACCACGATGGAGGTCCTGCCCGCTAAGGTGTTTGGCAAGGGTCTGGAGGTCATCTGCCGTAACAAGGCTGTCGGTTCCTTCATCCGCCGCTATGGCGCTCTGATCGAGACCGGCGCCGATCTGCCCTCTTACGTAGAGACCACTCTGAAGGACGATGAGAAAGGTGATCCCCTGATCACCAAGGATGCGCTGGTGGCTATCGCCGTGATGTCCGACGGGCAGTACGAGGATCTGAAGGATATGACCCAGAAGATCACCAAGATCGTGGCCGACGACCTGGCCGCCAAGGGTATGGAACTGTACGACATTAAGTTTGAGTTTGGCTATGATCCTCAGGGTCGTGTGATGCTGATCGATGAGGTTGCCTCCGGCAATATGCGTGTGTACAAGAACGGCGAGTACGTGGATCCTATGACCCTGAACACCCTGTTCTTTGCCTAAGGGCATCACCGCTTCTAAGATAAAATCCGTAGGGGAGGGCCGCAGTGCTCTCCCGACTCCCCCTCCACCCCCTATTTGAAAGGAGACTCCACCATGGGCGGTTATTTTGGCATCGTATCCCGTCAGGATTGCGTAGAGGACGTGTTTTTCGGCACCGACTACCATTCCCATTTGGGCACTCGTCGGGCGGGCATGGCGTCCTATGATCCCGTAACCGGTCTGCAGCGGCAGATTCACAGTATACAAAACTCCCCCTTCCGCACCCGCTTTCAGTCCGCGTTGGACGAGATGCAAGGGACCTCCGCCATCGGCTGTATCAGTGATTTTTATCCTCAGCCGTTGTTGATTCGCTCCCGTCTGGGCACCTTCGCGTTGTGTGTCACCGGCGCGGTGAATAATGCCGACGCGCTGATGCAGACCTATCTGGAGGAGGGCGGTCATTTCGACGCTATGACCGGCGGCGCAGTAAACGTCACCGAGTTGGTGGGTGCGCTCATCAGCCTGCGGCAGGATTTTGCTACCGGCATCCGCTTTGTCCAGCAGATGGTGGACGGCACCGCCAGTATCTTGATTCTGAAAGAGGACGGACACATTATCGCCGCCCGCGACAAGGTGGGTCGTCTGCCCATATGGGTCGGTCGGCGTGAGGACGGCTACAGCGTATCCTTCGAGCCTTTTGCCTATCAGAAGCTGGGCTTTGAGGATGAGCGGGAGTTGGGTCCCGGCGAGGTGGTGGAGATTTCCACCGAGGGCATCACCCAGTTAGTGAGCCCCAGCGATGAGATGCGTATGTGCGCTTTTCTGTGGAGCTATTACGGCTATTCCACTTCCTCCTACGAGGGGGTCAACGTGGAGCTGATGCGGTATCGCAACGGTGCCATTATGGCTCAGCACGATGAGGATAACGAGGCGATCAAGGACGTGGACTACGTGTGCGGTATGCCGGACAGCGGCACCCCCCACGCCATCGGCTATGCGAACGAGAGCCACCTGCCCTTTGCCCGCGCCTATATCAAATACACCCCTACCTGGTCCCGTAGTTTTACCCCCAACAGTCAGACGGATCGCAGCCGCATCGCCAAAATGAAGCAGCTCCCCGTTCCGGAACTGATCAAGGACAAGAACCTGCTGTTGGTGGATGACTCTATTGTTCGTGGCACCCAACTGCGGGAAACGGTGGAGTTTCTGTATGAGAGCGGTGCCAAGACGGTGCATATGCGCTCCGCCTGCCCGCCCATTATGTTTAATTGTAAGTTTCTTAATTTCTCTCGTACCAATAACGAGATGGACCTCATCGCCCGTCAGGTGATTATGGAGCTGGAGGGCGAGGCAGGCTTTGCCCATCTGGAGGAATACGCAGACGGTTCCACCGAGCGGGGCCGCAACCTGCGTCGCACTATGGCGGACAAACTGCACTTGGGCTCTCTGGACTTCCAATCTTTAGACGGCGTTATTGAGGCTATCGGCATTGACCGCTGTAAATTGTGCACGTATTGTTGGAACGGAAAGGAATAACGGAAAGGAACAACAGAAAGGAATCAATCGGTATGGATCACAAAAACTCGCAGTCTGCCAGTTACGCGGCGGCAGGCGTGGACATCACCGCCGGCTACAAGGCGGTGGAACTGATGAAATCCCACATTGCCCGCACCAAAAACGCAGGTTGTCTGGACGACGTGGGCGGCTTCGGCGGCTGCTTTGGTCTGAATTTGGCGGGGTTGGAGGAGCCGGTGCTGGTTTCCGGCACCGACGGTCGCGGCACTAAGGTAAAGCTGGCTCAGCTGATGGATAAGCACGATACCATCGGTATTGATGCGGTGGCGATGTGCGTCAACGACATCATCTGCTGCGGTGCCCGTCCTCTGTTCTTCCTGGATTACATCGCCTGCGGCAAGAACTACCCCGAGAAGATCGCTCAGATCGTCAGCGGCGTGGCGGAGGGCTGTGTCCAGTCCGGCGCCGCCCTCATCGGCGGCGAGACCGCCGAGCACCCCGGTCTGATGCCCGTAGAGGACTACGACCTGGCAGGTTTTGCCGTGGGTATCGTGGATAAGAAGAGAATGATCGACAACACCCGTATGGAGGTGGGGGACGTGGTGATCGCCCTGCCCTCCACCGGCATCCACTCCAACGGCTTCTCCCTGTGCCGCAAGGCCTTTGATATTGATAACAACAACCCCGAATTGTACGTCCCTCGTGATGAATTGGGCGGCAAGACCATTGCCGAGGCCCTGCTGGTACCCACCCGTATTTACGTTAAGTCCATTTTGGCTCTGCTGGATGCCGGTGTGGACGTGAAGGGCATCTCTCACATTACCGGCGGCGGCTTCTACGAGAATATTCCCCGTTCCATCCCCGACGGCCTGTGTGCCAAGATCGACCGCTCCGCCGTTAAGGTGCTGCCCATCTTCAACTTGATTGCCAAGTGGGGCAACGTGCCGGAGCGGGATATGTTCAACACCTACAATATGGGCGTTGGTATGAGCGTGGTTGTCCCCGCCGCCGCGGTGGAAACTGCCCTGTCCATCTTGCGCGAGAATGGCGACGAAGCTTACGTCATCGGCGAAATTATCACCGGCGAGGAGAAGATCGAGCTATGATAAAAGGAACGGTAAACGGTATTCTGGCCGGTATCCTGATCGCCATCGGCGGCTGTGTCTTTTTGGCTTGTGATAATCGCTACGTGGGCGCGGTGCTGTTTTCGGTGGCGCTCCTGTGCATCTGCTATAAAGGGTACGGCCTGTTCACCGGCAAGGTGGGCTTCCTCCCCGAAAACCACGATAAGTCCGCGTGGACGGTGGTACTGACCGCCCTGTTGGGCAACACCATCGCCACCTGTCTGTGGGGATGGGCGGTGCGTTACGCTATGCCTGCCTTAGGCGAGACGGCACAGACCGTCTGCGAGGCAAAACTCAGCCAAATGTTGCCCCAGACCGCCATCCGCGGTGTGCTGTGCGGCGTGCTGATGTACTTGGCGGTGAGCATTTTCCGCGACCATAAGACGACTTCGGCCATTTTCTTTTGTGTCCCCGTGTTTATTCTCAGCGGCTTTGAGCACTCCATTGCCGATATGTTCTATTTTGCCGCCTCCGGTATTGTGTCGTGGCAGGCCTTCGGCTTTTTGTGGTGCGTTATTCTCAGCAACGCCGTAGGTGGCGTGCTGTTGCCGCTGCTTACTATGCTGGCTAAGGAGGGGAAGACCGATGTCGCATAATACTTGTCGTATTGCCGTCCTTGTCAGTGGCGGCGGCACCAATTTACAGGCACTCATCGACGCTCAAAACAGGGGAGAGATCCCTCACGGCGAATTAGCGCTAGTGATTTCTAACAAATCGGAAGCCTATGCCCTGACCCGTGCCGAAACTGCCGGTATCCCTGCCGTGGTGATTACCAAGGCGCAGTGCGGCGGCGATCAAGAGACTTTTGAGGATGCCCTGCTGGCCCAGTTGGCGGCCTGCGAGATCGACCTTGTTGTGCTGGCGGGCTTTATGTCCATTCTCAGCAAACGCTTCACCGATGCTTATGAAAAGCGCATCCTCAACGTGCATCCGTCGCTGATCCCCGCCTTCTGTGGCGAGGGCTTTTACGGCCTGCGGGTGCACCGCGCCGCTTTGGATTACGGTGTCAAGGTGACGGGCGCCACCGTGCACTTTGTCAACGAGATTCCCGACGGCGGCGAGATCATATTGCAAAAAGCGGTGGATATCGAGGATGGGGACACCCCCGAAATCCTCCAGCGCCGCGTGATGGAGCAGGCGGAATGGATTATCCTGCCCCGCGCCGTGGAAATGGTCAGCAAAAAGCTGTCAGAAAACTAAAATAGAGCAAAGGCTCCCTCCGTGAGGGAGCTGTCGAGCCGCTTGCGGCGAGACTGAGGGAGTTTCGCCGATAGGTGGCAAAGTCAAAACCCCCTCCGTCTTTTGCCTTCGGCAAAATTCACCTCCCTCGGGGAGGGAGGCTACACGCTTATCCCTCACTCTAACCAACTCCGAGGGGAGGGCTTCTGTGCCCTCCCACCAACAACACATATAAGAGAGGAATGCACTATGAAAATCTCCACCATCAAGGAAGAACTGAACGCCCTTGCCTATCATGGCCGCGGCATCATCATCGGCAAGTCTGCCGACAGCAAAAAAGCCATCACCGCCTATTTCATTATGGGGCGCAGCGTCAACAGCCGCAACCGCGTATTTGTGGCGGAGGGCGAGGCTATGCGTACCAAGGCCTACGACGAGTCCAAGATGGTGGATCCCCATCTGATCATCTACTACCCCGTCCGTGTGTTGGGCAATAAGACCATCGTCACCAACGGTGACCAGACCGACACCATCTACCAGCTGATGGACAAGCAGATGACCTTTGAACAGGCTCTGCGTACCCGTGAATTCGAGGACGATGCCCCCAATTTCACCCCCCGTATCAGCGGTATCATCCACCACGAGAACGGCGAGATGAACTATGCCATGTCCATTCTGAAATCTGCCGAGGGTGACGACTCCTCCTGTGAGCGTTTTACCTACGCGTATTCGGACCCCATCGCGGGCAGGGCGAAGTTTATCCACACCTATGCCTGCGACGGCGACCCGCTGCCCTCCTTTGAGGGGGAGCCCAAGACGCTGGAGCTGCCCGATGTGGATATCGACGCGCTGACCGATCTGATTTGGAAAAACCTGAACGAGGACAACAAGGTGTCCCTGTTCGTTCGCTATATCGACCTTGCCGACGGCAAGACCGAGACCCGTATTGTTAATAAAAATGTGTGAGGTGCTGACAATGAAAGAGTTTGAACTGAAATACGGCTGTAACCCCAACCAGAAGCCTTCCCGTATCTTTATGAAGAATGACGCCGATCTGCCTATCACGGTGCTGAACGGTCGTCCCGGCTACATTAACTTTTTGGACGCATTCAATGCGTGGCAGTTGGTCAAGGAACTGAAGGAGGCGCTGGCCCTGCCCGCCGCCACCTCCTTTAAGCACGTCACCCCCACCTCCGCCGCCGTGGGTCTACCCCTCAGCGACGCGCTGAAAAAGGCCTGCTTTGTGGAGGATATCGAGGGTCTGGACGAGTCCCCGCTGGCCTGCGCCTACGTTCGTGCCCGCGGCACCGACCGCCTGTGCTCCTTCGGTGACTGGGTGGCGCTGTCCGATGTGTGCGACGTCACCACCGCCAAGCTGATTGCCCGCGAGGTGTCCGACGGCATTATCGCCCCCGGCTATGAGCCGGAGGCGCTGGAGGTGCTGAAGGGTAAACGCAAGGGCAACTACAACATCGTAGAGATCGACCCCAACTACGTTCCCGCCCCCATCGAAACCAAGGATGTGTACGGTATCACCTTCGAGCAGGGTCGCAACGAGTTCAAGATCGGCAACCATCTGCTGGAGAACATCGTCACCGCCAACAAGGATCTGCCCGATTCCGCCAAGCGGGATCTGATCGTGGCGCTGATTACGCTGAAATACACCCAGTCCAACTCCGTGTGCTACGCCGTAGACGGTCAAGCCATCGGCGTGGGCGCGGGTCAGCAGAGCCGTATCCACTGCACCCGTCTGGCGGGCACCAAGGCGGATACCTGGCTGATGCGTCAGCACCCCAAGGCGCTCTCCCTGCCTTTCCTGCCCTCTATGGGTCGCCCCGAGCGTGATAACGTCATCGACGGCTACATCAACGGCAACGAAGAGGACGTGTGTGCCGACGGTATCTGGCAGAATTACTTTACCGAGCAGCCCGCCCCCATCACCGCCGAGGAGCGGGCCGAGTGGCTGGGCAGCTTCAAGGGTCTGGCTCTGGCGAGCGACGCTTTCTTCCCCTTTGCGGATAACATCAAGCGCGCCTACGCCAGCGGTGTGACCTATATCGCTGAGCCCGGCGGCTCCATCCGTGATGATTTGGTTATCGCCGAGTGCGATAAAAAGAATATGGTGATGGCCTTCACCGGTATGCGCCTGTTCCACCACTAATTAAATTAGAAATTAGGAGTGAGTAATGAGGAATGATGAGAAATCACATTCCTTGTTGCTCGCTATTCACAACTCACTGTTGGAGGACATAAAATGAAACTTCTCGTTGTGGGTGGTGGCGGTCGTGAACACGCCATCATTAAAAAGTTAAAAGAGAACCTCGCTGTTGAGCAGATTTTCGCCCTCCCCGGCAACGGCGGTATGACCGCCGACGCCACTTGCGTGGACATCGGCGCCAAGGACATACCCGCCATCGTGGATTTTGCGGTTGCCAACGCCATCGACTATGCGGTGGTGGCTCCTGACGACCCGCTGGTGCTGGGCTGCGTGGATGCACTGGAGGAAAAGGGCATTCCCTGCTTCGGTCCCCGTGCCAACGCCGCCATCATTGAGGGCAGCAAGGTGTTCTCCAAAAACCTGATGAAGAAATACGGCATCCCCACCGCCGCCTACGAGGTGTTTGACGATATGGATGCCGCCTTGACCTATCTGGATACCGCCCCCATCCCCACCGTGATCAAGGCGGACGGTCTGGCGCTGGGCAAGGGTGTTATCATCGCCCGGACCCGTGAGGAGGCCAAGGCCGCCGTGGTGTCGATGATGCAGGATAAGGCTTTCGGCTCCAGCGGCGACCACATCGTCATCGAGGAATTTCTCACCGGTCCCGAGGTGTCGGTGCTGTCCTTTACCGACGGCGAGACGGTGGTGCCGATGATCTCCTCTATGGACCACAAGCGGGCCGGCGACGGCGACACCGGCCTCAACACCGGCGGTATGGGCACCATCGCCCCCAACCCCTACTACACCGCGGACGTAGCGGCAGAGTGTATGGGCACCATCTTCCTGCCCCCCATCCCCGCGATGAAGGCAGAGGGCAGAACCTTTAAGGGTTGCCTCTACTTCGGTCTGATGCTGACCCCGGGCGGTCCCAAGGTCATTGAGTACAACTGCCGTTTCGGCGACCCCGAGACCCAGGTGGTGCTCCCCTTGCTGGAGAGCGATCTGCTCACCGTGATGCAGGCCACCACCGACGGCACCTTAGCGGATACCGAGGTGACGTTCAGTGACAAGCACGCCTGTTGCGTGATTATGGCCTCCGCCGGCTACCCCCAATCCTACGATAAGGGATTAACCTTGACCATCCCCGCCGCTGTCGCAGACAGCGTCTACGTGGCGGGCGCCGCCATCAAGGATGGCGTGCTGGTCACCAACGGCGGCCGCGTACTGGGTGCCACCGCGCTGGCGGACACCCTGCCCGATGCCATTGCCGCATCCTATAAACTGGTGGAGCAGATCCACTTTGATAACGCATTCTACCGTCACGACATCGGCGCCCGCGCCCTGTTAGCAAAGGAAGGTTAACTATGGTCTATCGTGTATACGTGGAAAAGAAAGAAGGTCTGGACAACGAGGCCCGCGCCCTGCTGGGCGAGGCCCGTTCTCTGCTGGGCATCGAGGGATTGGAGCGGGTGCGCCTGTTCAACCGTTACGATGCCGAGGGTCTCACCGAGGACCTGTTCAACTATGCCAAGAACACCGTATTCTCCGAGCCCCAGTTAGATAATGTTTCTGCCACCATTGACGTGGCGGACGCCACCGTGTTTGCGGTGGAGTATCTGCCGGGTCAGTACGACCAGCGCGCGGATTCCGCCGCCCAGTGCATTCAGATCATTTCTCAGCAGGAGCGTCCCCTCATCCGCACTGCGCGGGTGTACGCTCTGTACGGCAACGTTTCCGATGCGGAGCTGAAAGCCATTAAACAGCACGTGATAAACCCCGTGGAGAGCCGCGAGGCTTCTTTGGAGTTACCCGACACCTTGGCGGTGGAGTACGCCGTCCCCAGCGCCGTAGCCACTATCGACGGTTTTATCGGTATGGACGAGACCGCCCTGACCGCTCTGTTGGACGAGCTGGGTCTGGCTATGGATCTGGACGACTTAAAATTCCTGCAAAACTACTTCCGTGACGAGGAAAAACGCGACCCCACCATCACCGAGATCCGCGTGGTGGATACCTATTGGTCCGATCACTGCCGCCACACCACCTTCTCCACCCATTTTGACAAGGTGGAGATCCACGACCCTGCGGTGCAGGAGGCCTATGAGCGGTATTTAGAAGCCCGCGTGGAGGTGTACGGCGAGGAAAAGGCCGCCGCTCGCCCTCAGACCTTGATGGATATCGCCACCCTGGCAACTAAGGTGCTGAAAAAGCGTGGTCTGACCCCCGAATTGGATGAATCCGAAGAGATCAATGCCTGTTCCATCCACCTGACCGCCACGGTCAACGGCGAAGAGCAGGATTGGTTGCTAATGTTTAAGAACGAGACCCACAACCACCCCACCGAGATCGAGCCCTTCGGCGGCGCCGCCACCTGTATCGGCGGTTGCATCCGCGATCCCCTGTCGGGTCGCGCCTACGTCCATCAGGCGATGCGTGTCACCGGTGCGGGTGACCCCCGTAAGAGCGTGGGGGAGACCTTGGCGGGCAAACTGCCCCAGCGCACCATCTGCCGCACCGCCGCGGCAGGTTATTCCTCCTACGGCAACCAGATCGGTTTGGCGACGGGTCACGTGGCAGAGTTGTACCACGAGGGTTTTGTAGCCAAGCGGTTGGAGTGCGGCGCGGTGGTTGCCGCTGCCCCCGCCTATAACGTGCGCCGTGAGCGTCCCGCCCCCGGCGACGTGGTGGTTTTGCTGGGCGGTCGTACCGGTCGCGACGGCATCGGCGGCGCTACCGGCTCCAGTAAGAGCCATAATATGAAATCTCTCACCACGATGGCGTCTGAAGTACAAAAGGGCAACGCCCCCCAGGGGCGCAAGATTCAGCGCTTGTTCCGCGATCCTGCCGTCACCCGCCTCATTAAGCGGTGCAATGACTTCGGCGCCGGCGGCGTGTCTGTTGCCATTGGTGAGCTGGCCCCCGGTCTGCGTATTGATTTGGACGCGGTGCGTAAGAAATACGACGGTTTGGACGGCACCGAGATCGCCATTTCCGAATCTCAGGAGCGTATGGCTGTTGTGGTTGCCGCCGAGGATGCGGACAAGTTTATCGCTCTGGCTCAGGCCGAGAACCTGGAGGCCTACCGCGTGGCGGTGGTCACCGAGGAGGAGCGTATGGTGATGACCTGGAAGGGGCAGACCATTGCCGACCTGTCCCGTGCTTTTCTGGATACCAACGGCGCTGTCAAGCACGCCGACATTGAGGTTACCGCAAAGGACCTGTCCGTATTGAGCAAGCCCCTGTACGCCAACCTGCGTGAGATGGCCGCCGACCTGCACACCGCCGAGAAGCGGGGCTTAGTGGAGCGGTTCGATTCCACCATCGGCGCGGGTAGTGTTACGATGCCCTACGGCGGTAAGCGTCAGCTGACCCCCACCCAGTCTATGGCGGCTACCCTGCCTATGCTGCCGGGTCAGACCACCGACACCGCCAGCGTCTTTGCGTGGGGCTGTAACCCCGACCACCTGTCGGTGGACTCCTACACCGGTGCCCACGCCGCTGTTTTCTCCTCCGTGGCCAAATTGGTGGCCGCCGGCTGTGATTATAAATTGGCATATCTCACTCTGCAGGAGTTCTTTGAGAAACTGAAAACCGAGCCTGCCCGTTGGGGTAAGCCTTTTGCCGCCCTGTTAGGTGCGCTGGACGCCCAGTTGGAGCTGGGTGCCGCCGCCATCGGCGGTAAGGGCTCTATGTCCGGCACTTTCCTTGACTTGGACGTGCCCCCCACGGTGATTTCTTTCGCCATCGCCCCCATTAACAAAAATGACGTGATTACCCCCGAGTTTAAGGCGGCGGGTAACCCCGTATACGTCTTCGGTCCTGCCGAGGAGACCGCCGACAGCGTCAAGGCTGGGTGGGAGCAGTTCCACACCCTATGTCAGCAGGGCAAGGTGCTGTCCGCCTGGGCGGTGGAGCACGGTCTGGCGGAGGGCATTATGAAGATGTCCTTCGGTAACCACATCGGTTTTAGGTCCGAGGCGGGTCTGGAGGAGAACTGGCACCTATCCTTCCCCGATTTCATTATCGCTGAGACGGCCGAGGAGATTTCTCTGCCCGGCGTCCTGCGTCTGGGTGTCACCACCGATGACGGCGTCATCGATTTGGACGGCGACACCGCCACCATTGACGAACTGTATGCCCTAAACACCGCCACCTTAGAGGATGTGTATCCCACCAAGGCGATGGAGGATAGATCCATCCAGCCTACCTTCTCTTACGAGGGGAAGAGCACCCTCGCCCCCGCCATTAAGGTGGCAAAACCCAAGATCCTCATTCCCGTGTTCCCCGGCACCAACTGCGAGTACGATTCTGCCCGCGCCGTAGAGCGTGCCGGTGCCGAGCCGGAGATTTTCGTGGTGCGTAACCTCACCGCGGACGATGTGGCGGGCAGTGTGGACGCCTTCTCCAGGAAGGTCAAGGACGCCCAGGCCATTTTCGTCCCCGGCGGCTTCTCCGGCGGTGACGAGCCGGACGGCTCCGCTAAGTTCATTACCGCCTTCTTCCGTAATGGCGCGGTGAAAGAGGCGGTCACCGATCTGCTGGACAACCGCGACGGTCTGATGTGCGGTATCTGCAACGGCTTCCAGGCGCTGATTAAGTTGGGTCTGGTTCCCTACGGCAAGATCATTGATACCGATGAAACCTGTCCCACCCTGACCTTCAACAACATCAACCGCCACCAGTCCCGCATTGTCCACACCCGCATTGCCTCCGTAAAGTCCCCTTGGCTGAGCTTAATGCAGGTAGGCGACGTGGTCAACGTACCCATCTCCCACGGCGAGGGTAAGTTCTTCTGCGACCCCGAACTGGCGCTCCGACTGGCTGAGAACGGACAGATCGCCACCCAGTACGTGGATTTGGAGGGCAAACCTACCGCCAACATCGACTTCAACCCCAACGGCTCTCTGTTCGCTATTGAGGGAATCACCAGCCCCGACGGCCGCGTGTTCGGTAAGATGGGTCACAGCGAGCGTATCGCCGACGGTCTGTATAAGAACGTGCCCGGTAACTACGACATCCGTATGTTTGAGGCCGCTGTCAAGTATTTTAAGGGATAAAGCAGAAACTGCGAATGGCAGGGGCGGCAACCTGCCGCCCGAAGGCTCCCTCTTCGAGGGAGCTGTCACGGCAACGCCGTGACTGAGGGAGTTACCACTGACAGGTGACGGAAAGAAAACTCCCTCCGTCATTTGCTTCACAAATGCCACCTCCCTCGGAGAGGGGGGCTGATTTCCATCCCATCCGGATAGGACCCGTAGGGGAGGGCCTCTGCGCCCTCCCGTCCACCCTAATTTCAACAAAGGAGTGTTCACCTATGGCTTACAAAACCGATATTCAGATCGCACAGGAATGTGCAATGAAACACATTCGCGAGATTGCGGCCACCGCCCACGTGAATGAAAAGTACATTGAGCAGTACGGCAATTACAAGGCGAAGATCGACCTCTCCCTGCTGGAGGAGTCCAACCGTCCCGACGGCAAACTGATTTTGGTCACCGCCATCACCCCCACCCCTGCGGGGGAGGGTAAGACCACCACCACCATCGGTCTGGCAGACGGTCTGCGCCGCATCGGCAAGGATGTCACCGTGGCCCTGCGCGAGCCCTCTCTGGGCCCCGTGTTCGGTGTCAAGGGCGGAGCCGCCGGCGGCGGCTATGCTCAGGTGGTGCCTATGGAGGATATCAACCTGCACTTCACCGGCGATTTCCATGCCATCGGTGCCGCTAACAACCTGTTGGCGGCTATGCTGGATAACCACATCCAGCAGGGCAACGCCTTGGGCATCGACGTGCGCCGCGTCACCTGGAAGCGGTGTGTGGATATGAACGACCGTCAGCTCCGCTTTATCGTGGACGGTATGGGCGGCAAGCCCAACGGCGTCCCCCGTGAGGATGGCTTTGACATCACCGTTGCCAGCGAGATTATGGCGGTGTTCTGCCTGGCCTCCTCCATCACCGACCTGAAGGAGCG
>JAZNUN010000013.1:0-45655 GCA_045592345.1 Acutalibacteraceae bacterium | reverse complement strand
ATGCTCCTGATCTTGATTATATTTGTGAAACAAATGCAAATGAAATTAAGGAAATTAACGAATTTCTAGAATATCATTTTTCTTTGGAATGATTATGAGGAAATCAAGTATTTAGATTGGTTTTATTTTGAAATTGGTTCTTATTTGCCACCCAGAATCGAACTAACGACTAAAATATTAAAATGTTCTGTTCGTATTTTATGGTATAAAATACGAACAGAAAAGACACACCGGATGGTGTGTCTTTTCTTTTTGTTTTTCCTATCTGCTTGACGACATCATGATTAAGTATTAGGGCAACGTTTTCTGCCGCAGGCAGGAAACTTGCTGACTTTGGCGTAGCCAAAGTCACGGCGTCCGTTCGAGCCTGACAGGAGCAGCCACAAAAATATATGCATCTCAAAAGGGCACACCCGTCGGTGTGTCCTTTTTTATTTATGGTAATATAATAAAATTTCTCAAAAATACCCCTTGACTTTATCGAGATAAAGTGGTAAAATAGCAAAGCGATAAAGTGAAAGGAGGGGTTTGTATGGCTCCCTTTAACACACCGTCCATCCACCGTCTGTTCGCCGCCATCCTGGCGCTCCGGAACGAGGAGGACTGTCAGAAATTCTTTGAGGACGTCTGCACCATCAAAGAGGTGCAGGATATGGCTCAGCGGCTGGACGCCGCCATTCTGCTGGATGAGGGCGCAGGCTATCAGACCATCTCCGAGCAGGTGGGCATCTCCACCGCCACCATCAGCCGCGTCAGCAAATGCTTAAACTACGGCGCCGGCGGCTATCGGGCGGCCATCGACCGACTAAAGGAGGAGGGAAATCTATGAGTTGCACCTATCGACGGGAGGAGCAGGCGGTGTTCGCCCTGCGGGAGCTGTACGAAAGCTACGGCTATGCCCCCTATAAAATGAGCAAGTTTGAGGAATACGACCTGTATGTGCGGAATAAGGATTTTCTGATTTCCGAAGGGGTCATCACCTTCACCGACACCGACGGCAAGCTGATGGCGCTCAAGCCCGACGTCACCCTCTCTATCATCAAGAACAGTAAGCACCGCCCCGGCTGTGTCCGCAAGGTGTATTATAACGAGAACGTCTACCGCGTATCCGAGGACGCCCACTGCTTTAAGGAGATCCTCCAGACGGGTCTGGAGTGCATGGGCGACATCGACGAGGCCACCCTGTACGAGGTGCTGCGGCTGGCCGCCGCCAGTCTGCGGAGCGTGGCACCCCGAGCGGTGCTGGACATCGCCCACCGCGGGGTGATCGAGGATATTCTGAATCCCGTATCCCCCACCGAGGAGGCCGCATCCGCTATCTACCGCTGTATCCGTGAGAAGAACGCCCACGAGCTGAAAGCTGTGTGCGACACCTACGGCATCCCCGCCGCCACCGCCGATACACTGGTACAGATGGTGGGCATCTACGGCACCCCCGCCGATGCCCTGCCCCGCCTGACCGCCCTGCTGGGTGACAGCGCGGCGCTGGCACAGCTGGAGCGGATCACCGCCGCCTTTGCGGACAGCGAATATGCGGATATGCTCCGCATTGATTTCAGCGTGGTGGCCGCGGGGCGGTACTACAACGGCATCGTGTTCAAAGGCTTTGTGGCAGGCGCCCCCGACAGCGTACTCTCCGGCGGACAGTACGATCAGCTGATGCGGCAGATGGGCCGCGGCGGCGGTGCAGTAGGCTTTGCAGTGTATCTGGACCGTCTGGGTCGGGATAACAACAAGACCGCCTACGACGTAGACACCCTACTGCTGTACGACGAGAGTGCCGATCTGGCGGCTCTGTACGCCGCCGCCGACACCCTGCGGCAAGAGGGCAGTGTGGCCCTACAAAAGGAAATTCCCGACAAATTATCCTACCGGCGCATCTGCCGGTTTAAAGACGGCGAGGTGAAACCCCTGTGAAAGAGATGCTGAACGTGGCCCTGCCCAAAGGGCGACTGGGTGAAAAAGTATACGGTATGTTCAAAGCGGCGGGTTTCCCCTGCCCCTCCATCGAGGAACAAAACCGCAAACTGATATTTGAAAACGAAGAAGCGGGGGTCCGCTATTTCTGGGTCAAGCCCTCCGACGTAGCCATCTACGTAGAGCGGGGTGCCGCGGACATCGGTGTGGCGGGCAAGGATATTCTGCTGGAATACCGTCCCCGCGTGTACGAACTGCTGGACCTGGACATCGGCAAATGCCGTATGGCGGTGGCGGCGCAGAAAACATTCCGCGACGACCCCACCCGCACCCTGCGGGTAGCCACCAAGTTTTCCCGCATCGCCCGCGATCATTACGCGACACAGGGGCGAGATATCGACATCATCCACCTCAATGGTTCCATTGAGATCGCCCCCATTTTAGGACTTTCCGACGTCATCGTTGACATCGTGGAGACCGGCATCACCCTGAAAGAAAACGATCTGGAGGTTATTGAAACCATCGTGCCCATCAGCGCGCGACTGATTGCCAACACCGCCTCCTTTAAATTTAAAAGCAAGCCCATTGAGCGGCTGTTGACCCAAATGAAATCCCTGATGGAGTGATACCTATGATTAAGATACTGAAATACGGCGAGGTTGCCAACGAAGAAATCTTTGCCCGCGTGGTGCCCACCGTGGACGTGGCGGGCATCGTGGCAGACATCATCGACAACGTCCGCGCCCGCGGCGACGCCGCCCTGTACGAATACTGCGAAAAGTTTGACAAGGCTAAGTTGGACAGCCTGCAGGTCTCCCCCGCGGAGATCGAGGAGGCGCTGGGTCTGGTGGAGCCGCGGTTTATTGAAATTTTGAAGACCGCCGCCGACAATATCCGCGCCTTTCACGAAAAGCAGGTGCGTAACTCCTTTATCATCAACGACCGTCCCGGCATTGTGATGGGGCAAAAGGTGATCCCCGTGGATCGCGCAGGTCTGTACGTGCCCGGCGGCACCCCCGCCTCCCCTTCCACCGTGCTGATGGACGCCATCCCCGCCAAAATCGCCGGCGTGCCGGAGGTGGTGATGGTCTCTCCCCCCGGTGCAGACGGCAAAATCAATCCCGTTATCTTAGCCGCCGCCGCCATCGCGGGTGTGGATAAGATATTCAAACTGGGCGGCGCACAAGCCGTGGCCGCCCTGGCCTACGGCACCGAGAGTGTGCCCAAGGTGGATAAGATCGTGGGCCCCGGCAACGCCTTTGTGGCGGAGG
Organism: Acutalibacteraceae bacterium; assembly: GCA_045592345.1. Classification (GTDB taxonomy): domain Bacteria; phylum Bacillota; class Clostridia; order Oscillospirales; family Acutalibacteraceae; genus UBA5905. The sequence goes on along the minus strand of JAZNUN010000013.1, from coordinate 42,467 downwards.
CCAAAAAACAGGTGTTTGGCGTGGTATCCATTGATATGATCGCCGGTCCCAGTGAGATCCTCATCGTCGCCGACGGCGCATCCGATCCCCGTTGCGTGGCCGCCGACCTGCTGAGTCAGGCGGAGCACGACCGCCTTGCCAGTGCGGTGCTGGTCACCGACAGTATGGAGCTGGCGACGGCGGTACAGGCCGAGCTGGAGGTGCAGATCCCTCTGCTCTCCCGCGCGGACATCGCCCGCGAGAGTATCGACCGCAACGGCAAGATCATTGTTGCTGACGACCTGTGGGCCGCCATTGAAGTATCCAACGAACTGGCACCCGAACATTTGGAATTGTGTGTGGATAACCCCTTTGACTATCTGGATGCCATCCGCCACGCGGGCAGCATCTTTATGGGCCGCAACACCCCCGAGGCGCTGGGCGACTATCTGGCGGGCCCCAACCACACCCTGCCCACCGGCGGCACCGCCAAATTCTCCAGCCCCCTGTCTGTGGACGATTTTGTCAAAAAGACCCAGTACAGCTACTTTACCCGCTCCGCACTGGAAAAGGTGGCAGAGGACGTGGCCTTCTTTGCCGAAAAAGAGGGGCTCACCGCCCACGCCAAAAGCGCGGTAATACGATTAGAGAAGTGATATACAATGAGCCGATTTTTCAGCGATAAATTTGCAGAACTGACCCCCTATACCCCGGGGGAACAGCCGCTGGATAAGCAATATATCAAACTGAATACCAACGAGAGTCCCTTCCCTCCCTCTGCCACGGCGCAGAAAGCGGCGGCGGAGGCGGCGGCAAGCCTGCAACTCTACCCCGACCCCACCTGCCGCCAACTGCGGGAAAAGTTGGGGGCCATCCACGGGCTGACCGCCGACGAGGTGATTGTCACCAACGGGTCGGACGAGGTGCTTTCCTTTGCTTTTATGGCCTACTGTGACCACGGGGCAGCCTTTCCCGACATCACCTACGGATTCTATAAGGTGTTTGCGGAACTGTACAACGTGCCCTACGTGGAGATTCCCCTGCAGGAGGATTTCACCATCCATCTGTCCGACTACCGCGCACTGGGTAAAGCGATTTTCATCGCCAACCCCAACGCCCCCACCGGCATCCCGCTGACAGTGGCACAGATCGAGGACATCGTAGCCACCAACCCCGATACAGTGGTGGTGGTGGACGAAGCCTACGTGGACTTCGGCGGCGTCAGCTGTGCGCCGCTGGTGCGAAAATACGATAACCTGCTGGTGACGGGGACCTTCTCCAAATCCCGCTCCATGGCAGGAGCGCGGCTGGGTTTCGGCTTCGCCTGCCCCGCCCTGATACAGGATCTGGAGACCCTGCGGTATTCCACCAACCCCTACAACATCAACCGTATGACCATGGCGGCGGGACTGGGACAGTTGGCAAATGAGGATGAAACCGCCCGCAACTGCCGCGCTGTGATGGAAAATCGGGACTACACCGCCCAAAAGCTCACCGAAATGGGCTTTGCGGTGCTACCCTCGGCGGCCAACTTCCTGTTCGCCACCCATCCCGCCATCCGCGGCAAGGACCTGTATCTGAAACTAAAAGACCGCGGTATTCTGGTGCGCCACTTTGACACGGTGCGTCTGCGGGAGTATAACCGCATCACCATCGGCAGTCGGGAGCAAATGGAGGCTCTGCTGACCGCCATCCAATCCATATTGGAGGAATAACCTATGAGAACAGCCACCATCGCCCGTAAAACGGCGGAAACGGATATTAACTTAACCCTCAACCTGGATGGTGCGGGTAAATCCACCATTGACAGTGGGTGTGGGTTTTTGGATCATATGCTGACCCTGTTTGCCAAACACGGCGGCTTTGACCTGACCTTAACCTGTGTGGGAGATACCTACGTGGACGACCACCACACGGTGGAGGACATCGGTATTGCCCTGGGCTCCGCCTTCGCGCAGGCGCTGGGAGATAAAAAGGGCATTTATCGCTACGGCAGTTGCGTACTGCCGATGGACGAAAGTCTGATTCTGTCGGCGGTGGACCTGTCCGGTCGTGATTTTCTGGGTTATGAGCTGCCTATCCCCGACGAAAAGGTGTATATCACCGACGGACTGAGCTATGATCTGCCCATCCCCACGAAACAAGTGGGGAACTTTGATACGGAACTGGTGCAGGAATTCTGGCTGGGCTTTGTCCGTAACGCGGGGGCCACCCTCCACATCCGTATGCTGGCGGGCACCAACAGCCACCACATTATCGAGGGCACCTTTAAGTCGGTAGCCCGCACCCTGCGGGACGCGGTGGCTATCGACACCCGCTTTGCGGATGCCATCCCCTCCACTAAGGGGGTGCTGCAATGATCGCCATCATTGACTACGGCGTAGGCAACCTGTTCTCGCTGAAAAGTTCCTTCGCCGCCATCGGCGCCGAGGCGGTGGTCACCGCCGATCCTGCCGTGATCGACGCCGCCGACCGCATTATCCTGCCGGGGGTGGGCGCCTTTGAGGATGCCGCCCGCAAACTGCGGGACAGCGGCATGGCGCAGGTGGTGCGGCAACAGGCCGCCGCGGGCAAACCCATTATGGGTATCTGCTTAGGTATGCAACTGCTGTTTGACAAAAGCTACGAATACGGCGAGCACGAGGGCCTGGGTCTGATCCCCGGTGCAGTGCGCCCCATACGGGATGTGATCCCCGCCGATTACAAAGTGCCCCACATCGGATGGAACGCGCTGACCTTTGTGGGTGAAAAAAGCGCCCTGTTCAAGTATCTGAGCGAGGGTGACTGCGTGTATTTCGTCCATTCCTACTACGCCGCTGACTGCGACGATGCGGTGACCGCCACCGCGGAGTACGGCGCCCCCCTCACCGCATCGGTGGAAAAGGGCAACGTCTACGGATGCCAGTTCCACCCCGAAAAAAGCGGCAAGGTGGGTCTGTCCATCTTAAAAGCATTCTGTGAACTGTAAGAGGTGTGCATTATGGCAAAAAAAGACAATCGCTTTATCATAAAAGAAAAGCAGAGCGGTTTTTCCATCGGCTCCTACGTGCTGGTGGATAAACAGACCGGCGTCAACTATCTCTATATCAACAGCGGCTACAGCGGCGGTCTGACCGTGCTGGTTGACGCTATGGGCAACCCCGTTGTTACCCCTGTTACTGAAGAATAAGGAGCTCTTGTTATGTACCTATTTCCTGCCATTGACCTGTACGAGGGCAAGGCGGTCCGCCTATATAAGGGGGACTATAACCAACTGACCGTCTATAACGACGACCCCACCGCCGTGGCAAAGGATTTTGCCGCCGCGGGGGCAAAATACATCCACATCGTGGACTTAGAGGGTGCCAAGAGCGGCACCACCCCCAACCTGGACACCGTCATCCGCATTAAGGAGCAGAGCGGTCTGTTCTGCGAGATCGGCGGCGGTGTGCGGAATATGGCGGTGGTAAAGACCTATATGGATGCGGGGTTAGACCGCGTCATCTTGGGCACCGCCGCGGTGGAAAACCCCGATTTTGTCCGTGAGGCGGTGGCAGTCTACAGCGAAAGAATCGCGGTAGGCGTAGACCTGAAGGACGGCTACGTGGCGGTGAAAGGATGGACCGAGAAATCCGCCTTGGATGCGGTGACCTTCTGCCGACAGATGCAGGATATGGGGGTTAAAACCCTCATCGTCACCGATATATCCAAGGACGGTGCCATGCAAGGCACCAACCACGACCTGTACCAACAGTTGCAGGAGCAATTCCCCACCCTGCAGATTGTGGCCAGCGGCGGTGTATCCTCCATGGAGGACGTGACCCGCTTGGCTCAGACGGGTCTGTACGGCGCCATCATCGGTAAGGCGTACTACATCGGCGCCATCAACTTAAAAGAAGCCTGTGAGGTGGTGCAAAAGTGATTACCAAACGTATTATTCCCTGTCTGGACGTCCGCGACGGGCGTGTGGTAAAAGGGGTGAATTTTGAGGGACTCCACGACGTATCCTCCCCCATTGAGCTGGCGAAATATTACAGCGACAACGGGGCGGATGAACTGGTGTTCTACGACATTACGGCATCCGCCGAGGGGCGGCGGCTGTTCACCGACATCCTGTGCGAAACCGCACGGCAGGTATTCATCCCCCTGACAGTGGGCGGCGGCATCAACACCGTGGCGGATTTTGAGCGTGTGCTGGGGTGCGGCGCAGACAAGGTCAGTGTTAACTCCGGCGCCATCCGCAACCCCCAACTGGTGTACGAGGCCGCTAAGCTGTACGGCGACCAGTGCGTGGTGCTGTCCGCGGATATTAAGCGGGTGGACGGCGTGTTCCGCGTCTTTGCCAAAGGCGGACGGGAAAACACGGGGATGGAAGCGATAGAATGGATCAAGCGGTGCGTGGACAACGGCGCAGGCGAGATCGTGGTGAACTCCATCGACACCGACGGTGTCAAGGGCGGCTTTGATTTAGAAATGCTAAAAGCTGTGTGCGACGCGGTGAACGTCCCCGTTATTGCCAGCGGTGGCGCCGGCAATATCCAAGACTTTATTACCCTGTTCAACACCCTGCCCGGGGTGGATGCGGGGTTGGCGGCCTCCATCTTCCACTTTGGAGAGGTGGCTATCAGCGATCTGAAACAACAAATGGCGGCGGCGGGTATCCCCGCACGGCTGTGAGAGGAGAATACAGTATGATTGACGTAAAGAACTTGAAATTTGACGCAAATGGTCTGATTCCTGCCGTGGTGGTGGATTCTATCACCAAAAAGGTGCTGACCGTGGCCTATATGAACGAGGAGAGCCTGAAGATCTCTATGGAAAAGGGGCTGACCTGCTTCTGGAGCCGTTCCCGTCAGGAACTGTGGCTCAAGGGCGAGACCAGCGGCAACTACCAGCACATTGTGTCCATCACCGCCGACTGCGACGGGGACGCACTGGTGGTGGTAGTAGATAAAGAGGGTCCCGCCTGCCACAAGGGGGAGGACAGTTGCTTCCACAACCCCGTATGGGAGAGCGACGAGCGCCACGAGTTCTCGCTGGAGGCTCTGATGGAGATGCTGGTAGGCCGTAAAGAGAACCCCAAGGAGGGCAGTTATACCACCTATCTGTTCCAGAAGGGTCTGGACAAGATTCTGAAAAAGGTGGGCGAGGAATGTACTGAGGTCATCATCGGCGCCAAGTCGGATGACAAAGCCGAGACCATCTATGAAATCGCTGACCTGTGCTATCACGTGATGGTGCTGATGATCGAGATGGGTATCAGCCTGGAGGATATCCACAAAGAGCTAGCCTCCCGCCATGTCATTGATAAAAAGGTGAAGCAGGAGAAAATGGTGTGATATGCACGCAAAAAGCCGCTGTCCGTCACGGACAGCGGCTTTATTATGCGTATTACAGTTTCAGGCGGTCGGGCATAGGCACGTATTCCCGATCGTCCTTCACGCTGATGTAGGCGGGACGGATGATCTTGCCTGCGTTCTGAATCTCCTCGATGCGGTGGGCGGACCAGCCCGCAATACGCGCTACTGCGAACAGGGGGGTGAATAATTCGCCGGGCAGATCCAGCATCCGATAGATCAGACCGGAATAGAAGTCCACGTTTGGGCTGACACCCTTGTATATCTTGCGCTTCTCGGCAATGATCTCGGGGGCCATCTTGGCCACCCGCTCGTACAGAGCGTACTCCTCCTCGCAGCCCTTGGCGATGGCCAACGCCTTGGCGCACTCCTGCAGTACCTCGGCACGGGGGTCGGAGATGGAATAGATGGCGTGACCCATACCGTAGATCAGACCCGCACGGTCAAAAGCATTTTTGTCCAGCAGACGGCTGAGATAATCCCGCACCTGCGCGTCGTCGGTGGTGTCGATGTTCTCCTTCATATCGTCGAACATCCGCACCACCTTAATGTTGGCGCCGCCGTGACGGGGACCCTTCAGGCTGCCCAATGCCGCCGCCACCGCCGAATAGGTATCGGTGCCGGAGGAGGTGACCACGTGGGTGGTGAAGGTGGAGTTGTTACCGCCGCCGTGCTCGGCGTGGAGCACCAGCGCCAGATCCAGCACCTTGGCCTCCAGAGGGGTGAACTTGCTGTCCTCACGAAGCAGGTGCAGCAGATTCTCCGCAATGGAGTAATCGGGGCGGGGCATATGGATGAACAGACTCTTATCCTGATGATAGTGCTGATAGGACTGATAACTGTACACCGCCAGCATGGGGAACACAGAAATCAGCTGCAGGCACTGACGCAGGACATTGGCCACCGAAATGTCGTCGGGGTTCTCGTCGTAGGTATACAGGGCCAGCACGCAACGGGACAGAATGTTCATCATATCCCGACCGGGGGCCTTGAGGATCATATCACGGACGAAAGAGGTGGGCAGGGTGCGGCACTGAGCCATCTCGCGACGGAAGCGCAATAGTTCGCCCTCATCCGGCAGCTCGGAGAACAGGAGCAGATAGATGATCTCCTCAAAGCCGAAACGGTTGTCCTTTTGGAAGCCTGCCACCAGATCCTTTACGTTATAACCGCGGTAGAATAACTCACCGGGAATGGAATGGAGCTGACCATCCTCCCCCATACGCTTGGCGTTGACGGTGGATATCTCGGTCAGACCGGTGACCACGCCGCGGCCGTTCATATCGCGCAGACCCCGATTGACCTGATGCTGGGCGTACATCTCCGGCACGATACCGTTGTGCTCGGTGGAGAACTGCGCCATCTGGGCAATATAGGGGGTGATTTCGGAATAGGATCGTTTCATAGGGGGTACCTCTTTTCTTGGTTACACAGGGGTTACGTATGGTTATTTGGAACATTATAACATAGATTTTCAAAAAGTGCAACCCACCTGACAAAAAGTTCACAAAAACGGCAAAAAGAATAAGCACCCCCCTACGTCATCCCAAAACCGCCACTTTACAAATGAAACAGGCTATGGTATACTGAGGGTGCGACACAAGTTAATGGGACTCGTTTTGAGGATGTATTTTTACTTCGGTAAAAATGCATTCTCTGTTCTTGCATCCTCAAAAGGGTCTGGAACTTGTGTCGCAGCAATCGGAGCAATGCATTTTTCGGTGCGTGGCTTCGGCTGCGCACCTTTTTATTTTTAGGAGGAATATAAAAATGAGCGAAAACAAGAAACGGTCTAAATTCGGCAAGACCATCATCGTCTGTGCCGTGGCAGTGGTGTTAGGTATGTTACTAACGTTCATAGGCCCCATTTCGGCAGGAATGGACAGATACAACAATCACGATCATATGTACTGGAGCCATTACGATAGCGCGTACAGTAGCGAGTACTGTTCCTATTGCTGTTACGACAACGCCTTTTCCTACGCGATGGAGGACTACGATGGTTATCTGTGGCTCGCCATCTTTGTCGGTGGCTCCTTGGCCGTTGCCGGCGCAGTGATGGGTATTATCTCTGCCGTGCGCAAATCCAAAAAGACGCAAACCACCGCACCCCAGATCGAGCAGATCGCTCCCACTGCCGCTGTATCCATCCCCACCGGTGAGGGTGAGAAGGTGGTGCTGGAGCGCGGTATGTTCTTTAATCTGTTCCGCATTACCGTTACCACCAAACGCGTGCTGTATAAGGGCATCTTCTGGCGTCGGATAAGCCTGCCGCTGAATCGCATCTCTGCAGTAGATATCGGCATTTTTCGATTCCTGCACATTGGCACTTCCGCCGGTCATATTCGAATAATTTTCTTCCGCCACTACCGCGAGGTGTACGAGACCATCGGCGCCCTGCTGAATAACATACAGTAACCCATAGCAAAAACCGCCAAGGCGTTGCCTTGGCGGTTTTACTGTTTGTATATTTTTCTTTCAGTATTACAGACTGTCGATGTAGCGGCAGGCCGCCAAAGCCGCCACGGCGCCGTCACCGGTGGCGGTAGCCACCTGACGCACCTCCTTGCGGCGGCAATCCCCCGCCACAAACACGCCGGGGGTGCGGGTCAGGCAATCCTCACCCGCATCCACATAGCCACGCTCGTCCAGCGCCGCCACGGATGCGAAAGCGTCGTTCTCCGGCTGAAGACCGATGGCTACAAACACGCCGTCCACGGCTAAATCATACACGTGACCATCCGCTACGCGGCGCAGGGTGATGCTCGTGAGGGGTGTAGTGGCGGGCAGAGCCTCCACTACGGTGCCCAACAGCACCTCCACATTTTCCCGCTTAGCCACAATCTCCTGCAAAGCCTGCTCGCCGGTGAGGGTGTCCAGATTCTGCACCACAACCACCTTTTGACAAGTTTCGGACAGCAGGATCGCCTCCTGCAGGGCGGAGTTGCCACCGCCCACCAGCGCCACAGTCTTATCCTTATAGAATGCGCCATCGCACACGGCGCAGAAGGAAATGCCCTCGCCGATGTGGGTGTCCTCGTTAGGCAACCCCAGATGGCGGTGACGGGCACCGGCGGCGATAATCACCGCCTTGCCCTCATAGGCGGCACCATCTTCGGTGAGCACTACCTTGTGGGTGCCCTTGTCCTCGATGCCGGTGACGGTTTCAATCTCCACATCCGCGCCCAGACCCAAGGCTTGCTCTACGAAATGATCCGCCAACTCGCTGCCGGACAGAGAGGCAAAGCCGGGATAGTTCTCCACCTTAGGGGAGAAGGTGATCTGACCGCCGAAAGCGCCCTTTTCCAGCAACAGGACGGATTTATTGGCGCGGCGGGCATAGATAGCGGCGGTGAGTCCCGCAGGACCCGCACCGATGATGATGATATCGTACATAATGGTTACCTCACAAATAAGCAGGGTGGGCAGTGGGCCCACCCTGCATGTAGTTTGTTATTACTTGGACTGGATATACTTCTTGATCTCGCTGACGCCCACGTATTTCTCTGCGGCACCGCCGGCGATCTCCACCAGAGTGGGAGCCTGCTTAATGCCCAAGGCGTTGACCAAATCAACGTTCTCCTCAGCCAACAGCTTGACGTAGGGGACGCCCGCCTTATCCAGCATAGGCACCGCAATCTTGCAGTTGGGGCAGGTGGCGGTGGTGAACAAGTAGATGCCGTCTGCCACGGCGGACTCGTTACAACCGCAATCGCTATCCTCAGACTTGGGACCCTCGTGGGTCAACACGGAGTTCTCTACATCGTAGGTCTTACGATCCTTGAACTCCTGGCTCTTACCGTCGTTGCAGTTCTTGACGGGGCGGTAGTAGCCGGTGATACGGCTGTACACCTCAGCCTCCTTACCACAATGGGGGCAGGTGTACTGCTCGCCCTCTAAATAGCCGTGCTCCGAGCACACCGAGTAGGTGGGAGACATAGTGTAATAGGGCAGTTTATAGTTCTCTGCGATCTTACGCACCAGCGCAGCGGCCGCCTGCCAATCCGGCAACTTCTCACGCAAGAAGGCGTGGAACACGGTGCCGGAGGTATACAGGGTCTGCAGCTCATCCTGCACGTCCAGGGCAGAGAAGATATCCTCGGTATAGCCCACGGGCAGGTGGCTGGAATTGGTGTAGTAGGGGGTGCCGTTCTCATTGGCGGTGATGATGTCGGGATAGTGCTTCTTATCGTGCTTGGCGAAGCGATAGGTGGTGGACTCGGCAGGGGTAGCCTCCAGATTGTACAGGTCACCGTACTGCTCCTGATAGTCGGACAGACGCTCCCGCATATGGTTCAGCACGTCCTTGGCAAAGGCCTGAGTCTTCTTGCTGGTCAGGTCAGCCTTCAGCCAGTTAGCGTTGAGACCCACCTCGTTCATACCGATCAGACCGATGGTGGAGAAGTGGTTATCAAAGGAGCCCAAATACCGCTTGGTGTAGGGGTACAGGCCGTTGTCCATCAGCTTGGTGATGACGGTACGCTTGGTCTTCAGCGAGCGGGCGGCAATATCCATCAGCTTATCCAGACGGGCATAGAAATCCGCCTCGTTCTGCGCCAGATAGGCAATACGGGGCAGGTTGATGGTAACCACGCCCACAGAGCCGGTGGACTCGCCACTACCGAAGAAGCCGCCGGATTTCTTACGCAGTTCGCGAAGATCCAGACGCAAACGGCAACACATAGAGCGCACGTCGTTGGGCTCCATATCGGAGTTGATGTAGTTGGAGAAATAGGGGGTGCCGTACTTGGCGGTCATCTCGAACAAGAGCTTGTTGTTCTCGGTCTCGGACCAGTCAAAGTCGCGGGTGATGGAATAGGTGGGGATGGGGTACTGGAAGCCGCGGCCGTTGGCGTCGCCCTCGATCATAATCTCGATGAAGGCCTTGTTCACCATCCGCATCTCCTCGACGCAATCACCGTAGGTGAAATCCATCTCCTTGCCGCCCACGATGGCGGGCATATTCTCCATATCCTTGGGCACGGTCCAGTCCAGCGTGATGTTGGAGAAGGGCGCCTGGGTGCCCCAACGGCTGGGGGTGTTGACGCCGTAGACGAAGGACTGGATGCACTGCTTGACCTCTTTCTGGGTCAGGTTATCCACCTTAACGAAAGGAGCCAGATAGGTATCGAAAGAGGAGAAGGCCTGTGCGCCCGCCCACTCGTTCTGCATAATGCCCAAGAAGTTGACCATCTGGTTACACAAGGTGGACAGGTGACCGGCGGGGGAAGATGTGATCTTGCCCGGGATGCCGCCCAAACCCTCCTGGATGAGCTGCTTCAGCGACCAGCCGGCGCAATAGCCGGTGAGCATAGACAGGTCGTGGAGGTGGATGTCGCCGCTCTTGTGGGCGGCAGCGATCTCGTCGTCATAGATCTCGCTGGGCCAGTAGTTGGCGGTAATAGCACCGGAGTTGGACAGAATCAGACCGCCCACGGAATAGGTGACGGTGGAATTCTCCTTAACGCGCCAGTCGTTGATCTTCAGATAGTTATCCACCAAGCCCTTATAGTCCAGCATAGTGGAGCTGAGGTTACGCACCTTCTCCCGCTGACGGCGGTACAGAATGTAAGCCTTAGCCACGTCGGCGTAGCCGGCCTGGACCAATACGGTCTCCACGCTGTCCTGAATGTCCTCAACTGCTACCAGACCGTTCTCTACCTTAGGCTCGTAGTCGGAGGTCACCTTCAGCGCCAGAAAATCAATGATGTTATCGTTATACTCCCGCCCACAGGCATCAAAACCCTTTTTAATGGCGTCAGAGATTTTGGCAATATTAAAATCTACAATTTTACCGTCTCGTTTGTTTACGCGATACATACTCATTCTCCTTCCATTCTTTTACGTTAACAGCCGCGCAACTGCGCCGCGGGAATATGCTCCCGCACAACATTCAGCAGATGATCCATCTCGTCTGTGGAGAAAGCGGAATAACCCGCCCCCAGCAACCGACCGGAATCCACAAAGCGTTGGATATAATAGGCCGACGCGCCCGCCAGCCATTTGCCAATGGCGGTGAAATCATCGGGGGTGTGTATCCCCTTCACCGCCGTGGTGCGGAACTCGTGGGGTATCCCGCTCTCCCGCAGGATGCGGATGCTGCGGTCGTATACCGACCAGTCCGCATCGGTGCCCGCCGCCGCGGCATAGCCTGCGGGGGAGCTTTTCACATCCATGGCCACATAATCCACCAGACCCGTGCCCAGCAGTGCCGCCAGACGGTCCGGCAGACTGCCGTTGGTATCCAGTTTCACCGCATAGCCCAACTCCTTGACCTTACGGATAAAATCCGTCAGATCGGGCTGTAACAGCGGCTCGCCGCCGGTGATGCACACACCGTCCAAAATGCCCTGCCGCCGTGCGAGGTAAGTGAGCACCTCGTCGGTGAGATTGGGTCCCGCAACAGGAGTGCGGACCAGATCGGCATTGTGGCAGAAGGGACACCGCAGATTACACCCGCCGGTGAACACCGTACAGGCGGTGCGCCCGGGGTAATCCAGCAAGGTTAATTTTTGAAAGCCTTGGATGTTCATACTTTACTCCTTAACCCCCAAAAAAGGGGGAGCCTTGTCAGTATACCACACAGGGCATAATAATGTCAACCATAAAACCACAATATATTGTGTACTTTCCATTACAATTTGTATAAATTTTTCCATATATTGTTTTAGTGCAGTAAAGCAATCAATGGGATCTTGACCCTTTTTTGCGACAAAAAACACCCGAAAGCCCTTGATTTCAGCGGGTTTTCGGGTGTTTATTACAGAGTGTGTAACCACCTTTACAGGTGGTGGTCATCTTGTGGTTTGGTTGTGAAATGACCACTATATATTGTGGTGGATCTACGAGAGAGTAGGGACGGGCATTGCCTGTCCTTTTGGGTTAGTTTTTCTCGATCACTTTGACGTTGGAAACGAATTGATAACCCGCCTCCTTATTGGCACGCAGGGTGACCACCAGATGCTCATCTGCATCAAAATGGGGTTGGGTGTACTCCACCACATAGAAGCCTTCGGGGGTCAGTGTGACCGTGGATACCTCCACCGGTAGATAATTGGTGTCGCTATGCATATCGTAATAGGCATCGTAATCTTTCACATAACCAAAGCCGTTCTCCTCCATGGTCTTTTCCATCTGTGCATAACTCGCGCCCAACTTTACCTGCAACACCCGCTCCACATCGGCCGCCTTAATCTTGAGCACCGGTACGTGGAACTCGTCCCAACCGCAGGCAGCCAGCACGGCGGCTTTTTCTGCGTCATCCCAATGGGCCGAGCCCCACTCACCCACGCCGGCGCCGTCATAGAATATGGCATACAACGAAGCTTTCTGCGGTGCATCATACAGATTCAGCGTACCCACAAAGCCGTTGTTTTCCGTTTTGTTCAGATAATCCTGAATATCCGTGAACTGAGCGGAATCTGCGTCTAATGCAATGGGCTCCTGCTCTTTCAGCGTGATGGAGCCGTCCTTGCCGGAATAGGTGGGGCGGTAATAGTAGGTTTTGCCCTGTGCGTCGGTGACGGCGATACCGCGGGTGGGGGTGGCATCGTTGACGTAGGTACGCACGTAGACGCTCTCCCCTTTCGCCAACGCAGGCAGGGTATACAGCGTTTCGTCAAACAGATAGGTGGCGTCGAAAATGGTCATCACCCGCAGATTGGTGAGCGGCTCGTTGGCCGTAAACTTTAGCGTGTAGTTGCACGCATCCACAGTGGGGTCGGTATACACCTGTGCGCCCGCGGGGGCGTCCGCTACCACCGTCATAGCCAGCGGAGCAACCGACGGCACGGTAGTAGTGGCGGTAGTCGTAGTAGTGGTGGTTGTGGTGGGGTCGGATTGCGACTCGGGGATGATGGCGCACCCCACCAAAGAGAGTACCATCAGCACCGCAAAACATAGTGTAATAACGGATAATTTTTTCATAGTCCTTCCTCCTCACAAGCTTTGTGTATTATCAGTATAATACACTTCGCAAGAAAAGTCAAGGGGTTCTGCTTTTAGAGGGGGCAATATCGAAAAACGGCGGGAGCAAACCCCGCCCTACAGATTCTACCCACCTTGGGTGCGGAGAGGTAGGGGCCGATGCCACATCGTCCCGGGACGGTGTGGGCACCGTCCCCTACAAGCCTTATCCCACTTTGGTGCGAGACCACCACTCTGCAAAAAAGGACAGGCGATGCCTGTCCTTTTGGGGTTACTATTTCATCAATTCCGCCAAGCGTGCGCGGATGGCAGTCTCCGCTATGGCGGGGTCGGTATGGGGCAGACACACCTGCTCCATAGGGCAATACCCATCCCCCGCCCGATTACGGATGGCGGGAACAAGGGTATCGTAGGTGGTAACCACTCCATTAGCGGTCAGCAGGTCGTAAGAAGGGGCGCTGATGACGCCTGCGTGCACCTCCCCCACCCCCAGCCGCAGATACAGAAAGGCGGCGGCCTTGCCCACCACCTTATCGGCGGCGGCAAAGGCGGTGACGTCGGCGCCCGCGTCCAGTAACGCCAGTAAGGGCGCTACCCCGCGGCGGGTATCGGTATAGGTTTCATCACCGCGGCACAGCACCACAGTGTATGCTCCCTTATCCAGCAGGGTACGGGCGCGATTCATATCCTTCATACGTCAATCCTCAAACCGCTTTGCCACCGTCTGCAGCAGGGCGGGAATGTCCAAATGCTGAGGGCAGGCCTCGGCACAGGCACCGCAACCGATGCAGGAGGAGGCTTTGCCGTTCTCTTTGGTCAAATTATCGTAATAGGTCATAGCGGGGGTCCACACCGCGCCGTTCCACTCGGGGTGGTCCTTTCCGCCGTAGATCTGCTGATCTTCATTATAGATGGAGAACATACGGGGAATCGGGATGGACATAGGGCAATCGGTGACGCAGTAGGCGCACCCCGTACAGGGGATGCTCTCCTGACCGCGGAGGATGGCGGCGACCTGACGAATGAGAGCGTGATCCTCCTCGGTGAGATATACGGGATCGGTGGCGGTGAACAGGTTATCCTCCATCTGTTCCCGATTGCTCATACCGCTGAGCACCGCCATTACACCGGGCAGCTCCATCACAAAGCGAAGCGCCCAAGAGGCGGGGGTCCAATCGGGATGAGCGGTACGAAACAGGGTCTCTGCTTGTTCCGGCAAGGTGGCAAGGGTGCCGCCCTTGACCGGCTCCATCACCACGATAGGCTTGCCGTGGCGGCGGGCCACCTCATAACACCGACGGGACTGGACGTCCTCGCTGTCCCAGTCCAAATAGTTGAGTTGTAACTGCACAAACTCCATTTCGGGGTGCTCGGTGAGAACCCGCTCCAGAAAATCGGCGCTGTCGTGGAAAGAAAAACCGATATGACGCACCAAACCCTGTTTTTTCTTGTCAATCAGCCAGTTAAAGCAGTCTAAATCGGTGTATTTTTCATAGGAGTTGCGGTCGATGGCGTGGATTAGGTAGTAATCGAAGTATTCCACCCCTGTTTTCTCCAGCTGGGAGAAAAATACCGTATCCCGCTCCTCTTTCGAGTTAAAAAAAGCGGAATGAAGCTTAGTCGCTAAGGTGTAAGACTCCCGCGGATAGCGGGAAGTGAGGAATTCCCGCACCGCCGACTCGGACTGCTTATCGCAATACATCAGCGCGGTATCAAAATAGGTGCCCCCAGCCGCCAAAAAGCGGTCGGTCATCTCGGTACAGGCAGGGATGTCCACCCCACCGTCCGCCATAGGCAGTCGCATCAAGCCGAAGCCTAAATTCTTGTTGTTCATAGGGCAAGTACCTCACGTTTTGCAGAATTTCATCATAATGCTGTGGGGCAATACCTTCGCCAACACCCGATAGAATTTAAATAACGGCAAGGGGGTGTAGACGCACCGTCCGCGGCCCGCCAGCACCACCGCACGGTCCGCCACGCGGTCGGGGTCACTGTAGGGCAGGGTCTTGAACATCTTGGAGCGGTCGGTGATGTTGGCCACGTCCAAAAACTCGGTCTTCATAGGACCGGGGCACACCGCCAGAGCGTTAATGCCCAGGGGCTTCAATTCCTCCCGCAGGCCCTTGGTGAAGCTCATCACGTAAGCCTTGGTGGAGGAATACACCGTCATACGGGTATTGGGGCAGAAAGAGGCGATGGAACACACATTCAGCACGTAGCCTCCCCGCTCCATATAGGGCAGACAGACGGTGGTGACAGCGGTGAGGGCGCGGCAGTTGAGATCCACCATACGGCTCTGCACCGGCCAGGTGCTGTCCGCCACGTTGTCCAATTCGCCCACACCGGCATTGTTGATAAGAATCTTAACCGACACCTTCTCTGCCGCCAGTTTCTCCCCCAGCACGTCGTAGGAGGCGGGGTCGATGAGATCTAAGGGCAGCACGGTGACGGGGATGGGACTCTCCGCCGCCAGCGCCTCCAGCCGCTCGCGGCGGCGAGCGATGAGCCAAATGCCGCTCAACTCAGGGTGGCGGGTCAGCAGGCTATGAAAAAAAGAACGGCCCAATCCGGCAGAGGCGCCGGTGATGATAGCAATGCTCATAGTCAATACCTTCCTTTAGAAAAACAGGTGCCGTGGAAACCACGGCACCTGTTTGTGGTGTTTTGGCAGGGTTATGCCCACTCAGTCCAATAAACGATATTACTGGAGGTGATCGCCACCTTGGTGGTGTAATAGGGCACGTCAAACTCAAAGGTCTTGGTCTTGTTTTTCTTGGTGTCGATGACGCCGATGTACAGGGTTTTGGTGCCCTTGCGGGTGCTACCCTTGTAATAACCATACTTAATGTAGTTGGTCTCCTCGGTGATCCAGTTGGTGGTGTAGTTGGTGAAGGTCAGGGACACATGGATAGAGCCGTCCTCGTTAAACGTAGCGGAAGCATCGGATACGCGGATGCGGTTCTTCTTCTTGGTTACGTCGATATCGGAACCGATGGCGGGCAGCTCCACATCTGGCTCGTAGGTGATGGAGCTATCGGTCAGTTCCACCTTGACGGTGCCCTCGGGCAGAGTAACAGCATAGGACTGCTCAGCGCCGGCGGCGATGGTTCCGATGGGCAGCTGCTCGGTGGCAATAACCTCGCCATTCTCGTTATAGCAGGTGTATTCCGCCCAATCGTTCTCACCGGTCTTCTTGTTGGCAGTGATGTTTTCGATGCTCAGGTTGGCGGTCTTCACCACCTTACCATTCTCGTCGGTGGTATAGCTGACATCCGACTGAGACAGCACTAGGTGAGATGCGTTCTCCGTGTCCACCTCGGTGCCTACCTCAGGCATTTCTACGGGATACAGCGTCTTCAGCACGGAGGAATTCTTAGTCAGATCGGTATACACGTGCTCGTCGCCATTGATGACGTAATAAGGGCGCATATAAATATTCGTGCCGAGGTATTCCGGAGGAATATTGATAACACGCACCGCAAAACGGCAGAGCCCGTTTTCTTTTTCCAGGTGGAACAGTTTTTCAATGTTTACGTCCGTAACACCTTCGGTACCCACCACCAGACTGTCCAGATCCTCGCCGATGGTAGGATCCAGGGTGAGCACCACGCCGACACGCTCCAGCTTTACGGCCTCGCCGTTATGCTGTACCGTCGCATTGGAAGGATCGAACATATAATGGTTCTTCACGTCGACGCCGGGGGCGTTCATAGTAAGGCTGAAAGCCAGGCTATCGCCTTCCTCAATGGCGCTGGTTTGAATCTGAGTATCAAAAACCTTGATCTCGGTCTCTGCCGCAACCGGTGTGACCACAGCCATACCACACAGCATAACCATAGCCAACAGTAAGGAAACGATCTTCTTCATTCTTTAACCTCTCCTCTTTTGCCTTTTTAGGACCAGGGAGTCCAATACTCGAAATTGTGACCGGTGAGTTTAACCTCAGCGGTGTCGGCGGGCAGCTCAATCTGACAGGTGACGGTCTCGTCGCCATCCAAAGCGCCCAGAATCATCGTGCCACTGCCGGTCTGGTTGCCATTCTTATCATAGCAAGCATACTGAACCTTGCTGTACTCAGGGATGATCCACTCTTTGCCGTTCTTCTTGGATACGTTTTCGAAAGTGATATAGGCGTACTGCACCTTGTTCTCTTTTTTCACCTTTGACTCTTTAACCTGAATGCGACCCCTGCCGTCTATATCATAACCGGCGGCGGGCAGGCTGATCTTCTGCACCGTCTCCTGCTGAGGGGGAGCCACGGTGGTGGTAGGCTTCGCGGTGGTGGAAGTGGTGGACGGAGCGGTGGTGGAGTTGCCACCCTGGGTAGTGGTTGTGGTGCCGCCCGTGTTGGAGGCGTCATCCTTCTTAGTGGTGGTGGGCGCAGTAGTGGTAGTGGATCCGCCGTCGAAGAAGGCGTCGCCGTCTACTACGTTGCCCTGCTGGGTGGTGGTGCCGGTGCTGGCGGTGGTGCCGGTGCCCTCATCGGGGATAACAACGCCACCCACGGGCTCAGATGTATCGGGATTACCGCCACAGGCAACCAATCCCAAGGTCAGAACCAGGCACAAAGCCACGATCCATAACTTTTTCATATTCATTTCTCCTTAAATTAGATTCGCATTGACATCCCCACACCGGGGGCATTATATACAGTATAACAGAAAAAAGGTATACTGTCAATTGCCATTCTGTGGAATCTCACGAATCACCATCCCATGCCCAGTAATGTTGCAACCGTAAAAAACAGGCCGGGGGCAGGGCCGCCCCCCTGTTGAAAGAAAGAGTGATCCTTATGCAAGTGTGACTTTCCAGCCGTTAAGATACCGCTGCAACAGGGCGTAATCGCGGTTGTTGACCATTCCGTCCCCATTTACGTCCACGGCATCTTGATCTATTTCTGCATCCCAGCCGTTGAGATGCCGCATCAACATTGCCAGATCCTGCAGATTAACGGCGCCGTCACCGGTAATATCGCCGGGCAGATGGGCGGGGCGGGCCGCGCCGCAAGCGTTGCAGTCAATATCGTCATCGTTGTCGTACACGTGAGGGGCTACACGAACCGCACCGCAGGTGTTGCACTCTGCGTCACAATCATTATCATAGAGATGTTCTCCCGTGGCGGGGATAGCCTCGGTGTAAGTGTCACCGCAGGATACACAAATGTGGGTCTTCACGCCCGCCGTGTGGCAAGTAGGTTCAGTGACCGTCACCTCGTATGTGTGACCCGCCACTTGACGGGTAAAGCCGCAGAAGTTACAGTCCGTATCGCAAGGATCGGTAAAGGAATGGTCGCCCGTGGCAGGGATCACGGTGGTGTAGGTATCCAAGCAGATGCGACAGGTGTCCACGCGAAGCCCTTCCGCGCCACAGGTGGCCGGGGTGAGGATCGACGTGAAATACTCGTGGCCCGCCACATCGCGGGTAGCACCGCAATCGTTGCAATCCAAATCGCAGCCGTTATCGTAGATATGCTCACCCGTGGCAGGGATCACGGTACGATTACGCTCATTGTGGCAGAACTCGTAGGAGCATTCCTCCACCGTATAACCGTCGGTGCTGCAGGTGGCGTCCACCGTTTGCCGTACGTAATCACAGGTGTGCGGAACGGACAACTGCAGAATTACTTCACGCCCCACAGAAGCGTAGCCGTAGGAAACAGCCCCCTCGGGAGCGTTCAAAGCATCGCAAATATCCAACAGATAGGTGCGGTAATCCTCGATAAAGGTGTTCTTATCCCCCGTGACGTACACACGGGCGGGATAATAGTCGCGGATGACATCCGTCACGGCACCGACGCTCAACCGCGCCATCCGCAGATTGTTGCGTACGAAATAATTATGGGACGTATCGGTGGAAACCGGCAGATATTCCGTATATTTGGTGGGGGTGTGCCCCTCTGCCGCCTGCTGGGAATTCATATTCAAATAGGCGTAGAAGGTGTAGCGGGGCTGATCGTCCCAAGTGACGTCAGTATAGCACCACTCGCCGTCCAACTGTACCATATTCCAGGCGTGGCTCACCTCTTGACCCGAGGGGTTGATGCTTCTGCCGATGACAAACCACGTGGGGATGCCCACCCGCTGCATCAACAACTGATAGGCGCGGGAATAACCGGCGCACACAGCCGTACCCTGCACCAATGCGCCGTAGGCGGTCTGGTGATATCCCTGCAACACGTACTGCGACTTGGCGGCCAAGCGATCGTGAAGCAAAATGCTCTTCTCATAATCGCTTTTTCCTTCCAGATCAGCGGTCAGACGCACCACCTCGGCCTCCAGCGCCGCCTTGGCGGCTTCCAGCTCGGTGCCGGTCATAATATAACTGGGCTTGAGGGCGGAGGCATAGCCATCCGCAAGGGTGCCGCTGTAGGAGGTACCGTGCCAGAATACCTCGGGATGGTCGTTGAGCACCAGATCGTACACGGTACACAGCTCATCCCATGTGATCTTGTGGGTGCTGTGAGCGATCGAGATCTTGGCAGGGGTGTCGTCAAGTTCTTCTACCAAAACATCGTATGCATACAGCAGAGCATCGGCATTTTCCATCTGTGCCAGTATACCTCTGCCGTAGCCGCCGGAAACATCCTCCGCGGCCACGCCGCTGCTGATGGGCAGAACGGTCAACATCATTACCACTGCCAACAGCCAAGCAACTATGCGGTTTTTTGCATTCATTGGGAAGCCCCCTCTTTAATAATAAAAGCCAACCATTTTTATATTATCATAGTTTACCTTAATATGTCAAGAAATTCGCATACAATAAAAACCTGTTGAAAACGCAAGCCGAACTTGTTATAATAACAAAAAAGCACTCAGTGGAGAGGATACGCTATGTATATTACCAAAGATATTCATTACATCGGTGTCAACGACCACCGCATTGATCTGTTTGAGGGACAGTACGTCGTCCCCAACGGTATGGCCTATAATTCCTACGTGATTTCAGATGAAAAGATCGCCGTGATGGATACGGTGGACGCCGCTTTCACCGCAGAGTGGATGGAAAATCTGTCCTCCGCGTTGAAGGGACGCACCCCCAACTATCTGATCGTACAGCATATGGAGCCCGATCACTCGGCGGGCATCGCCGCCTTTGCCGCGGCGTACCCCGACGCGGTAGTGGTCGCCACCGCCAAGGCTTTTCAGATGATGCAGAGTTTTTACGGCAACGACTACTCCACCCGCCGGATGGTGGTGGGCGAAGGGGACACCTTGAGCCTTGGTGCCCACACCCTTACCTTCGTCACCGCACCGATGGTACACTGGCCCGAGGTGATGGTCACCTATGACAGCGCCGATAAGGTGCTGTTCTCCGCCGACGGTTTCGGTAAGTTCGGCGCGCTGGACGTTGAGGAAGATTGGGCCTGCGAGGCCCGCCGCTACTACATCGGCATCGTGGGCAAGTACGGTCCCCAGGTGCAGGCGCTGCTGAAAAAGGCCGCCGCCCTGGACATCGCCGTCATCTGCCCCCTACACGGCCCTGTGCTGACCGAGGATTTGGACTATTATATCGGTCTGTACGATACCTGGTCCTCCTACCGCCCCGAATCCGAGGGTGTGGCAATCGCCTATACCTCGGTGTACGGCAACACCAAGGCGGCGGTGGAAAAACTGGCCGCTATGCTGGAGCAGAAGGGGGTTAAGGTTGCCCTCAGCGACCTGGCGCGGTGCGATATGGCAGAGGCGGTGGAGGATGCCTTCCGCTATGACCGTCTGGTGCTGGCTACCACCACCTACAACGCGGACATCTTCCCTTTTATGAAAGAGTTTATCCACCACCTGACCGAGCGGAACTTCCAAAATCGCACCGTGGCGTTTATTGAAAACGGCTCTTGGGCCCCCATGGCCACCAAGGTGATGCAGAAGATGCTGGAGGGGAGCAAGAATCTCGCCTATGCGGAGAACACCGTTCGCATCCTCTCCTCCCTGAGTGAGGAGAGTGCCGCCGCACTGGAGGCGCTGGCGGAGGAATTGGCAGGATAATTCACCCAATTATGGGTATAATATGATAAACACAGGAAGGAGGTTATCACAATGAAAAAATACGTGTGCGACGCTTGCGGCTGGGAGTATGACGAGGCTGCGGGCGCACCGGATCTGGGTATCGCCCCCGGCACCAAGTTTGAGGATCTGCCGGAGGATTTTGCCTGCCCCCTGTGCGGCGTAGGCAAAGATCTGTTCTCTGAGGCGTAAAAAAAGACCGGCACCCCGCGGGGTGCCGGTGCTCATTCGAGGTACATAGTATGGAAATGGTATTACTCACCGCTGTGGGCGTAGGCGGAGCCACCGTCATCGGCGCCCTCATCGGCTTTCTGTTCAAAAATATATCTCACAAATTCTCGGACATCGTGCTGTCCTTTGCTGCAGGTGTGATGCTGTCTGCCGCAGTGCTGGGTCTTGTATTACCCAGTTTAGACTACGGCGGGAAGTATGCGCTGCTCATCACCGTAGCGGGTGTGTTCGTCGGCGCCCTGTGTCTGAATCTGATAGACAAACTGGTGCCCCATCTGCACCGTCTGGCAGGGCAGGAGGACGAAAATCACCCCAACGCTTCGGTCAGCAAGGTGCTGTTGTTTGTAGCGGCCATCGCCATCCACAACCTGCCGGAGGGCATCGCCGCCGGCGTTGGCTTCGGCAGCGGGGACACCGCCCAGGCTCTGGTGATTGCAGGCGGTATCGCTCTGCAGAACATCCCGGAGGGTATGGTGGTCATCGGTCCCATGCTGGCAGCGGGTATCAAGCCGGGACGCACCTTTCTCATTGCCGCCGCCACCGGTCTGGTGGAGGTGGTGGGCACCCTGATCGGCTATTTTGCGGTCAGCGTCGCGACCTTTATTCTGCCCTTTGCTCTGGCCTTTGCGGGGGGCACGATGCTGTACGTCATCAGCGACGAGATGATACCCGAAACCCACGCCCACGGCAGTCAACGCGGCGCCACCTATGCCCTGTTGGTAGGTTTTTGCCTGATGCTGGCGGTGGACGTACTGTTAGGATAAGGAGTGTATGTAATGCTGCTAAACGTTGGTGATGTTGCCCCCGATTTTACCCTGCCCGATAAGGACGGCAATCCCATATCCCTGTCGGATTTTGCGGGGCAAACGGTGGTGCTGTATTTTTATCCTCGGGATAACACCCCCGGCTGTACACGGCAGGCCTGCGCCTTCGCCTTCCATTACGAGGAGTTTCAGCGCCGCGGGGTGCAGGTGATTGGAATCAGCAAAGACTCGGTGGCTTCCCACCGAAAGTTTGCCGAAAAGAACGGGCTGAATTTCATCCTGCTGGCCGATCCCGACCGTGATGCCATTGAAAAATACGGCGTGTGGCAGGAGAAAAAGCAGTACGGAAAAGTGAGTATGGGCGTGGTGCGTACCACCTATATTATCGGCGGCGATGGCCGTATCCAAGCGGTGGTGCCTAAGGTGAAACCCGACACCAACGCGGCAGACATACTGGAAATGCTGTAAAAAAACCGGCGATAGGCTGATGCCTATCGCCGGTTTTATCTTTAGTCAAAATAGCCGGTATACACGATCTTGTGGGGGCTGTCGGGGAACAGTTTGCCGTGGAGGTCGATGAAATAATCGTCGGTCATACTGGCGATGTAATCCACCACGATCTGGTTAGGCTCGGTCTGCTCATAGGGGGCTTCCCGATGGGGGCAGGCGTTGTTGACGTAATCAATGTGATGGGTGTAGATATAAGACTCCCTATTACCCGCCAACACATCCGCCAGCATCTTTTCATACACCTCACGCATCATAGGCATTACCGTCTGGCGCAGACGGTCTGCCACACGGTCATCCAGATAGATACGGGCATAGTTATCCGCCTTGGCCTTTTTCAGCGCCTCAAAATGCTCGTCGTCCATCATAATATACGGTTTTCCGTAGCTGTTCTCGATGATATTGACTATGAGATTGTTGATGATCTCGGAATTGTAGGTGCCGATGGCCACATCCTCAAAGTCGCGATTGCGGATGATTTTGGCTATCTCCGCGTCCTGCCGATCCTTGCCCAGATAGGCGATGATGTCGGAAATACGCATCACACAGCTCTCCAGTGTGTCGGGCGCCAGACGGTTGCTGTGCTTGCGGTCCAGATAGCACTTCTCTATCTCCTCGTCAAAGACGGCAAAATCCGTCATAGGAACGGGGTAATACTTCGGCAACTCCACCTCGCCGTTGTGGGCGGCGATGCCATTGAGGGTCTGGAGGCTGAGGTTGTAGGGGAAAATCTTATCCAACACCCGCACCGAGTGGATGTTGTGGCTGAAATGCCGTCCCGTATGCTCGTACAGCAGGGCATCCAGATACCCCTCGCCCGCGTGGCCAAAGGGGGTATGACCGATGTCGTGCCCCAAGGCGATGGCTTCGATAAGCTCCACGTTCAGGCCCAGCGCCTTACCGATGGTGCGACCGATGCGGGACACCAGCTGGACGTGCAAACCGCGGCGGGTGATGTCATCGTTTTTGTAAAAGGAGAACACTTGGGTCTTGTCGGCATAACGGTTATAGTACGGGCAGTACAGAATCTTATCCGTATCCCGCATAAAGCCGGAGCGGACCAAATCCGCCTCATCCCCGGGACGGGGATGGCGGCGGATTATGTTCGCCGCGTCAAAGGCTACCTCGGGCAGATTGCCGCCGACACGGTCCTCCCGTATACGGGCGGACAGCGCGGGGGAAAGCCGTTCTTTTTTCATAGGTATCACCTCTCTGTGGGTATAGTATATCACATCGCCGTGAGATTTTCCAGTAGCAAAAAGAAAAATGTGAAAAAGAGTGGGCGGCAATAAAGAAAAAGAGAGTAGGCGATTGCCTACTCTCTTTTTCTTGGTCGGAGTAGCGTTATAGTAATCAGGCGGGAACCCGCATAAATACTGGGTTTTTCGCAGCCAAAAACAGTACATATCCTTTGTGGGAGGGCAGTTACTACCCAATGGTAAACGCAAAACGTTTACGGAAAAACAAAAAGAGGGTGGCGTGTAAAAGCCGCCCTCAAATTTTAATATGCGGTAAATATAGAATAGTAAATAGGAATTATTTTTTACATATACCTTTGTAAATATAATACGGTTTCGAATAAATGTACGCGCCGTTTTTATCGGCCTCAACAAGATTGTTTATAAACTCATCATATTCCTCTTTTGTGAGCACCCCTGTGTTTTCACCGTCAACCCAATCAGTTGTTTTACCAACAAGCCACCCTATGTTTTGGCTAAACTCATACCCAAACATACCTTCTTTGTATTCGGTTTCAATAACGCTATGAACGTACACACTGCTTTTAAAAAAACCAGAGTTGTTTAATACTCCATAAACCCTTCTACCCATCCAACCATCAAAGTCATCCATCCAGCTTTGTCTTGTAACGGCGTATGAATGTATGCATTTAGTAATTAAGTCTTGATTTTCGCCGTTAAAAACAACACTGTCAAAATCAGCGTGTACACATATTACTATTCCACCTGGTTTTAAGATTCTGTTTATTTCACTAACAAAGGTGGTTTTGTCGCTGATACATTCAAGTAAGTCTTTGGTTAATACCAAGTCAAACGTATTATCTGGAAAATCAAGTTTTCCTGCACAGTTCATAATTTTAAGCTCTACAGGTGTGCTATATGGAACAACGCCAAAATTCCTATCGGTTACATCTACACCGATTGCTTTTGTAACTTTACTGGGGAACTCGTTGATAATTCCATTGAGATAACCTGCGTTCCTGCATCCCAAATCTACAATAGCAGCATTATCCGGTAAATCTATTAATTCGTATATTGCTTCGTTAAGCGATGATTTGTTTATTTTCATAATAATTCTCCTTAAAATAAAAAATACTGTTGATGGCTCTTGTGCCGTCAACAGTATAATAAAAAGTTAAGTTTCTTTTCATCATTCGTTTAGGCACAAAGCGAAATAAGCCTGTACCCAAATCAGATACAAGCCTTCATCGTCTGCGTCGAATGATGATAGAAAACATACTATATTCCTCCAGTAGATTTTTTGATATTATAGCAAAAAAGAATAGGGGTGTCAAGGATTAGTGTTAGATTATTATGTTATTAAGTGTATTGAACAGCAAAGCGTAAAAAACTCAATACCTACTCAAGAAAAAAGATGAATGCGGAAAACTGTTAGCGGAGATGATAGAACAAAAGAAAGTGGGGATAAAAGTAGAAAAAAGAATAGAATTGAAAAAATAAAAACTATTATGGATTTTTCGTGGCTTGCTTGATTATGTTGAAGTTCGTGGTACTGTATTTGGGACAGTTAGAGTTATAAATATATTTGGTAGTTAAAAATGTTTGCATTTGTATGAAATTTATCTTTATTGATAAAGATAATCGCATGTGTTTTTATGAATTGAAGAGTTTAAAATCATATAATGATAAACACTATAAAAATAATATTTTTTGTAATCGTATGTCAAGAAGCACTAAAATTCTCATTTTCAAAATGTTATAATATTATTAGTATTTCAACTTCGTTACAAAATTATATAAATATTGACAAATTTTTCAAAATGAGGTAAAATGAAAATGAAAATAGAAAATCCGGAAATGTTCAAAAGTCAAAAAGACTTTTTTGATTATTGTTGTACTGTATGGAAAGAGGTAAAAGAAATGACGGCAGAAATGCTTCATGGAAAGACAGCGAATGAAATTTTATGTATTTCTGGACAGAATGATTCTGTTCCAGTCGATTTGAAAAAGGTATTAGAGTCTTTGAAAGTTTCTGCGATCCCTTTTGATTTTTCTAAACTTGAAAAAAAACATTCAAGCACACTCAAAAATCGTAGTATTTTGGGAGCAATGGTTTCCAATGAAAAAGGCACTGCGATTTTATATAGTGTGAATGATAAACAGGATAGTCATAGAGCTAGATTTACCATTGCTCATGAAATAGCACATTGCTGTCTGCATGGGCCGGTACCTCATGTTGAATTTAGGTTTGACGGAGAGGTAGAAAGCGAAGAAGAAATTGCTGCCAACACATTCGCTGGTGAATTATTGATACCCAAAGATGCTTTGTTAAGAGTAATATCACAACTGATTGTTCCTACGGTAAATTCATTAGCAGATATTTTTGATGTATCGATAAATGTTATGAATAAACGCATTATTCATTTGAATTTAATGGATAAAGTCGTAGGTGCTGAGTAGATTTTATATGGGAACTAAAAATATTGAAGAAGAGAAGAATACCTCTGCTGATGAGTTGTTTCTTGAATCGCTTTATGATTTATTGCGTTCTGAAATACCAGATGATTTAGAAGTCGATGTAGAAGAACCAAAGTCAGCATTAGAAAAAGTTAATGAGCATAACAAGGATATAATAAATACATATTTACAAGGTGAAATTCAACATTTGCAACAACAAAAAGCTGTAGCTATCATAGTTTCGTGTATAGTTGGCATACAGTTAATAGCATTTAACGTTTTGATTTATTTCGTTGTGTTAGATAATTTTGATTTTCAAACAAGAACTTTATTGTTGGAATTTATGAAGTATTATGTCGGCGCTGTTATCCTTGAAATGTTAGGCATGTGTTTAATAATAATAAGAAGCATATATACCATGAGTATTGGTAAAATGGCTGAGCACATTATTAAAGGTAAAAAGTAATTTATTCAAGTTAAGAAATACATTCAACAGCCTTAGTAATCGCACGATTACTAAGGCTGTTGAAGTTTGTCACGAACAAAAAAATCCCAAACTCAACTTAAAGGTCAAATTTGGAATTTTGGTCCAAGTGACAGGGATCGAACCTGCGGCCTGATGGCCCAAGTAGGCCATAGAATATTTTTACCGCATTTCAGGCACTTTGTAGCCCTTTTGTCCGGAAAACACTTGCTTTGTAAGCCTCTTTTCTCCACTGTTTCCATGTGTTCCGAAAATGACTGTGGGACGAGATGCGGTCGTAAAAATACTCCCCGAACACGAATTTTGCTCGGGGAGTTTGCTATTGTTGGTATGTTAACTCTGAACCGCCCAAAAGTCAAATCTTTTCTACCGTCAAATTTTGAGCCGCAGTAGACAAAAAGCAGGATTATTTCAGTGGCAGTTATGACCGCAGCCATGGTCGCCGCAGGTGTGCTCGGCACCGTGATGGTTGTGGTGGTCGCACTTTACGTTGGGATTAAATCCAAGTGTGTCACCAAGCAATGCTTCGACTGCGGCATCACAGGAACCGCTGACTCCGCCGAAAAGCTTGATGCCGGCCTCAGCGAGTGCCATCTGTGCACCACCGCCGATGCCACCGCAAATAAGAGCGTCAACGCCGCGTGCCGAAAGCAGTCCTGCAAGCGCTCCGTGACCGCTGCCGTTGGTGTCCACTACTTCGCTGCTGATGATTTTTCCGTCTTCTGCGGTATAAATCTTAAACTTTTCGGTATGACCGAAGTGCTGAAAGATCTGTCCGTTCTCATAAGTTACTGCGATTTTCATTGTGCTGTCTCCTTTGAATTTTCTATTGTTAAAGACTTTAGTGCCTTCTTAAATTGTACGGTGAAAAGGATAGCGGTAAAGGTTACGGCTATCACGTCGGCAACCGGCTCTGCTGTATAAACGCCCATCGTCTTGTCTGCAATCAGTTGCGGCATAATATAAATCAGCGGCAAAAGTAAAACGAACTTACGAACGATGGCAACAATAATGGAACAAGGCGCATTACCGATAGAAACAAAGGTCATCTGACAAGCGATCTGAATACCGAAAATGCACATCACTCCACAATAAATACGAAGAGCTGTTGCGGTAAAGTTGATGAGTGCTGCATCAGGTGTAAAAATCCCTGCAAAAATTTGCGGGAACAGCATAATAGCGCCCCAAATGATAAAGGAATAAGTAAGGCAGGATATGAGCAACAGCCTATATGTTTTCTTTACACGCCCTACGTTTTTAGCGCCGAAGTTATAGCTCAAAATCGGCTGTGCGCCCTGTGCAATCCCTTGCATCGGAAGCATGGCAAACTGCATCACGCTTGTGAGGATGGTCATCGCACCTACGGCAATATCACCGCCGTATTTTAAGAGCGAAGAATTAAAGCAAACCGAAATGACGCTTTCACTACTCTGCATAATAAAGGTTGCCGTTCCCAGTGCAATGCAAGGAAAAACGAGCTTTCCGTCTATACGAAGATTCTGCTTTTTGAGTTTCAGATAAGTCTTCTTTCCGCAAAGGAAGGTAAGCACCCAAATGCAAGAAATGGCTTGGGAAAGGATGGTAGCAAGCGCTGCACCTTTTACACCCATATTAAGGCCAAAAATAAATATCGGGTCAAGGACAATGTTGCTGACCGCACCGATCAACACCGTGATCATACTGATTTTGGTGTAACCCTGCGCGGTGATAAAGGCACCCATACCGAGCGTTAACTGAACAAAGACAGTGCCGATAGCATAAATGTTCATATAATCATTGGCGTAACCGATGGTATTTTCGCTTGCGCCGAACATTAAAAGCAGATCTTTATTCCAAATCAGCAAAACGGCGGTCAGAACGGCAGAGATAATCAGCTGTAGAGAAAAGCAACCGCCCATAATTTTTTCGGCGGAATCGTTGTTACCCTTGCCCATCGATATAGATGCCTTCGGTGCGCCGCCCGAAGCAATCAGCGCCGCAAACGCCGAGATGATCATAATAATCGGCATACATACACCAACACCCGTAAGTGCAAGACTTCCGTCCCCCGGCATATGACCGATATAGATGCGGTCAACGATATTGTATAGCATATTGATAAGTTGGGCCACCACCGTCGGAACTGCTAATTTGAACAGCAGTTTACCAATCGGTGCCGTGCCGAGCATTTCTTTGTTATCACTCATAATTACGCTCCGTAAAATCAAAATTTGCAACATATATTATATAACATTTGCGTTTATAATTCAAGTTGTCAGATAGCCTTTATGTAACAACGGCGGCGACGGTGCTGACGCTTTTCAAAGTGCCGCCACATACTGTGAACGGCGGTATTGGTTTCGAGCATCGGGCCTGTTTCGCAGTATTTAACACCGTTTTCGATAATCTTCTTTGCAAGGGTGCTGATTAGTATAGCAGGAAGCCCTTGTGCTTGATAATCGGGATGAACAGCTACAAAGAACATTTCCAAGGTGTCGTTTTTGCCGTTGAGCGCTTTAAGTAGACGAAACACACCGAAGGGCAGCATCCTACCGTCTGACTTTTTCAGTGCCTTGGCGATAGACGGAACGAGCACACCGAAGCCGATAATATTACCGTCTTTATCTTTTATTGAGCAGACGTAGTCGAGATTTACCACAGGTACGTATCCGTCAATGGCGTGTTTGATCACTTCGGGTGTTAATGGCACCGTGCCGTATAGCTTTGAAAAAGCAATATCGATAATTTTAAAGGCTTCCAAAGCATCATTGTAAAGCACCTTGCGGTTGTTATACGTGACCACCGAATAATTATTTTTCTCGCATATACGCTTACTGATTCGCTCAAAACGTGGGGCTATCGTTTCGGGTACGTTGATACGGTATTCAAACCAGTCGATATCTTTTTGGAGCCCCAAGCGTTCCATATGGTCGGTATAATAAGGATGATTATAAAAGGTTATGGAAAGGTTGAATTCCTCAAAGCCTTCAATCAGCATACCTTCGTGATCCATATCGGTAAAGCCGATCGGCCCCATAATTTCAGTAAGTCCGTTTTCTTTTCCCCAATCAACAACCTTTTGAAATAAAGCTTCGGATACTTCATAATCGTCAATAAAATCAAAACGGGTAAAACGAATGGCGTTTTTGCCCCATTTCTTATTGTAAGCGTGGTTGATTAGCCCTGCGATTCTGCCGACAATTTTATCGTCCTTATACGCTAAAAACAACTTTGTTTCGCAAAAAGCGTAGGCAGGGTTTTTGTCGGGTGTAAATGTTTCCATTTCATCACTCATAAGAAATGGAACGTAATACTCATTATCCTTATAAAGCGAATTTGGGAACCTAATCCACTTCTTTAAATCCTTTTTTGCTGTAACTTCCTTGATTTTAATACCCATAAACCCCATCCCTCTAAACTTTATGCTTTTTTCTTGTAGAATACCTTAAACACTAATATCTCAGCAAGCAGACACACCGGCAAAGCGGCAAAGAAGTCTACCGCCGAATGTTGCTTTATGAACATAGTGGAAAGACAAATTAAAATAACAGCAATCACAACAAATGCCTTCCATAGCTTTGACACGTCCTTTGCTTTAAGCCACACACTTGCAATCCCGATGGAATAAGCGCAATGTAGCGACGGGCAAACACCGGTATTGGTATCAAAGGCGTATAAGAAACCGATACAATCGGTCAAGAAATTATCCCTTGGAAACTCGACAGGTCGCAGGTTCTGACAATTCGGATATAGAATATATACCATCATCGCACAAACCTGCGTGATAATAATGAAGGTCTGCAGTTTCTTAAAGCTATCCACGTCATAAAGCGCAAAGAAGCCTAATGAGAAAACAATCAATGCATACCAAAATACATAGGGCAGCAAAAACCATTCACAAAACGGAATCATATCGTCAAGCCCGCAATGGATAACGTGGCATTTTTCTACGGGTATCAGGTTTTCAGTCAGGAAATACAGAATAAAATATCCTACCCAACCGAGAAGCAGCTTTAAATGAGAAAACTGCGGTGTATAAAGTTTTGAAAAGCGAAACTGACGGTAATCAACAACGGGTTTTCTCATATTCTGCCTCCTTCTGAATGTTTGTTGGGTAATATTTTTTCGGAATATTGCGATAAGGAATAACGGTATGCTCAGGTAATGAGCGTGCAATATCGGTAATCTCTTGCATCAAGTAATCACATATACGGCGGCGTTCCTCGGCAATAGGTGCATCGGCTGAAAATTTAATTGGCTTGCCTAAATACATCTTTTTAAGTTTTGGTGCTATGTAAAGCGGAACGAAGGAAAGCTCCTTGCCTGTGCGCTTATAATAAAGCCGTGCGATATCCACAAAGCCCTCTTGAAAATCATAAACGATATGATTGTATTTTACATCATGTTCGGGGAAAATTACAACACTTTTTCCGTCCTGTAACTTGGCAATCGACTCTCTAAAGGTACTTAAAATACGGTTGTCTCTGTAAACGGCAATCGTTCGTGCATTGTTGAAAATCAGCACGGACAAGGGCGCAATTATATATGAAACGAGCTTGAATAGCGGTCGTAATGCCCTTGGTTTTTGCGACCAAAAATCTGTGTACGCATAAGCCGGCACTTCTTTTAGCTTCATCATCGGAGCTGCACACCAGGTGTAGAAGTTGTCGGGGAAATAGAGTTCTCCCGCAATCGGCCCGTGAAGTTGTGTGTGGTTTCCAATAATGGCGCAGGGCTCATCGGGTAAATTATACATCCCAACAACCTCTATTTTAGGATAAAACAGCCTAACTAAATATTTAATGGCCCTGAAAAGCCAAGGTCTTTGTTGTTTTTTCTTCAAAATATATCTACCTTTCTATATCGACAGAATACTCCATAATAAGATAGTATAAAACCCAGAAATCAACTCTTCTTCAATTAAAGTTCAACAATTGTTGAACTTCATTTGATAGTGAGTTGAAAAAAACGCTGTAAAATGTTAGAATGTAAATGTAAACCTTGGATTAAAGGATGAAGAAAAATGCTTAAAATACTAATTGCAGAGGATGACCACGAGCTCAGACGCTTGTTTGCTCATGTACTCATTAAAAACGGATATACCATAAAAGAGGTTGCCAACGGACAAGAAGCCTTGGATACTATCGATTCCGACTATTATGACCTTATCATTTCGGATGTTATGATGCCGATAGTAGACGGCTATCAGCTTGTCCGTATGCTTCGGGATGCCGGTAACAATACACCCGTGCTGATGATCACCGCCAAGGATGCTTTTGACGATATGCGGCTTGGCATTCTGTCCGGTGCCGATGATTATATGATAAAACCGGTAAACGTGAATGAAATGGTGCTTCGTGTGCAGGCGCTCCTTCGCCGCGCACAAATGATAAACGAACGCAAGCAGACTATCGGTAACACCGTTTTGGAATGTGATACCTTTACTGTTGCCACAAACAGTGAGGTTATATCTCTGCCTCAAAAAGAGTTTATGCTGCTTTATAAAATGGCTTCCTACCCGGGACGCATCTTCACCCGTCAGCAGCTGATGGACGACGTGTGGGGTTACGATACCGAAAGCGATACTCATACCGTGGACGTGCATATCGGCAGACTGCGTGACCGCTTCCGTGACAATCCCGACTTTAAGATCGTAACGATGCGTGGAGTCGGATACAAGGTGGTAAAGCTATGAAGGAGCATGAAAGATTTCAAAAGGTAAGAAAAGAAAAAATCAAATTCAGCCTTAGAACCCGAATGACGGTACTTGTCGGTATCGTGGTTCTTTTCAGTATTCTTATTTCGTTTGGTATCTCAAAGCTACTTGAATGGCTACTCCCGACTTCCACAAGTATTCCGCTGCTTATTCAGCTTAATATTTTTAGTTTGGTTATCGCCATTCTCGCCACACTTTTCCTGTCTAAAATGTTTTTTGATCCTATTAAAGAATTGCGATTGGGAATGCAAAAAATAGCCGATGGGAAATTTGATACGAGGTTGGAAACCAAGTCTAACTCCGAAGAAATACAAGAACTCTTTGCCGGCTTTAATATGATGGCGGGAGAACTTGGAGCAACAGAAATCTTGCAGACCGACTTTGTTTCCAACGTTTCCCACGAATTTAAAACCCCCATCAATGCGATTGAGGGTTATACCATGCTTTTACAAAGCACAGAGAACATTGATGAAACAGAAAATGAATACATAGAAAAAATTCTGTTCAATACCCGTCGGCTTTCCTCTCTTGTCAGCAACATTCTTCTGTTGTCAAAGCTTGAAAATCAGTCTATACAGACACACCGTGCAAAGTATGCGTTGGATGAGCAAATCCGAGAGGATATCTTGGCGTTAGAATCTTTGTGGGAGCCTAAAGATATTGAATTTGATGTAGATCTTGATGCCGTGCGCTACTATGGCAATAAGAATGTTTTGCATCACGTGTGGAGCAATTTGCTTAGCAATGCCATAAAATTTAGTCCAAACGGTGGCACCATTAAAATGCGATTATTTAAAGAAAACGAAAAAATCGTCTTTCTGATTGAAGATAACGGCCCCGGTCTTTCCGAGGAAGCAAAGAAGCATTTGTTCGATAAATTCTATCAAGCAGACACCTCTCACAAGGAAGAAGGCAACGGACTCGGTCTTGCCCTTGTTAAAAACATCGTATCCCTTTGTGACGGAGAAATATCCGCAGAGAATCTCGATGTGGGCGGTTGTCGGTTTACGGTAACGCTACCAATTAAAAACTAAATACAAATGATGCTAAGAGGTATCGGTTCTTTTGTGAGCCGATACCTCTTTTTTCAACAAAAATTGATATTGAGTTGAAGTTAAGTTGCGAAACGGATTTTATACTGTTCTTACAAAATGGTAAAAATGGGGGCTAATTTAAGTGGTAAAAGACGGTGCAAAAAACTATCAAAACAAAATAATTACCATACCGAATATACTATCCTTCTTCCGACTTTGTCTGATACCGGTAATTGTCTGGCTTTATACCGTAAAGCAGGATTATATTTGGACACTTTTTATATTACTGCTGTCTGCCGTTACCGATATTGTTGACGGTATCATTGCACGCAAGTGCAATATGGTAAGCAATTTCGGCAAAGCCTTTGATCCTGTAGCAGATAAATTAACACAAATGGCAATGCTTTTCTGCCTTATATCCCGCTTTCCGTATATGATGATTCCTTTTGTTCTTCTTGTGGTGAAAGAAGTGTTTACGGGAATCACCGCGCTCATTACCATCAAAAGAACAAACACCGTCAAGGGTGCTGTATGGCACGGAAAACTCACAACGGTAGTGCTCTATTCAATGATGGCTATTCATCTGCTTTGGTACAATATTCCACGTACTGTTTCGCTGATTTTGGTCGGTATTTGTATCGGCATAATGCTGATGTCTTTTATTCTGTATGCGATTCAGAATATCAAGGCAATTAAAAACGGAATATTCGAAGAAACGGCAACCGAAAAGGAGTAAGATTATGGCAACCGCATATATTCTTTACAACAAAAAGGCGGGCGCTACCGACAGTATGGAGAGCGTTAAGACCTTGGAAATCATTATAAATGATGAAATCAAATACATAGACGTAACACAGATTAGTAATTATGACGTGTTTTTATCGGGACTCGGTAATGACGATTACGTTATCCTTGCCGGTGGTGATGGAACACTGAATTGGTTTATCAACCGCACGGACGGTATTGAAATTCACAATGAAATTTTATATTTCCCTAACGGAACGGGTAACGATTTTGCCAACGATTTAGGGTATACAAAAGAGTGTAATCCTTTTTCTATCACAGAGCATTTGAAGAATCTGCCGTCGGTTGTTGTAAAGGGTAAAAAGTATCGTTTCATCAACGGTGTCGGATATGGCATTGACGGTTATTGCTGTGAGGTTGGGGATGAGCTCAAGAAAATCCCCGGCAAAAAGGTCAATTATACCTCAATTGCTATTAAAGGACTGTTGTTCCATTATAAGCCGACGAATGCCAAGGTTACAGTGGACGGCAAAACACATACATACAAAAAAGTATGGATTGCGCCTACGATGAACGGAAGATATTACGGCGGCGGTATGATGCCTACACCTCGACAGAAACGTAATTCGGGGATGCTTTCAACAATGATATTCCATAATTCAGGCAAACTGAAAACTCTGATGATCTTTCCCTCGCTTTTTAAAGGGGAACATATTAAGCACACAAAGCACGTGGATATTTTAAAAGGGAAGGAAATTGCCGTAGAGTTTGACCGTCCAACCTCCTTGCAGATCGACGGCGAAACAATTTTGGGGGTTACGGCTTATACCGCAACAGCACAAAAAACTGCCGCTATTAAAGAAAAGGTTGCAGCTTTGTAAGGTGATATAATGAAATTCTTAATCGCATTGCTTATCATAATTCCAACTCTTATAGCCGTTTTGTTGTTTACTGTGGCGGCACTTGCTTACAATAAGCCGGCAATGCTTGCGGCGGCATCAAATCCGACTATTGCCACACTTTGCATTGTTGCGGGTGTGATTGCGGCACTGCCGCTTTTGGTGACGATTATAATATGGACCGTTAATATGATTTCAAAGAAAAAACAGGAGCGATCTCTATGTTAAAAACACGAATCATCACGGGTGCAGGGATAACTGTTGTTCTGACACTCGTTATGCTGTTTTCTCACATACCGTGGGTGTTGAGCTTGACGGTCGCCGCCCTTAGTGTGCAGGCAATTTATGAGTTTTACAGAGCAACCAAGCTAAAGGATAATAAGGCGGCTTACTATATCAGTTGCGTGGTTGCCGTTTTACTGTCGGTTATTATTGTTCCGCATTTTGAATATATCGTTGTCCTGTTCTTTGTTGCGGCAATTTCATTATTTGCTTATCTAATGCTGAATGTTCGCGCCTTAAAAGAAGTAAAACCGTGGTTTAGCGTATGTATTGCTGCTATGATAGTCGTCTTTTTTAAGTGTATGTCGGGCATTCGGGAAATGGATGGCGGCATCTTTCTTTTGGGAATGACGATATTGGTGCCGGTTATAACCGATATAGCCGCCTATTTTGTCGGCCGGGGTTGTGGCAAGCATAAGCTCGCTCCCATAATCAGCCCCAAGAAAACGGTTGAAGGCAGTATAGGCGGAACGGTTTGTGCTGTTGGCATTCTTATGTTAGTAGCACTTATATTGAATGCCACCAACGTTTTGCAGATTCATTACACGGCTTTGGTTATTTATTTGATATCAGCTTCAGTTATCGGGCAATTCGGTGATTTAGCATTATCCAGTGTCAAGCGTATTGTTGGCGTTAAGGATTACGGTAATCTTCTTCCCGGACACGGCGGTATTCTTGATCGCTTTGACAGTCTGCTTTTTGTATTGCCGTTTACATACTTATTTTTCAATTTGGTGAGAAATATAATTATTTAAAGGAAGTGCTTTGAGTTGAAAAAATCCACTAAAAATATTTTAATCGGAGCAGGAATTGCAACCGCAGGTGCGGCAACATTTGGTTTAATTCATCACTACACAACTAAGTATCTGTTGAAGCTCGCTATTGACCGCGAAGGCCCCAAAAGCGCAAAAAAGGACAAGGAAAAAATGATGGCATCCGGCGACCTTTCGGAAACGGTTGCATCTATTACGGAATCCGCAAAGGTGCTTGAGGAAACCGAACACGAACAGATAGAGATCACCGCACAGGACGGTACCACACTTGTCGGTCATTGGTACTGTCCCGAAAGTGCTAAAAGAATTATTGTGGCTATGCACGGCTGGCGCTCCACATGGTCGCAGGATTTCGGCGCTATCGCACCGTTTTGGTTTGATAACGATTGTGCGGTTCTTTTTGCCGAACAGCGCGGCCAGGGCAACAGCGGCGGTGAATATATGGGCTTCGGATTATTAGAAAGGTACGATTGCCTTGATTGGATAAATTGGGTAAACGAGCGTGCCGAAGAAAAGTTACCGATCTATCTCGGCGGTGTGTCGATGGGTGCTGCCACTATTCTTATGACGGCAGGCTTTGAACTGCCCGAAAACGTGAAAGGCATCGTTGCTGATTGCGCCTTTACCTCTCCGCACGCTATCTGGAAACACGTGGTAGAAAATAATTTCAAATTGCCGTTTGGATTATACAGTAAAGCCGCTAAGGATATTTGCGAAAAAAGAATTCAAATGTCCTCTGATTCATATTCCACCACCGAAGCATTGAGTGATTGCAAAGTTCCTGTTTTGTTTATTCACGGCACGGACGATAACTTTGTACCTATCGAAATGACCTACGAGAACTATAAAGCCTGCAGTGCTCCCAAGCAGCTTTTTATCGTCCCCGGTGCCGAGCATGGTATGAGTTATCTTGTGGATCAAGACGGCTATGAAACGGCAGTAAAACAGTTTTGGAATAACTTAGATGCTGTTTAAAAATTATGATATGGTGTTAAAAACGAACATCAGCGGAGGACGTTATGAATGATAAAAAGAAACAATTATGGCAGACGGTTAAATTTACTCTTTTTTCCATCTCAGCAGGGGTAATTCAAATCGGCTCGTTTGCTTTGATTGAAATATTTATTAAGTATTATTGGATTCCGTATCTGATTTCTTTAGTGCTGTCAATTTTATGGAACTTTACGCTAAACCGCCGTTATACTTTTAAGTCGGCGGCAAACATACCCGTTGCAATGGCAAAGGTGTTCGGCTTTTATTTAGTTTTCACACCCTTGTCTACATATCTCGGTAATTTAGCTGAAGGGGCAGGAGTAAACGATTTTTTGATTTTGATTGTAACCATTCTTGCGAATTTTGTGTTGGAATTCCTGTTTTGCAAGTTTGTGGTCTATCGTGGTAAAGAAGACACATTGAAAAAGAATACCAAGAAAAACGGCGAGGAAGTTAATGATGAACAAGACATATAAGTTAAACCATACCGTCGGTTATTCGGAAGTGGATAGCTTCTATAAACTACGGTTGGATCATATTTTTCGCATTTTCAGAACATAGCAGACTTGTACTCTAAGGAAATGGGAACGGATGGCGAAGCACTCCTGCAAAAATCAAATGTTTTTAGGTTTTAACTAAGATGAAACTGAAGATTGCAGAGTTGCCCAAATCCGGTGAAACAATCACGGTTGAAATCTGGCCGCTCAAAGCAAAAGGTGTACGCTATGACCGTGATTTTAAGATGAATAATAACGAAAAAGGGTTCGTAATGGGCTTAAGTGAATGGTGTACGCCGGATTACACCACTCAAAAGCTGCACCGAGTGAACAGCATTGCTTATCCGCATGATATGCAGTTCCGTGAAGACCGAAGCGGTGCGGGAGAACTGTTAAGAGCAAAAGAATCAGTTTGTGATACGGATTTTAATCATACCTACCGGTCTTCCTTTGTTGATATTGATACCAACAAGTACACAAATAACGTTGCGTATCTAAGAATGATACGTTGCTGTCGCTCCTCTGGTGTGTTTTGACCGGATAACGGATAAAAGCATTATTGCCAGCTTGAACGGAGTACAGTCGCGTTGGGCGTGGGACGGATACCGTTTTTATGACTATATTGAGAACGGTATTTTACATACCAGAAAAATCAACCGAGAAGTCAATGAAATGCTACAAACAAGAGAGATAAACGGCAAAGAGGAGTGGATAAGTACCTTATGAGTTGTTTGCGCAAACGATCAAGAAACACTTTGGCGAATGCAGTGAGACTTGATGCAACAAATTATTGAAAATGTTTAGAGTTGTCAGGCTGAGAAATGAAGTGGACTAACTGTGGTCAAGTGCCAAAAAGACGATAGGTTCGAATGAAGTTAAAACTGCTCAAAGCCCGCATAAAACAAGGGCTTCCCAAAATTTGAACCTGCCAAAACTCGACGTTTTTTCGACACTGTCCCAAAAAAATCCGGAGTACCTGTTTCCGCTTATTTCCGGGCATTTCCGCCCCTTTCCGCTCGGAAACACATCCTTTCCGGCGCTCTTATCTCCACTGTTTCCGTGTGCTCCGGTCGCAGTAGTGGGATAAACTGTGGTCAAGCAAAACACCCCGAATGCAGCTCTCGCCGCGTCCGAGGTGTTTTTGTTGTCTGTATGGTAACTCTGTCCGCCCCAAAAGTCAAGGCCTTTCGCAGAACAAATTTTGCCCCGCAGTAGACAAAGAAAAAGTGTAACACGTTTTTTGAGTTTTTTCAAAAAACGTGTTGCATTTTTGCAACTCTGTGGTATAATAAAACTACGGTTAAGTGGTGTGCTTTAGCATATCACAGGCACCAAGAAACTATTGGCGTAGTTTCTTGGTGTTTTTTTATTTGTATTCTGTCAAAAGTTCTATGACTTCGACAGGTGTGGTGAAAACATCGAGTGTATCCCCATCGTTGTCAAAAAACTCAACTTCAAAGGCTTTTCCGTCATACTCGTGAACAATGGTTCCTTCCGTGCCGATAGGCAGTCCTTCAAATTCTATTGTTAAACGTACTACATCAAGTTCTTTCATAAAAGCCCCTTTTATAGTTTCTGAATGTTTGAACAGTTG
The DNA here is from genome assembly GCA_045592345.1 of Acutalibacteraceae bacterium. Classification (GTDB taxonomy): domain Bacteria; phylum Bacillota; class Clostridia; order Oscillospirales; family Acutalibacteraceae; genus UBA5905. The sequence goes on along the minus strand of JAZNUN010000013.1, from coordinate 3,073 downwards.
ATTCTTATATGATGATACTCACTTGTGAGATCACTTTCTACACAAATATCGATTTCATCGTCGAGAATTTCAACTTTCACAATCTCATCACTATTAAGAGTGTGGTCATCGAAGGTGTAAGAGGAACAGTTTTCAAACTTAAAAATCACAATTCCCGTTTCTTCATCCTTCTCGTTATAGTTTGATTGTTGCCAATAGCAATAGTCAATTTCAAGACATATTGATTTCTCGCTATCATTTACTGAAATACTTTCAAGAAGGCTCCCGATTAAATTGTGTTGTTTCACAAACTCGTTAATATTCATAATTTATCTCCTTTCAAGGTATGATGTGAGAAGCTTTTGAGTTTTTGGGAACAGGATTACCGTCTTTATCTAAGTAATAATCGTGTTTCCCGGTGGAATTGGGATTCAAGACGTGATAATGATCTTTTCCTCCGTAACCACCTTGCGAAGGATTACCCTTATCGAATCTCACTTTCAATCCGTCTTTGTTTGTATACATTTTGGAAGAAGTGTTTTGTGACATGCTTGTGGGTGTTGTGTCTTTCCATCCTTTTTCCAACAATTTATTAGGATTTTTTGGCAAACTTCTGATAGCAGAACGATAAGCTCCGCGTGTGCCGGAATATCCACCAGAAATACCTGAGCCCATTATACCGCCCTCCTTCTTTTCGTAGAAGTCCAGTCGGGATAATTGACAAATCGTGTTTTGCCCTTAAACTCACCAAAGATACATTCGGGCATTCCGCCATATACAAGGACTACCTCGGGATGGAGTTCGTCAAGCATTGCGGACAACCCTTTGCGGAAATACTCCTTGTTTTCTCTGCTCTTGATACAACCGTATGTGCCGATGGAAACAATGCTGTTTTTCGGTACGCCGAGAAACGCAAATTTTTCCGGAAGTTCGACTGTTGTAAAGCTACGTTCATCTCCCCAGCGGATATTTGGGATAACATACATTCCTTGCGATTGCAGATAGTGTCCTACTGCTCTGTTCATATACGTGTTTGCAATTTGCAAGCACAATGGCATATCTCGGTATAGAGAGCAATCGGGAGAAATGACAGCGGAAAACTTTGAGAGTTCAGGTAGCAATTCCTTAGTGCAGGTAAGCACGTCGGAAAACCTTTTATCGTGTTCATAAAAATGAACAGCTTCTGTTTTTGCTGCACTTCGCTTCATTTGTGTAAAGGGAATAAGTGCGGACGGAATAACAATTTCTTTGGGCTTCTCAATAATAGGTATCTCCAAGAAACCCTCAAAGAAAGCGTTGATTACAAGTTCGGCGTTAAAGCCGTCGTCAATAATTGTTTTTGACATAAGTATTTTAACCTTTCTCCTCTTAACGAGGTAATGTAATTTTGCCAAAAGGCAACAGTTAAGAAAGGGTAGGCTAAAACACTCATTTTTACGGTTAAGTGGTGTGCTTTAGCATATCCTTCTTTGTTTTTTATTTGAATCCATCAAGCGTTGTTGGCGCAACCCTTGATGTTACAGTAAATCATAGCGCATCAGTCCTCTCGGTTTGGTTTCTTTAATACGTCAGACGTTTCTTTGCTGCAGCATCGGAAACGCCGTAAGCATCTTTGAGTTCCTTAACAGTCATTCCTTGTGTGGCTTCATACGGCATCATAACCTCACCGGCAAGAGCCATAACGATCCATTCCAAACGGCGGAAAGGCGGAACGTCTTTAGTCAGTTGTCGGGAAAAGATCGGCTTGAAACCGAGCTTATCAGCAAAGGTATGCATAATTTCGTGCATGATATGCATACGATGACCGCCCGTTTTCTTTTCGTACGCTCCCATGTAAACGGTATCTTTGATTTGAATCATATAACCATCTTCCGTAAGGGTGCATTGTGCGGGCACGTTTTTGGGAAGCTCGTTGCCGTACACGATTTCGTATCGCACGTCTTCAAATCCTTCCAAGTCAGGAAGCCTATCAAGAAGAGTTACAGGGTCAATACATTCGTTGGAAGAAAAGCCACAAATTGAACGGAATAATTTGGCATACAGACGTAATTCTTTTCGGTTTGTGGCTTTGGTTTCGTAATCCATCAATCGTCCTCCTTATTTAGAAGTTTGATGATAGCGGCGGCGGTATCTTCGTCAAGATTCTCAAAAGAACGCTGGAATTGTACTGCCAAGCGCCGCTGTGTATTGTTTGCGGAGGTTAAGTTGATTTTCATTTGTGTCTTGGAATGCTCTACGGCTTCAAGAAGTTCCGTTTGTTCAGCAGCGGTTAAGCTATAATGCTCGATAAGTACGGGAATCCATTCTTCAGGTACGTTTCTTCTTCCGCTTTCTACCGTAGAAACAAAAGGCAATTTTACACCGAACAATTTAGCGGTATCTGCCATTACCTCGTGATTTTTAACGCGTTGTATTCTCATAAATTCACCGAATTTTGTGTATCCCATAACGCATCTCCTTTCTTCTATGAAATATATTATAGCATAGTTTTTCAAAAAGTCAATAGAAAAGTTAATCTTTTTTTGATTAAGTATGGTTTGCGAAACTGCTATGTTTTTGTTAATTATTGTACCACTGTAGACAAAGAAAAGAGCCGCTGAGGAATGTCAAACTCCTCATCGGCTTTTTGCTATCACTCAAAAGAAACAGGCTTGGTATCACCCGTGGCAAATGCGTTGGGGCCGGGATTCGACATGGAGAAATACATTTTTGCGGCTTTGGTGGTGCCGAAATCACGGTTAGAGCCGGAATTCTGCACCTTGTTAAAGGCGTCGCGGAACATCTGGTTGTGCGCTTCCTCGCGGTTCAAGAGAAAATCAATGGTTTCCCGCACCTTTTTGTCATCGATCTGGCGGTAAAGGTATTCGTAAACCACCTTTGCGCGCTGTTCGGACGCGATGTTACTGAGCAGGTCGGCACACAAATCACCTGTAACCGTCACGTAATCGCCCGTCCAGGAATACTCTTGCAAAGACTGTAAATAAAAATGGCTATAAGCAAAGCCGATGAGAAATCAAACGATTCCTCATCGGCTTTGTCATTTCCAAATGCGCAAATATATCTGCTCACTTGGATGTCAACAATTGCACCGCAG
>JAZNUN010000012.1:0-17440 GCA_045592345.1 Acutalibacteraceae bacterium | reverse complement strand
AGGTCCGAGGCGGATGCCTCGGACCTTTTTATATGCATTATCTTCTGCGTAGGATGCCCATAGCCCGCCGGAACAGGGCGGTAATCTGGGGGCGGTTGAACACAAAGGCCACCGCCAGCGCTACCACGCCGTTCAGCGCCGCAAAGGCGATGCCGTACAAACCGAAGGTGATATAGCTGTTGATGGTCAGGGGCAGGCGCATTTCCCAATAGCAGGACAGCACACCCACCGCCATCAGCGGCAAACACAGACGTAGTAAGGCGCCCAATTTACCCTTAAAGAACACCAGATGGACGTAGCCCATCTCCAGCACCGCCAACAACACCGCTACCAACAGCAATGCCATCAGCATACCGTAGACGCCCCAGATGCTGCCGCCCACGATCATGGTGACCAGCAGGGTGCCACAGGCGACCAGCTGGAAATTGCGGCTGATGCGGAAATGACCCGCCATATTGATCAAATGACCGCTGGGGATGTGCAACATCTCGGTGGTGGCGATGAGCACCATCAGCACCGCAATCGCCTTATCGTAATAATTGATGTCATCTATACCCGCTGTATACAGACCGATAAAGGGGAGAATCAGCGCACAGCAGGTGGTGAGCATCACGTACACCGCCAGAAACGCCACGTACTCATATTGGGCGAAGGTGGTCCACACGTCCTCACGCTTACGCTCGGTGAGCATCTGTCCAAAGCCGTGACGGGGGGCGTCAATGATGGCGTGGAGCAGACTCTTGACCATCGTAAATACATAGTTGTATACCGCATACACACTGGCAAGGGCGGTGCCGCCGGAGGGAGAAATGGACAGAAACACGATGGGGGTGGTGTTGTAGATCACGCCGGTGATCTTCTGCACCATCACGTCGCCGGTGCCCTTGATGCTCTCCTGCTGGGCAGGAACATTGAGGTTAAGGGCGGGATTTTTCTTCTTCACGTACCACGCGATCAGCAGGCTGTTGGCGAAGGAGAACAGCATGGTATTAAACCGCACCATCCACATAGGACCGTTACACAGGATCATCACCACATTAGCGATATGACCCAGGCCGATGGTCAGCATCGTGAACAGACTGATGACGTATTCCTTCTGCTGACCCTGCAACAGAACGCGGTAGGTGGTAGCATAGAACAGGTTAAAGGCGGCGGGGACGATGGTCATCACCATCAGAGTGGCCACAAACTCGGTGGGCAGATCACTGTTGACCACCAAACTGTACGCCACCGCCACCACCAGACCCACCAGCAGGAACAGACCGCCGATGCCGCGGAATTTCTTCCGCGTGGCGGCCAGCAGGCCGTTGACCGCCGCGTAGTCGCCGCGACCCAGGGGGTCGAACAGCGCCACGTTGGAAGCCAGCGTAAAGCCGCCCTCTAAGATAAGCAGCATATTTACGATCTGATTGGCAGTGGAGTTAAGGCCGTTGAAATCCGAGCCGAAACTGCCGATAATAAACCGCGTCACCACAATGCCCAGCAGACCGTTGACCAAGGTCAAGCCGATCGCGGATAGGGCATTGTATAAGCTGTAGCGGCTTCTTTTATTTCCGTCAGACATACCGATTTTTTACGCCTCCTGCTTGCACAAGCGTTTGCTGATAAACTTGGGGGGATGGTTGCTGATCCACCAACAAACTACCACCAGCACAAAAGAGAACAGCGTATCCGCTTTCTGAGCAATTTGATTGTTGCAGGGAATAAACAACATCATTAAGATGAAATAGAACACGCTGATCTTAGCAAAGGGGTTCTCTGTGGTGATGGCATCACGGAACATAGCGCCGAACAGCAAGCCGATCAACAGCATTACTAAAATGACACCGAAGAAGGATACGTCATTGGCCAACCAGGTGTACATAGAATGCCACTGGATGTCGCTATCCCAACCCATAGGCTCCATACGCACCTGATAGGTGTACTGATCTATGTCGTAGAAGTTTCCGCTGATAAAGTCCACCAAGAACATACTGTTACCCACGCCGTACATAGGCACCCAAGGCAACGTCAAGGCCTGTGACATACCATAGTAGCCCTGCGTCAGATAAGAGGTGGCGGAAATCCATATTTTCATTACAATCGGTGGAACGAAATCGCTGATAGAGCCGGAACTGTCGCCGTCCTCGCCCTCGGAGGGGGTAGATACCGTACCCTCGGACAAGTGAACGCCGCCCACGTTGTACTCAGGCTGGTCGTAGTTGTTGATGCCGCCGCGGCTAAGCATCATCCAGCCGAAATAACACGCAATAAATACCACGCCGGCCAGCAGACCCGCCATTAAACGAATAACCTGCTTTTTGTCCAGCTTCTTCTCGTGCGCCACAGTAAAAGCACGCAGAATGACCGGCAGTTCGATCCACAAAAACACGGTTAGAATATCAATCGTCGTACCGATAGACAGATAGTACAACACCATCGTAATAAGATACAGGATCATCGTTACCTTGCCCACGATATGCATCTTCTTAAAGTACAGCATAGAGAACAACAGGATAGGGTAACGCAGGAAAGACCAGCAATAGTTGATCAGGGTAACCACGGTTCCACCCATAATCATGGAGGAATCCAATGTTAAGATGCGCTCACGGTTGAGGGCATAACCCAAACCCGGGTTGAAAATACCTACCGACATACGCTGGAACAACTCAGCAAAATCAAAGGTCTTTAAGCCGTAGCTACGGAACACGTTGATCACATACAACACATAACCCAACACCAACAGCACCGTCAGCACAGGAATGCATCGGTCAATCATAGACTCTTTCCACTCCACCGCCTTGGTAAAACGATGACGGATGCCAATGCGATAGCCTGCCCACAACACAGTCAGGTAAGCCACCATCAATCCGTAAAACAGAAGGGGCTTATATGTAACCCAATCAAACACGCCGAACTCGTACATCAGCAGGGAGATAATTAAATAGATCAGTGTCAAACGAATGGGTAACAGCGTGGCTCCGCCGATAGCACGATTGCTCTCAGCAAAAGCACGCCATTTCGCTTTAATGCCCATGTCGATTCCTCCTTCAGTTATCGGAAAACAGTTTTTCACACATCGCTACAACAGGGGTGCACATCGCTTTGGGGTTCTTCTCCCGCAGGATGAACTCCCGTGCGGCGGCGCCGATGGCCGCCCGCTCCTCGGCGGGCAGAGAACACACCCGGCGCAGGGTCTCCTTCAGAGTGTCCACATCGTTGGCCGGTACATACTGAATATGGGGGTCGTACTCCGCAGGAATGCCGTCCAATTTATACCCCACTACGGGGCGGCCGGAGGCCAAATACTCCATGGTCTTGGACGGGAAAGAGAAACGGGTAAACTCGTCGGTGTTCTGGCGGGGGTTCACCAGCAGGGTGGCCTCCGCCTGATAGCCGCGCACCGCCGCGGCGTTGACGTAGCCGTAATACTTAACACCCGGGCAACGCTGTGCCATCTCGTTAATATAAGGCACCAACTTGCCGCCGCCGCACAGCCACAACTCGTGGGTGGGGTCCTCGGCATATAAGGCCTCGAAAGCGTCGAACAAGGTCTCCAGATCATAGGCGGGGTTCAGCTGACCGGTGTACAGAATCACCTTTTTATCAGTGGTCTTATCCGCCAGCGGAGGCTGGTGGCTGTTGTAGATGCCCTCCAGCACCACCGAGGGCTTATCTCCCACGTGGGAGACCTCCCGCATCGCCTCGGTTATAATCACGTAGGCATCAAATTGCTTAATAAACCGCATCTTGATGGCGGCACGTAGACGGGCCTTCCAATCCATGGTGCCGCCGGTGGCGGCCTTGATCACTGCGGTGGGGATATCCGGCAGAACCGCCACCATCCGCAGGTTTTTGAAACGACGTCGAGCCTTTTTCATCGCCAAGCACATACCCAGGCGAAGTTCGTAGGTCACCGCACACACGGGCTCCTCACCCACCGCTTTGATCTCCCGCTTGAGGGCGGCGTAGGTGGTAACGGCGCGGGACAAATGCTTCAGTATGGGGAGGTTGATGAATCCGCAATGAATATCCTCTCCTCCCTCGGTGTGACTCCAAGGGAGTTTTCTGAACAAAATCTTTGGGTAGTTGGGATAATTGGGAATGGGGGCGTTGTTGATCAGCTTAATGGGATGACCCAATGCTTCCTCCATACCCACGATGATGTTGTAATTCAGGTTGTGATCCGCCAGACTGAGCTGTACCTTGCTCTTGCCCGCAAGGCGGTCATATTCCCGCATATCATACACAGAACTGCAAAACAGGTATTTCATTGCAACTCTCCTTACTTTTTCCTACCCAAAATAATTAAAAACTCTCGGCCAAGGCCCGCAGGCCATCCCGATGGCTGACCAACGGACGCCAGCCTAACCCCTCCAGTCGGGACACGTCCAGCCGCAGGAAGCTGTCGGGGGGATACATCCGCCGCTCTTCCTCCGTGCCGGTGTTGGTATGCACCGCACCGTGGGAACCAAACAGGTCGGTGACGGTGGCGGCCAATTCTTTTATGGACGAATAACTGTCCTTGTTCGCTACGTTATAGGCGGTGCCGCCGACGCCGCCCAACAACAGGGTCAGCAAGGCGGAAACCGCGTCAAAGGTGTACAGATACATCCGTGCAGTGTCGCCGGACGCCTTAATAGAGATATCCTCCCCCGCCATAGCGCTGCGGATAAACTGCACCACCACGCGGGTGTCATTGGCGGGGATGCCGGGGCCGAAGGTCTGCACCAAACGGGCAATGGATACGGGGACACCGTACTCGCTGTGATAGGCAGCACAGAGACTCTCACACATCCGCTTACTCTCGGGGTAGCTGCTGCGGACCTGCTGAGGGTCCACAAATCCTAAATCCGCCTCGGTGAGCAGACGGGGGTCGTTCACGGTGCCGTACACCTCCATACTGGAGAGATACACCATACCCCGCACCTGCTTGCGCCGTGCCAGTTCCAACATATTGCGGGTGCCCTCCACGGCGGTGAGGATGGTCTCCACCGGTTGCTCAACAAAAAAGCGGCTGGCGGTGGGACTGGCCCCGTGGATGATGTAATCAATAGGCTCGTCAATAGCGGGGCAGTTCTGCACATCCCCTGCAATCAGGATGACCTCATCGCTCAAGGCGGCAAATTTCTGAGCCGCGCGAGCAGGGTCCCGCACCAGAGCCAGAATCCGCAGATTCAGCGACTTGCTGATACGGGTCAGCTCCTGCAGAACGTTAAAGCCCACCAAACCGGTGCCGCCGGTGATGAACAGGGTGCTGTCCCGCAACGCCTCTAAATCCAGCCACGGGCAATCATTCAGATGTGGTGCCTTTTGCATAGCAACCGCTCCTTAACTTACAGACCGAAGATCTGGGAGTTCTCCTTGGCCTCCAAAATGGCCTTGAAAATGTAAAAATCACTGGGATTGGTAATTTTGATGTTATCCCATTTGCACTCCACGGTGTGGAGGGTATGTCCGTAGTTACGCATCAGCGAGGCAGAGTCCACAAACTCCTTTTGCTCCTCCCGCGCCTTCAGATGGGCGGCGTACAGCTCGTTCAGATAAAAACTCTGGGGAGCCTTGGCGATCACCGCCTTTTCACGGACGTAGATGGTGTAGATATTGCCCTGCTCGTCGATCTCGGCAGGGGTCTCGGTGGCGGCGGCACAGGATACGGCAGTGCCGTGCTCCTTCACCGCCTCAATGTTGCGGCTGACCAGGTCCTCGTCGATGTTGGGGCGCACACCGTCGTGCAGCAGCACGATGGTGTCGGTGGGGCAGTTCTCATACACGGTCTTGACGCCGTTGAAGATGGACTGCTGACCCGTAGCACCGCCGGGGACGATCCATTGCACCTTGGTGATGCCGAACTTATCGCACAGAGAACGGGTGTAGTCGATATGGCTCTCCAAGCAGGCAATGCAGATGGCATCCACGTCCACGCAATTCTGGAACACCTCTAAGGTGTGGATGAGAATGGGCTTCTCGTGGAGAGTCAAAAACTGCTTGGGGGTGGATTTGGTGTTCATACGACGGCCCACGCCGCCGGCAAAAATAATCGCTACATTCATAAGGTTTTTCTCCTTACTTTTTATAACAGATATGATAAATGCGCTCACAGATCAGTTTTGCGGCCTCGCCGGTCTCGCAACCGCCCAGTTCCTCGTAGTGGCGGCGACAGGCAGCGGCATAATCCGCCTCGTCAAATTCTAAAATGGTGCGCTCCAGATCATCGTTGTTGGTGGACTGAGGGAAAGGCCAGGAGGAAACAGGGGTGTATACCTCGGTGGTGGCCACGTAATGCTCTAAATCGGTGGCAAACAGGAAGCTGGGGCGACCCGTCAGCATAAAGTCCCACATCGAAGATGAGAAGTCGTTGATCATCGCGTCGGCGGCGACCAACAACTCCTGCATATCGGAATAATCGGTGAGATCCAGCACGTTCCCCTGATCAAACTCGCCCCGATTCACCACCGCGGGGTGGTAGCGGAAAGCAAACTTCCACTTGCCGCCGAAGCGGGTCTCCAGTGCGGCGCACACACGGGCGGTGTCCACGCCGTAGTCGATGGCGATGGAATCCTTGAAATAGTTATCGTCGGGTTTGCGGTAGGTGGGGGCAAACAGCATCAGCCGCTCGTCCTCCGCCAAACCCAGTTTCTGACGGATCTGATCCCGCTTTTCATCATTGTTCTTCAACAGCATATCATTGCGGGGCATACCCACCCCCCAGAAAATCTCGCGGGGTACCAGCATGGCGCGGGACACCTCGCGGGTGAAGGCCTCACAGGTGGACATAAACACGTCGGTCTGCTTGGCAGACATCTTCAGGTCGGCACGGAACAAAGGAGTGTTATTGTACATATCCACGCCGCACTTCTTATACGCGCCGCCGCCGTGCCAAGTGTTCACCACAAACTGCTTTTTCCGCAACGGCAGGTAGGAAAAGCCGCCGCTGTTGCTGAGAAATACCCGGGCGGTCATTGCGTAGTAAAAATAGGTGAAGGAATTGAATTTGACGGGACGGACTCCCTTTTCGGTCAAATAGGCGTATTTTTCCATATCATTGACCGGAAAAATAATCTCAAACTGTCCCGGGTAATGATTCAACAGGTACTCGGTGACGTATTTGGGGTTATCCGCATAGGTTTTGGCTAAGTTGTTCATCATCACCACCCGATTTTTCTTGATCGGGATGAGACGCAGGGGCGACAGCAGTACCCGCATAGCCACCTTTTTACCAAAACGCAGTAATTCATCCATGTTTCCGTTCTCCTTTTTTAAACCATCCCGCTACGGGAATCTCCACAAACCGCTGGGACAGTGCCGAAGCCGCCACGGTCAACACCATAATGACCGCAATGGACAGAGCCGCTATCCACGCAGAGGCCAGCGCCGCGGCAAACAACTCGATACACAGATTGATAAACACCATATGGTACAGATAGAAGCCGTAGGTGTAATCCTTGGGCATACGCCAAGAATAACTGTAGGCAAAGCCAAATACCACGCAGGCCAACAGCAGGGTGGTGACCACGTTGTATTTCTCGGCGTCCAGCAGGGTGACAAAGCCCAGGATCTCCAGCACCTTCCACACCACGTAGGCGGCAGCGAACCACCACTTATGCTTGGTCAGGAAGGGGATGATCTGCTCACGATAGGTCCACACCAGCATACCGCCCACCAGGAAGTACAGATAGGGCACTACGGTGACATTGATCAGCTTGTTCACCATATCGGGGAGCAGTCCGCCCACGCGGTACAGGGCGACACTCATAGCGGTCAATCCGCCGATGACACCCAGACCCCCTTTGAGGGAGCATTTCTTGAACAGTTTATGGAACAGCGGGGCAATAATGAAGAATTGCACCTGTGCCGCAATGGTCCACAACACGCCGTTGGGTACGCCGGTGCCGTATTCCCGCAACCAATCGCCGGTATAGAAGTTTAATCCCGCGAACTGGGTGACGCCGTACACCGCCAACTCCGTGAAGGTGGGTTTGACGGGGTACACCAACAGGATGATCACGGTATTGACCGCGATGCACACCCAGAAAGCGGGCAGGATCCGCACCGCGCGACCGATCAGCCACTGCTTTAGTGGGTACTTGTCCAGCGACATAGCCGCCAAAAAGCCGCACAGAGCGAACAGAATAGGGACGCCGCGGACAAAGTACACGGCGTTATACACCGCCGCCGTATCCCAATGAAAATGGGTGATCACGTGCCCGAAAAACACCTGTAAGGTGGCAATCAAGCGGAACACGTCCAAGGCGTTTTTATTGTAATTCAGCGTCGTGTTGCTCATAAACTCGGCACATCCTCAAACTCTATCTTATAATCAATACTTACGCCATACCATACGGTCCACCACGCCCACGTAGGACTGGATGAGCTTGACCACCTTGGTGGACACGTTCTCCTCTACGTAGTCCGGCACGGGGATGCCGTGCCAGCCGTCGTTGTTCAGCGCAACGGCGGTCTCCACCGACTGCAGCAGGTTGACGGTGTCAATACCCGCCAGCACGAAGCAGGCCTTGTCCAGCGCCTCGGGGCGCTCGGTGGAGGTACGGATGCACACCGCAGGGAAAGGCTTGCCGATGGAGGTGAAGAAGCTGGACTCCTCCGGCAGGGTGCCGCTGTCAGACACCACCGCAAAGGCATTCATCTGCAGGCAGTTGTAATCGTGGAAGCCCAGAGGCTCCTGACGGATGACGCGGGGATCCAGCTGAAAGCCGCTCTTCTCCAAACGGTTGCGGCTACGGGGATGGCAGGAATACAGAATGGGCATATCATACTTCTCCGCCAGCTTGTTGATAGCGGTGAACAGAGAGGTAAAGTTCTTCTCGGTGTCGATGTTCTCCTCGCGGTGGGCAGAGAGCAGGATGTACTTGCCCTTCTCCAGACCCAGACGGGCGTGGACGTCGGAGGCCTCGATCTGCTCTAAGTTGTTATGCAGGACCTCCGCCATGGGGGAACCGGTGACATAAGTGCGCTCCTTGGGCAGACCGTTGTCGGCCAGATAGCGGCGGGCATGCCCGGAATAGCACAGGTTCGCATCGGAGATGATGTCCACGATGCGGCGGTTGGTCTCCTCCGGCAGACACTCATCCTTACAGCGGTTACCCGCCTCCATATGGAAAATCGGGATGTGCAGACGCTTGGCGCCGATGACAGACAGGCAGGAGTTGGTATCACCCAGCACCAGCACAGCATCGGGCTTGGTCTCCACCATCAGCTGATAGGACTTGGCGATGATGTTACCCATAGTCTCGCCCAGATCGTTGCCCACGGCCTCCAGATACACGTCGGGGTCAGCCAGACCCAGATCGCGGAAGAAGATGCCGTTGAGGTTGTAATCGTAGTTCTGACCGGTGTGGGCCAGCAGAGTATCAAAATAGGTGCGGCACTTGTTAATGACCGCCGCCAGACGAATGATCTCGGGGCGGGTGCCCACCACGATAAGCAATTTCAGTTTGCCGTTATTTTTAAAGGATGCCATATGTTTATTCCTCCACTTTCTCAAAGAATGTATCGGGGTGACCGGGGTCGAAAGGCTCGTTGGCCCACATCACGGTGACCAGATCCTCGGTGTCCGACAGGTTAATGATGTTGTGGGTATAACCGGGCAACATATGAATCGCCTCGATCTTCTCCCCCGACACCTCAAAATTCAGCACCTCGTCGGAGCCGATCTTACGCATCTGAATCAAGCCGTGACCCGACACCACAATGAAGAACTCCCACTTGGTGTGGTGCCAGTGCTGACCCTTGGTGATGCCCGGCTTGGAAATATTGACGCTGATCTGTCCGCAGTCGGCGGTACGCAACAGCTCGGTGAAGGAGCCGCGGTCGTCCACGTTCATCTTTAAGGGGAAGCTGACCTTTTCCTTAGGGAGATAAGACAGATAGGTGGAGTACAGCTTCTTGGCAAAACTACCGGTGGGGATGGAGGGCATCTGCAGGGTGGTAGGCTGGGCCTTAAAGGCCTCCAGCAGGTCCACAATCTCGCCCAGCGTCACCTTATGGGTGACGGGGGCGGCGCAGTAGCGGCCGTCCGCCTGCATCACGGTATCCACACCGTCGAACTCGCAACGATGCTCCTTGCCCTCTAAGGCGTCCAGCATCTCCTCGATCAGGTCGTCAATATACAGCAGTTCCAGACCGATGGCACGGTCGTTGACCTGAATAGGCAGGTCGTTGGCAATATTATTGCAGAAAGTGGCCACCGCGGAATTGTAGTTGGGACGGCACCACTTACCGAACAGGTTGGGGAAGCGGTACACCAGCACCTTGGCGCCGGTCTCGGCACCGTAGGCGAACAACAGCTCCTCCCCCGCCTTCTTGCTGCGGCCGTAGTCGCTGTCATAGCGGCCGATGCAGGTAGCCTGGATGGAGGAGGACAGCACCACGGGGGCGGTGTTGCCGTAGGCTTTCAGCTTGTCCAACAGAGTGGAGGTGAAGCCGAAGTTGCCCTGCATAAACTCCTCGGGGTTCTGGGGGCGGTTGACACCTGCCATATGGATGACAAAGTCCGCCTTTTGGCAAGCCTCGTCCAGTACAGCGGCGGGGGTGTCGATGTCGTACAGATACAACTCCCCGACAGACAGGTTGGGGCGGGTGCGGTCCTTGCCGTCCCTAATGCACTGCAGCGCCGCCGTCAGGTTGCGTCCCACAAAGCCGCCGGCGCCGGTAATCAGAATATTCATACGCAACTCCTTAGGATAGAGTGACAAATTATTACACGAGGGGCATTATTTGCCCATAGCCTCCAGCTCGTCGCGGATATACTGCAGGCTCAGCAGTTTCTCCTTGACCTGCTCCACGTTCAGCAGCTCGGTGTTGCTGGAGTTGAACTCGGTCAGGGGGTTGCGGTCGGCGTCGCCGTCCTTGAAATACTTATCGTAGTTCAGACCGCGGTTGTCACAGGGAACGCGATAGAAGTCACCCATATCCACGGCGTTGGCGCACTCCTCGTTGGTCAGCAGGGTCTCGTACATCTTCTCGCCGTGGCGGATACCGATGACCTTGATGGGGGTGCCGGGGCCAAACAGACCGGTGACGGCCTGAGCCAGCACCTCGATGGTGCAAGCGGGAGCCTTCTGCACCAGAATATCGCCGGACACGCCGTTCTCAAAGGCGAACAGCACCAGGTCCACCGCCTCGTCCAAAGACATAATGAAACGGGTCATGGAAGGCTCGGTGATGGTGATGGGGTTGCCGGCCTTGATCTGCTCGATCCACAGCGGGATAACAGAGCCGCGGGAGCACATCACGTTGCCGTAACGGGTGCAGCAGATCTTGCTCTTGGCAGGGTCCACGGTACGGGACTTGGCCACGATGACCTTCTCCATCATCGCCTTGGAGGTACCCATGGCATTGACGGGATAGGCGGCCTTATCGGTGGACAGACACACGATGTTCTTAACGCCGGCGTCGATGGCGGCGGTCAGCACGTTCTCGGTGCCGATAACGTTGGTCTTAACCGCCTCGATGGGGAAGAACTCGCAGGAGGGAACCTGCTTCAGGGCGGCGGCGTGGAAGATGTAGTCTACACCGTGCATAGCGTTACGCACAGAGGCCAGATCGCGGACGTCGCCGATGTAGAACTTGATCTTGTCGGCAACCTCGGGCATCTTAGCCTGGAACTCGTGACGCATATCGTCCTGCTTCTTCTCGTCACGGGAGAAAATGCGGATCTCGCCGATGTCGGTCTGCAGGAAGCGGTTCAGCACCGCGTTACCAAAGGAACCGGTACCACCGGTGATCAACAGGGTTTTTCCGGTAAAAGCGCTCATAATTTAATACACTCCTTCTCAAAATCACGTGTTCAATTTGCGTTATTCATCAAGTCCAGCAGTTCATCGATCAGAGCATCCTTATCAAAATGCTCCCGTGAATACTGTCGGGCATTGTTGGCCATTGCGTTTCGCTCGTCGGAGGACAGCGCCGCCATCCTCTGCACCGCCTGTACCAAATCATCCACCTGCGGGGGAACCGCCACGCCGCACTGTGCCTCGTTAATGAGGGCGGCGCTCTCGCCGCCGGAGGCGGCTAAAATAGGGGTGCCGCAGGCAAGGTAGGTCTGCAACTTGGCAGGCAGGATCAGGTCAAACAAGGGGTTGGGCTGGAAGGACAAATAGGCACAGTCGGCGAAATGGACGTACCGATTGGCCTCCGCCTCGCTGACACGACCCACGAAGACCACGTCCTCGGTGACGCCGCGGTCCGCCGCCAACTGCTCCAGCCGTTCTTTAGCGCGGCCGTCACCCACCAGATACCAGCGGACGCCCTTGCCCTTGAGTTGGGCGGCGGCTTCTACCACCAAATCCAGTCCCTGCGCGTCGCCGATGTTGCCGGTGAACACCACGTTGAAGGTATCGTCGGTGTAGATCTCCGGCTTGTCCGCGTCGGTGAAGTCGGGCTCGGTGCAGAACTGGGGCCAGTACACAAGCTTGTCCTCGGGGACGCCCTTGTCCATCAGGTTCTTGACGTATCCGTTGGAGGTGCACAGGATCTTATCGCTGTATTTGTAAATACGTCCCACGATGCGGTTGATGACCCAAGTGAGGGGAGCAAAGCGGATGCCCAACACCTCGTGAACACTCTCGGGCCACAGATCCTGTAGGTAGTAGTAGGTGGGTGAGCCGAATTTCCTTTTATACGTCACCGCGGGGAGAGCCAAGGTGGCGGGAGACAGACCGAACACGAACACCCGATCGTATTTCTCCTCACACTGCCGCACCCATCGGTTACCCGACACCACGTAGCTGACGCAATTACGCAGCAGACCCAGGGCGTTGTGCCCACGGGGATGTGTCTTGACCCGATGGATCTTGACCCCGTTCCATTCGGTGTCATAGGGAATGTCAAAACCGTAACCCTCGTAAATCTCGCCCTTCGGGTACTGGGGATAGGCGGTCATAACCGTCACGTCGTGACCCCGCTGTACCAGTTCTTGACAGATGGTGCTGATGCGGAACGGCTCCGGGTGAAAGTACTGTGAGACAACCAATATCTTCATAGCGTTACCTCCGGTATTACTCAGCATCCTTCTCCTTATTCATTTGGCCGGTGCCGCCCTCCACCACGCCATCGTGGCGCAGGACAGAGGTAATGGTGCCAAAGAAGCACTTACAGTCGAAGAGGAAGCTCATTTTCTCCACATATTCACCGTCCAGCTTGGCCTTCAGGTCGATCTCCAGCTCGTCACGACCGTTGATCTGTGCCCAGCCGGTGAGACCGGGGCGCACGTCATTGGCGCCGTATTTATCACGCTCGGCAATCAGGTCCTCCTGATTCCACAGAGCGGGACGGGGACCGATAATGGACATCTTACCGGTGAAAATAGACCAGATCTGGGGCAGCTCGTCCAACGAGGTCTTACGCAGGATGCGACCCGCCTTGGTGATCCACTGGTCAGGGTCCTGCAGCATATGGGTGGGCATATTGGCAGGGGTCTCGGTGTACATACTGCGGAACTTGGGCATCATAAAGGTTTCTTTATGCAGACCCACCCGCTTCTGCCAGAAAAACACGGGACCCTTGGAATCGCACTTCACGATAATGGCGATGACCAGCATCGGCAGCCACAGCACCAGCAGGGCAAAGCCGGACAAAACCAAATCAATCAGCCGCTTAAAAAACTTCTTGTACATACTCAATCCTCCTGCGCGCTGTGATACACGGTGCCGTACAAAATCTTGGTCTGGGGGGGCACCTTTTCGTTAGCGGGAACTACTGCGTTGCAATCAATGTGGCAGCAGTTGCCGATCTCGGCATTGTGGTTAACCACAGAGCCACTGGAAATGATACTGCCCTCACCAACGATGGCGTTGGAATTAACCACCGCCATGGCCTCGATGATGGAGGCGGAACCCACCTCGGCGGAGGGCATAACCACCGCACGGGGGTGCACCAACACCGGCAGGAAGAACCCCGCCTCCCGCAGGCGGCAAATCCACTCCTCACGCAAGGCCAAATTGCCGATAGCCACAAAGGCATAAGGATATTTACCGGAAAACTGTGCGTAATCCTCCAGTTTACCCACCGCATTGGGGCTGTTATCGTCCAGGAAGGAGATGGTCTTGTAACAGCCCATCGCCTCCGCCACTTCTTTCGCCACGGTGCCGTACTGACCGGCGCCGAGAATCAGCAGTCTGTTCATAAATTCTACTCCTTATTATATTCCATTTTGAGAATTGATAGCAGAATGCAATTAATCAGTATGATTATATACCATTCTACCCTAAAAAGCAAGATAAATGTTTTTATGTCAAAAGTAGTGAAAAACCGTTGTGAAACCGCGACGAAAATGGTATAATGATGGCTATATAGCAACCGAGGAGGTGCCGTGATGACACAAAACTGGATATGGCTGGATCCTGCCCTGTATCCCGATGCGCAGGAAACCGTCTATAACGGCTGGTGCGATAAGCTGCCCCGCCACTACGCGATGGCAGAATTTAAGCGCACCTATACTTTCCACGCTCCCATCCGCGAGACGGTGCTGACCTACAGCGGCGATACGGAATTCCGCCTGTATTGCAACGGAGATTTCGTCGCCACCGGTCCCGCCTGCCCCGGCGGTGACTTCTATATCAGCAACGAGGAACCCTGGCCCACCCACTACGCATTCCAATCCACCATACACCCCGATGGGAACGTGCTGGATTTCTTCGCCTACGTGAAAATGATGCCGGTACGTATCAATGAATTTTCCATGGGGCACGGCGGCTTTATGCTCCACGGTCGCGTGGAACTGGTTGACGGCAAGGTGGAGGAGATCACCACCGACCCCACCTGGCTGTGCCGCCAAAACCACGCCTTTACCGCCCCCGACTACTACGACGGGGCGCTGGACACAGACGGATTTGCCCCTGCGGTGACGGTGGACAACCGCTGGCACTCCGCCGTTGCCCCCACCCCGCCCCGCATCGAGCGGGAGCGGCATCCGAACACCTTTATCGTGCCGCCCCACGAGAAAATCGAGGTGGACTATGAATACCCGCTGGTGTACTCCGGCTTTATCCATCTGCAGGTGCAGACCGACAACCGCCTGACGATGCAAGTGGACGTGCGGGAAGTGGAACGGGTGGATGCCCACGAGTATTTTACCTTTGTGCGGGACACCGACTATATCAGCCCCGGCATCCGCAGTGTGGGCGGCTACCACGTGTACGCCGAAAACCACGGGGACAACCCCGCCACCGTCACCCTCTCGGTGATCGAGACCCACTTCCCCGTGGAGCGGTGCGCCCACACCGTCACCTCCGACGAGGCCCTGAATCAAGTGCTCCGTGTGTGTGAACATTCGCTGAAAAGCTGTATGCAGACCTTTGAGGTGGAGAGTGTGCTCCACTGCGAGCCTATGGCCTGCACCGGTGACTATTACGTGGAAATGATGATGAATGCTATGTCCTACGGGGACCTGCGGCTGGCGGAGTTTGACACCCGCCGCACCGCGGATATTCTGCGGGTGAAAAAAGGAGAGATGTTCCACGCCACCTACAGCATGATATGGATATTGATGATGTACGATGCCTATCGTTTTACAGGGCATCGGGAACTGCTGAAAGATTGCCAAGACGCGCTGAAACTGCTATTGGATGCCTTTGCCTCCTACGTGGACGACAAGGGCTTGGTGGACGACCCGCCCAGCTATATGTTCGTGGACTGGGTGACGGTGGACGGCATTTCCCTCCACCATCCGCCCAAGGCACTGGGGCAGACCTTCCTCAACCTATTCTACTACGGCGGTCTGACCACCGCCGCCCTCATCTATGACGTGCTGGAGGATGCCGTTGCCGCCGCCGATTGCCGCCATCGGGCAGAGGAATTGAAAGCCGCTATCAACACCCATCTGTATGACTCCGCCAAGGGGCTGTATTTCGAGGGACTGAACACCCCCACCCGTGAGGAGCGCACCGTATGGTGGTATATGCCCCAGAATATTGAAAAACGGTACTTCCGCCGTCACTCCAACGTGCTGGCGGCCCTGTTTGGGGTACACCCCCACCCCGCTGACCTGCTGACCCGCACTCTGGAGGACGATTCTCTCGGCTATTATCAGCCGTATTTCGCCCATTTTGTGCTGGAGGCGGTGCGAAAGTGCGGTCTGACGGAAAGATTTACCCGCTCCATTTTAGAGGATTGGAAGGAGCCTATCCGCACCTGTCCCAAGGGGTTGCCGGAGGGGTTCTACAAGCAGAGCGACTACCCCTTTGACCACAGCCACGGCTGGGGCGGCACGCCGCTGTATACCCTGCCGATGGCGCTGTCGGGATTGGATATCTTGGAACCCGGGATGGGCAAAATCCGCCTGTCCCCCACCCTGCTGGGATTGGATTCCGCTACGGTGGAGATCCCCTTCCCCACGGGGATGCTCCGCATTGAAATGGTACAAGGGAAAGAGCCAGTCATCACTGTCCCCGACGGGGTGATCGTGGAGGAATAAGCAATGGTAGACGTAGTAGCCGCCCTGATCTGGGAGGGCGAAACATTTATGATCTGTCAGCGACCCGCCCACAAGTCCAATGCTCTGCTGTGGGAGTTTGTGGGAGGTAAAGTAGAGGCAGGCGAGAGTCACGCCCAGGCACTCATCCGCGAATGCCGCGAGGAGCTGGACATCACGGTGACGGTGGGGGATCTCTTTATGGAACTGACCCACACCTATCCCGATATTACGGTGCATCTGCACCTGTACCACGCCACCATCGCCGAGGGGACACCGAAGATGCTGGAGCATCACGATCTGCGGTGGATCACCCCCGATGAGATACCGCAGTACGTCTTCTGCCCCGCAGACGACGTGATACTGGAGCGGATCAAGGAGTGGAAACGATGAAACTGTGGATGAATGCGCTGACCAAGTACCTGTTGGGGCTGATTTTGGTGGGTGCGCTGATATTCCTGCCCGCCGGCACCCTGTTGTTCCCCAACGGATGGCTGTTTGTGGGGTTATTGTTCGGCCTGATGCTGGTCTTAGGCATCGTGCTGTTGCTAAAATCTCCCGATCTGCTGAAAAAACGGCTGAACCACAAGGAAAAACGGAGCGCCCAAAAAGGGGTGACCTCCCTGTCTGCGCTGATGTTTGCGGCGGGGTTTGTGGTAGCGGGGCTGGATTTCCGCTACGGCTGGTCCCGCGTGCCGCTGTGGGGGGTCATCGCCGCCGCGGCGGTGCTGGTAGCGTCCTACGCCCTGTATGCCGAGGTGATGCGGGAGAACGCCTATCTCTCCCGCACCGTGGAGGTGCAGAAGGAGCAAATGGTGGTGGACACAGGGCTGTATGGGGTGGTACGGCATCCGATGTATGCCGTCACCTTGTGGCTGTTTCTGTCCATCCCCGTTGTGCTGGGGAGTCTGTGGGCAGTGGTATGCTTTGTGCCCTATATCCCCATCATCGCGGTGCGGATTCTGGATGAGGAAACACTGCTGACTGCTGAGTTGGCGGGGTATGCGGCGTATAAAAAGAAGGTTAAAT
>JAZNUN010000011.1:0-32525 GCA_045592345.1 Acutalibacteraceae bacterium | reverse complement strand
GCTGTCTGAGCGCCACGCCCGCGCCTTGCTACGGCTGGAGAACGGGGACGAGCGGCTCCCCGTCCTACGCCGCATCATAGATGGCAGGCTGACGGTGGCGTCAGCGGAACGGCTGGTGGAGGACGTGCTGGCGGGGCGGGTGACCCGCCGACCCGCTCGACCGCTGGTGCGGGACGTGCGGGTGTTCTTCAACACCGTCAACCACGCGCTGGATATTATGCGCCGCGGCGGTATCCCAGCCGAGGGGCATCGGCGGGACGGGGAGGACTACATTGAATACGTGGTCCGCATCCCCAAACAGGCGGCGGGGCATAGGACAGCCACAGAATAAGAAAAAACCCACCCCGACACAGGCTGTCGAGGTGGGTTTTGTAGATTAAGGTATCAATAAAACTTGGTTTCGCTCTTATAATCCTTGCTGATGAGGGCAATATAGGTTTTGCCTTGAGCTACGGTCAGAGGAGTGGTGCCGTCCGCCTCGTAGTAGGACAGTTGGTTATTGGTGCGGGTCCATTTGATTTCGCGGACGGTGCCGCCGGTGGCTAAATAACCGCTGCCACTCTTCAGATCAAAGTTGTACAGTGTCTTGGTGGAGGTCTCAGCACCGGTCTTGTCCACAAAGCGGTTATCCAACATCACAATGACGTTGCTTACCTCAATGACACCGCCGTCGGCGGCCTTGTGCACCGCGGAACCCACGTTGTTGCGGTGCTTCTGATACACGCCCTTATCCGCCTCATAGGTGAAAGCCATACGGAAAGAGGCGGAAATTTTGATATCCACCGTGTTGGCGGTGCCGTCGCCCAGCTTTTCACCAAAGTTAAAGGGGGACTTGGTCTCGGTGGTGGTGGAGTATTTCTTGCTCTTGATGGCAGAGAGCACCTTCTCTTTAGTAAAAGCGGTGCGGTTCCAGGAATAGTTGGAGCTGTTGGTCAGGGTGGCGTGCTTAATGCCGGCCTCGGACTCGATATCTTTAACACCCAGGTCTCTAATTGCTTTCACACCGGGGGGCGAGCCACCTACGTGACCGTAGATGGCATCCAGAGCCTTAACCATCTTGACAAAATGGGGGCGGGCGGAGCGGACGGGGCCGATGGCATCCGGTACGCGGTCCACCGAGGAGAAGATGCACAGCATACGGGGAATGCCACCCTCGGTCTCGGACTCAAAGTACATATCTGCCTCGTCAATGCCCAGCTGCACCAGAGAAGAGGACTCGTCGGACACCACGATGGCTACAGGGCGGTTGTTATCGGTCTCCATATCCTCCAGACCGGTCAGCAGGTTGAGACCAAACTCCGGCTCGGGCTGGGTGGTGGTCGTGGTACCGGTGGTAGTGGTGGTGACTGGATCGGATGCGTCGGGGGCGGGGGAGTCGGGTTCGCCGCAGGCGGTCAAGGCCAACAGCATACTGACCGCCAGCACCGCCGTAAGCAAACGATACAAGGGCTTATTCATAACGGCTCGCTCCTTTTGTGTAAAGTATACAAATATTGTAGCACGGACTTTCACAGATTTCAATAGGAAAATTTACCTTTATCTTGACAAATTGTGGATATACGGATAAACTACTACTATACGTTGTAGATATGCGCCCGTAGCTCAGTAGGATAGAGCATCCGCCTCCTAAGCGGAAGGCCGTGCGTTCGAATCGCGCCGGGCGCGCCACTCCCTCGTTTTTCTAAATGAAGAACGGGGGATTTTTAAATAACGTTTCACGTGAAACGCGGCGCTCGAAATATATACAGACCGCTAATTTGCGTTGCGCCGCCGCGAGAATGTCGCTGACGCTCCATTCTCCCACACTATCGTTCTGTAACAAACGCGGCGCTCTGAATATGTACAGACCGCCAATCGTTATATCCTTACTTCGGAATATGGCTTGCCATATTCAAGGATGCCAAACGAAAATTTCAAGTCCGCACTATTGTATATGGCATCCGGCCGCCGCGAGAATGTCGCTAACGCTCCATTCTCCCACGTTTCAGCCTTGTAACGCGGCGCTCTAAATATGTACAGACCGCTAATTTACGTTGCACCATCTGTGTTGCGGCGTTCCAAACACAAAAAACACAAAAACAAGGGTCTGTCAACCAAAAAACGGTTTACAGACCCTTGTTTCTATGGTAAACTGGTATCTATAAAGGAATTATATATATTTTTATACCATAAAAGACAAGAGAGGACACAATAATGGCGAAAATTATAGCTGTCGTCACCCAAAAAGGTGGCGTGGGAAAAACCACCTCTGCGGTGAACATTGCCGCGGCGATGGGTGAACTGGGTAAAAAGTGCCTGCTGGTGGATATCGACCCCCAGGGTAATGCCACCAGCGGCGTGGGCGTGGACAAGCGGCAGGTACAGCGCTCCACCTACGATATGCTGGTAGGGGATGGGGATGCCACCACCGCAGTGGTAGCCACCCAGTTTAAGAATCTGTGGCTGCTGCCTGCCAGCGTAGGCTTGGCGGGCGCAGAGATCGAGATGGTGGACCTGCCCCACCGCGAAAAGCGGCTGAAAGTGGCTCTGGCCCCCTGTCGGGACGCCTTTGACTATATCTTTATCGACTGTCCCCCCGCGCTGGGTCTGTTGACCCTCAACGCGTTGGTGGCGGCGGACACCTTCCTCATCCCCGCCCAGCCGGAGTACTACGCGCTGGAGGGTCTTTCCCAGCTCATTGCCACCGTACGGCAGGTCAAGCGGCTCTATAACCCCACTTTGGAGCTGGAGGGTGTGATGTTCACCATGTACGACGGGCGCACCCATCTGACACAGCAGGTGGTAGCGGAGGTCAAAAAATTCTTTCCCCGCAAGGTGTACGGTACCGTCATCCCCCGCACGGTGCGGTTGGCGGAGGCTCCCAGTTACGGACGCCCCATCAACTACTACGACCCCAAGGGTAAGGGCGCCCGCGCCTATCAGGATTTGGCAAAAGAGATCCTGCAAAAACAGTAATTCGGCAGAAAGATAGGAGATACGATTATGGCTACGAAATTCGGCGGTCTGGGAAAGGGCCTGGACGTTTTATTCGCACAGAATACTCTGGAGGACGGCAACGCCACCGTGACCCTGCCTCTGGACGAGATCATCCCCAATCGGGAGCAGCCCCGTAAGCAGTTTGACGACGAGGCACTGGCGGATCTGTCCGCCTCCATCGCCCAGCACGGGGTGCTGCAGCCCCTGTTGGTACGTCCTATGCCGGACGGCACCTATCAGCTGGTGGCGGGCGGGCGCCGCTGGCGGGCCAGCCGTATGGCGGGGCTCACCGAGGTACCGGTGGTGATCCGCAATATGGACGAGCAGGAGTCGGCGGAGCTGGCTCTGATCGAGAACCTCCAGCGTGAGGATCTGAACCCGATGGAAGAAGCCATCGGCTACCGCACCCTGATGGAGAACTACGGTATGACCCAGGAGCAGGCCGCGCAGGTGGTGAACAAATCCCGCCCCGCGGTGTCCAATGCCCTGCGTCTGTTGCAGTTGCCGGAGGAAGTCACTGACCTGGTGGCCGCGGGCAAATTGTCGGCGGGCCACGCCCGTACCGTGCTGGCTTTTGAGAGCACGGAGGATCAGATTGCCGTCGCCAAGCAGGCGGTGGATAAGGGGCTGTCGGTGCGAGAACTGGAGAAGATGGCGAAGGCCGCCAAACGGAAACTGACCCCGCCCCGTCCCATTGAGCCCAAGCGTCGCGACAGCTTCTACGACGAGGTGGAACTGGCGCTACGCGAGAGTCTGGGTCGCGTGGTGAAGGTGTCCAACGGCAGCAAGGGCGGCGTCCTGCAGATCGAGTTCTTTGACCCCGAGGACCTCCGCGCCCTGGCAAACAAATTGGCAGACGAAGAGTAAAGGATTTACCCACACCCGCCCTATACCCACGCACCGAGGTGGGTTCATTACTGCTTACTTTTTATATTATACCGAGGGTATATTATGGATAAAATTATACCAAACGAATATAAAATGACCCTAAAAATCACCTCTTACGACGTGGGGATGGACGATTGTCTGAAATTATCGTCCCTGCTCCGCTATCAGCAGGAGGCGGGGGAACAGCACCTGCACACCGCGGGTTTGGGGTGGAAGGCGATGATGGAGATGGGTATGGTGTTTGTCACCTCCCGCTGGCGCACTGCCATCCACCGTCTGCCGCGGATGGAGGAGACCGTCACCCTCACCACCTGGCATCGGGACCGCAAGGGTCCCCGCTTCACCCGTTGTTACGAGTGGCGAGACGAGGGTGGCCACCTGCTGGTGGAGGGCGTGATGCAGTTCGCGCTGGTGTCGGTGGCGGAGCATCGTCTGCTCCGCGGGGACGAGTTTATGTCCCGCGCCCCCCTGCCGGATACCCCACGCACCGTGGGGTGCGGCGACCCCGGGCGGATTCCCGCCGCCGACCTTACCCCTGCGGGGACATACACCGTGCGGTGGTCGGATATGGATCGCAACGGGCATATGAACAACAGCCACTATGCCGATCTGGCATTGGATTTTGCCCCCCGTGGCCGTACTCCGGCGCTGATCGACCTGCACTTTGCGGGGGAGAGCCGCCTGGGGGATGCCATCTCCCTATACTGCGGCGAGGACGGCGATACCTGCACCGTGGTAGGCGAAACCCAAAACGGGCGCACCTTTGCCGCCCGCATCACGTGGGGTGAAGGCTGATGGACTTTAACGAGGCCTGCGCCCGTGTCCGTGAGGGGCATATCCGTCCCGGCGGCATCGGCATATTACAGGAAAAACCTCTCCACGCCACTCTGAAATGGTGGGTGGATGACAACCCCGACCACCACGAGATCACCCTGCCCTGCGGCAGGGTGGCGGACGTGTACGACGGGGAGCGGGTGTATGAGATACAGACGGGGGGATTTTCCCCTCTGCGCCCCAAATTAGAGGTGCTGTTGCCCCAGTACCCCGTGACGGTGGTGCATCCCATCCCGCGGCGCAAGTACCT
This sequence comes from Acutalibacteraceae bacterium, assembly GCA_045592345.1. Lineage (GTDB taxonomy): Bacteria > Bacillota > Clostridia > Oscillospirales > Acutalibacteraceae > UBA5905. The sequence continues at coordinate 27,577 of JAZNUN010000011.1, read as the reverse complement.
GACTTGGATCGACCTCGAAACGGGGGAGACCACCCCGCCCCGAAAAAGCCCCAAAGTGGGAACTTTCACCCACGCCTTGAGCCAACTGGTGTATATTCTGCCTCTGCTGGATCATCCCAATCTCACCATCCGCTTGGTGCGGTTGGACATGGAGGAACAGCGGCTGGCAGACGGCTGGGGCAAAGAGGGGAAACGGGGCAGCCATCGGGCGGTCCTGCTGCCGCTGACGCTGGAGGATACCCTCACTCTGACCTGCCCCGCCGATTACGGGGCGTTGATCCCCGATACGCTGCCCACAGAATTCACCGCTACCCAATTCGGCAAGGCGAGCCGCCTGCAGGGGCGGAAACTCACCGCCGCGCTGAAGGTGCTGCTGGATCGGGGTGTACTCACCCGCAAAAAAGCGGGACGGGAGTACCTATATACCGTCGTGAATGGGAAGACGTCTTCCATTACGAAATAAAAAAGGACACACGTCCGGTCAGTTCGAAACCATCCTGACCTAAAACAAAACTAAGGAGTGTATCATCAATGAATAAACAAACGAGATCCCAACGCATCCGCTTTCTCACGGTCACCGGTCTCATCGCCGGTCTGTATACAAGCCTAACGCTGGTGCTGGCGCCCTTGTCCTTTGGTCCTGTCCAATGCCGCGTTTCTGAGATGCTCACCATCCTTGCGGCCTACACCCCCGCAGCCATTTCCGGTCTGACGGTGGGCTGTGTGATCTCCAATATCGTGGGCCTGTCTATGGGCGCCAACGTGGCGGGGGCACTGGATATTCTGCTGGGCACTCTGGCTACGGGTCTTGCCGCGTGGCTGTCCTATGCCTTACGGAAATACCGCATCAAAGGTTTGCCCGTGCTGTCCACCATCCCCCCCGTGCTGACCAACGCACTCATCGTGGGTACCGAATTGGCGGTTGTGCTGATCCCCGATCTGTCCTTCTACGGCTGGTTGGGTTGGGTGGCGTCGGTGGGCGCGGGGCAGATGATTGCCTGTGTCGGCGGTGGTCTGCTGCTGGCAGGTGTCCTGCAAAAAACGGGTTTCGCAACCCAATTAAAGCAGAATAATTATACATTCAGATGATTTAGATATAGTTTATACAATTTGTAAAGGAAAATTCCCATGAAAACCATCCTACGACACTACACACCCATAGCGGTCCTGTTGGCGGTGATACTGTTGGTGTCCACCTTGTTGAGCCTATGGACCGCACCGCCTGCGGCGGATGCGGAATACACGGTACTGGTCACCAACTATCCGCTGTACCTGGCGGCACAGAATATACTGGAGAATACTGACGTGGTGGCGCTGACCCTGCTCTCCGGCGCGGGGTCGGGGTGTCTACACGATTACCAGCTGTCCCCCGCCGACCGACTGGCGTTGGAGCGGGCGGATAAGATACTCACCCTCGGTGTGGGGGAGGAGCCCTTTTTGGAGGGCGTGGATGAAAATCGGCTGATACGCACCGCCACCGATCAGCCATTGCTGTGCTCCCACGAGGAACATCACCACGACCACGGGCATACCCACGAGGAAGCCTACAACGAGCATATGTGGATGAGTCCCGCACGGTATTCCGAGATGGTGCTGACTACGTTGGACGAGATGATTGCATTAGACCCCAACGGCGCCGCCATATACCGCGAGAATGCCGCCAACTATCTGATGAGCATCGACGGAGTAGAAGGTCTGTTCCCCAACCTGACGGGGCGTGCCTGTGTGCTGTTCCACGATTCTCTTTCTTATCTGGCGGAGGATCTGGGGTTGGATGTCCGGCTGACCCTCTCTGCCGAGGGGGAGAGCGGCCTATCCGCCGCCGACCTGGCACAGGTGGAACAGTTGGCTAAGGAGCACCCCGATCTGATACTGCTCTATGATACCCAATATCCCATCCGCTACGGAGCGGTGGATGGGTTGGTGGACACCCACCGCGTCATCGCGCTGGAAACGGCGGTGGTGGGGGAGGGAAAACCCTCCGACTGGGTGAACGCTATGGAGAATAACGCGAAGAAACTGCAACAACTGACAGGAGGTGACACGCCGTGAGCCATTGCGGACTGCATTGTCTGAAAATCAACCATATCACTGTCCGTGCCGAGGGCAAAACTTTGGTGGAGGACGTGAGCCTCCACGCCCATTGCGGCGAGATCACCGCTCTCATTGGACGCAACGGAGCGGGTAAATCCACTCTGTTTAAAGCTATTTTGGGCGAACTGCCCCACAATGGCGAGGTCATTTTCACGGGCCATAACGGCACCCCTGCTAAGAGTAAGCCCCGTATCGGGTACGTGCCTCAGTCCTTAAATATGGACGAAAGCTCCCCTGCCACAGTGCTGGATCTGGCGGTGGCGTACACCACCCGCTGGCCCGCCTTTTTGCCTGTGCCCCGCCGTCTGCGGCGGCAGTTGGCGGGGCATTTTGCACAGTTTGATGCCGCCGACCTGCTGGACAAGCCTGCGGGACGTCTTTCCGGCGGCGAGTGGCAGCGGGTGCTGTTGGCCATCGCCACCCGCCCCCATCCCGATATGCTGATGCTGGACGAGCCTGTGTCCGGTGTGGACGAGGCGGGTCTGACCCAGTTCTATGCCCTGCTGGAGCAGCTGCGTCAGCAGGATATGGTGATACTGCTGATTTCCCACGATCTGAGTTATGTCCGTCACCACGCCGATCGCGTGGTGCTGCTGGACCGCGTGGTGCTGAACAGCGGCGCACCCGAGGACGTGTTCCGCTCTCAAGCATTTAAGACCGCCTTCCCGAAAGGGGGTGACCGCGGTGTTTGAGTGGTTGCAGTATGATTTTATGCGGGTGGCCCTGTGGGCGGTGCTGTTGCTGGTGCCGCTGATGGCGCTGCTGGGCACCTTGGTTGTCAACAACCGTATGTCCTTTTTCTCCGATGCGCTGGGTCACTCGGCGCTGACCGGAGTGGCCATCGGTGTTATGGCAGGGGTGTCGGAGTATCGGTGGATATTGGTGGGCTTCGGCGTGGTGTTTGCCCTGCTGATGAACCGCATCCGCCGCAGTCGCCTATCTTCCACCGACACGGTCATCGGGGTGTTCTCCTCGGTGGGTGTGGCGTTGGGTCTGGCGCTGTTATCCGCCCGCGGTAATCTCAGTAATTATCAGAGCCTGTTGGTAGGTGATATCCTCAGCATCACCGCCGCTGAATTATGGGTGCTGGGTGCCGCCCTTGTTGTCACCTTCCTGCTGTGGGTCGTGTGCTTCAACGGCTTTTTCACCGTCAGCGTCAGTCCCGCTCTGGCACGGAGCAAGGGTCGCGCCGTATGGCTGTACGATAATCTGTTTGTGGTGCTGGTGGCGGTGGTGGTGATGCTATCCATCCGCTGGGTGGGTCTGCTTCTCATTAACGCGATGCTGATTCTCCCCGCCGCCGCGGCGCGGAACGTGGCCCGCAGTATGCGGTCCTACCACCTGCTTTCGGTGGTGTTCGGTCTGTTCTCCGGTGTGCTGGGTCTGGCTCTGTCCTATTACAACGGTGTAGCCACCGGACCTACCATTATTTTGGTGCTGGCGGCGGTGTTCTTCGGCACGTTTGTGTTGCGGAAAAAATAATTTCTTCCAACTCCTAGATTACTAAAGAGGCGATATTTATGCAAAAAATCAAAGACTTTTTCATCCGTAAGAATGTAAAACCCTCGGCGAAGCTGTATTTCGTGGACGCTATGGGCAGTATGGCTCTCGGCTTGTTTGCTACCCTGCTCATCGGCACTATTTTTGAAACGCTGGGCGATTACACCGGCTGGGCACTGCTTACCGAGATTGCCGGCTACGCCAAATCCTGCACCGGCGCGGCGCTGGGCGTGGCCATCGGCTATACCCTGCAGGCGCCGCCGCTGGTGATGTTGGCAGGTGCCGTGGCGGGTATGATCGGCAACGGCGTGGGCGCCACATTTATGCTGGCGGGGGCGGAGAAATCCCTCACCGCCGGTCCCGCGGGTGCTTTTGTGGTGGCGATCATCGCCATCGAGCTGGGTAAATTGGTGTCCAAGGAAACCCCCGTGGATATTCTGGTCACCCCCGTGACCACCATTCTCTCCGCTATGCTGGTGGCGAAGGCGGTTTGCCCCGCCATCGCCTATGCGATGTACTGGCTGGGCACCTTTATCAATACCGCCACCGAGCTGCAACCCCTGCTGATGGGTGTGCTGGTGAGCGTGGTGGTAGGAATCATTCTCACCCTGCCCATTTCCTCCGCCGCCATCTGCGCCATGATCGGCATCAGCGGTCTGGCGGGGGGAGCCGCTACGGCGGGTTGCTGTGCCCAGATGATCGGCTTTGCGGTCATCTCGTTCCGCGAGAATAAGTGGAGCGGTCTGGTGGCCCAAGGTCTGGGCACCAGTATGCTGCAGATGGGCAACATCGTGAGAAATCCCCGTGTGTGGATCCCCGCCACTTTGGCCTCGGCGATTACGGGACCCCTGTCCACCTTGGTGTTTAAACTGGAATGTACCGGTGTGTCGGCGGGTATGGGTACCTGTGGAATGGTGGGCCCCTTGGGTATTATTAAGGATATGGGTGCCACCCCCAACACTTGGTTGGGTATCGGGGTGGTGTGTATCCTTGCCCCTGCGGTGCTGAGTCTGATCTTCTCCGAGATTTTGCGGAAGATCGGCTGGATTAAAGAAAACGACCTGAAATTAGAGCTGTAAGACGTAAAAAGGCACCCTGTGGGGTGCCTTTTTGTATAATTTACATCGTTTTATACACTTTGTATACTGATTAAATGAAAAACCCCTACCCTGTGGGAAAGACTTGCTTTTCCAATGGGGATTTGGTAATATATAAAGGATTATAGACTATTTAAAGGAGGGTCCGTCCGATGAAATGGATCAAATCCCTGCAAGAAAAGGTCAATGCCATACAGGAGGATGAGCACAACAACCGCATTTTGCGGTATGCGGTGCTGTTCATCCTGTTTCTGTCCCTGACGCTGGCGGTGTTCTTTGCCCTGCGGCAGTGGCACGCCCCCGACATAGGACCCAACGGCAACGCCACCGTGGCACAGCACGGTGCGTACACCGTGGGTGCGGGTATGCTGGTGGCGGCCATCGTCACCGCCGCCGTTGCCGCCTTTGACGGCGGCAAAAAGGAGGAGCGTCCCGTCTGGTTCTGCCCCCTGCTGGCGGGTGGTCTGGGTCTGGCGCTGTATATCATCGGTTACGCCTTTTTGGGCGTGTGGCCCTTGGGTGACAAGACCATCCTGATGGTGGATATGCACCACCAGTACGCCCCCCTGCTCAGCGAACTGCGGGATATGCTGCTCCACGGCGGCAACGTATCCTATAATTTCAATATCGGTATGGGCGCGGCGTTTATCCCCACCTTTGCCTATTATCTGGCCAGTCCCCTGAACATTCTGCTTTTGTTCTTCTCGGAGCGGTATCTGGCGCAGGCGATATTGGTCATCACCCTGCTGAAGGGTGCCGCGGCGGCGGCCTCTTTCACGGCTATGGCCCAGTATCTGTACCGCCGCCGTACCACCTCTATGGTGGCGGTGGGTGTGCTGTATGCACTGACGGGGTATATGCTGGCCTATTCCTGGAACATCATGTGGCTGGACGTGGTGGCACTGCTCCCCGTGGTGGTGCTGGCGATGGAGCATATGCTCCGCACCGGCAAGATCACCCCCTACGCTCTGCTGTTGGGTCTGGCGCTGTTCACCAACTACTATATCGGCTTTATGCTGTGCATCTTCTTGGTGCTGTATATGGCGGTGTGGCTGCTGCGTAAAAAGCGCACCCTGCGGGATGCCGCCATGGGCGGTCTGCGGTTTGCGGGCGGCAGTCTGTGGGGCGGCGCTATGGCGGCCTGTCTATTGATCCCCACCGCATTGGCGCTGGGGCGCACCTCCGCCGCCGGCGGCGAGATGATCGAGTTTGACACCAACTTCCCCCTGTTTGACCTGTTGGGTCGGCTGTTCTACGGTGCCACCCCCACCATCCGCAGCGGCAATCTGCCCAACCTGTACTGCGGCGTGGTGACGGTGCTGCTGTTGCCCCTGTATCTGAGCCAGAAGCACATCCCCCTGCGCCGCCGCGTTTGCTACGGCGGTCTGTTGGGCGTACTGCTGTTCAGCTGTACGCTGAAGCAGTGGGATCTGGCGTGGCACGGACTCCACGCCCCCAACGACCTGCCCTATCGTTTCTCTTTCCTCATCAGCTTTGTGATGCTGATGATGGCGGCCCGCACCCTGGCGGACATGCACCGCATCAAACCCCGTCAGATTCTGTGTAGTCTGTTGGGCACGGCGGGGTATCTGTTCCTGTGGGAGAAACTGAACGTGCTCACCACCGCCGCCACCCCCGATAACGCGGAGAAGGTGACTACTTCCACCGTCCTGCTGTACGGTAACATCGCCCTGCTGGTGGTGTACGCGGTGGTTCTGCTGGCCCGCAGCACCAATAAGGCTTCCGGTCCCGTGGCATCCCGCCTGCTATTGGCGGTGGTGTGCTTGGAACTGATTTTGGGCACTCCTCTGACCTTGATGGAGATGAACAGTAACGAGTATTTCACCCGTCAGGCGGATTATATCTACGACTATGAGCACACCGCCACCGACGCCGCCCTGCGTCGGGCGGAGGAACTGGCCGCCGCCGAGGCGGATGCCGAGGGCGCATTTCTGCGGATGGAATACCTGCCGCGGGATACCTGTGTGGACACCGCCCTGCATCACTACAGCGGTCTGACCACCTTTGCGTCCAGCAACCCCTATCTCACCACTAAGTTTATGGGTGAGATAGGTTACGCCATCAACGGGGTTAACAGCTATTTGTATCGCAGTTTTGTTGCCCCCGCCGACAGTCTGCTGGGTCTGCGGTACGTGGTGTTAGAGGCCAACCTCAGCAACCATCCCCAGTTAAAAAAGGTGGACACCGTGACGGTGATGGACCCCGCCACGGGGGAGAGATACACCCGTTATATCTATAAAAATCTCACCGCTCTGCCGGTGGCCTTTGCCGCCTCCTCTGCGGTGCGGGATTATGAGGGCACCAACTACGCCCCCTTTGACAGCCAGCAGGCTCTGTATGAGAGTCTCAGCGGACAGAGCGACGTGATCTACGAGCCGATGGATATTCAGGCGGCTACCGGCGGCAGTATCACCGACAGCCGCTTCCAGGTCTCCGGCTCCGGCACTGCCCAGTTCACCGCCACGGTGTATGAGTCGGGTCAGTATTTCGCCTATGTGGATTGCCGCGCCGCCGAAAGCATTATGGTGGAGCAGTATAAAGAGGACGGCGAACTGAACAATTCCTGGAGCGTCACCACCTACGAGCCTTATATCATCGACGTGGGTACCCTCCAGCCCGGCGCCTCCATCACGGTGGCTATCGACAGCGATTCTGCCTGCACCGGCAATATCCATCTGGTGCGGCTGAACACCGAGGCGCTGGACGCCCATCTATCTGTGTTGGAGCAGGGCGGTATGCTGGTCACCAAGCAGACCGGCAAGTCCCTCGCCGGCACCGTCACCGCGCAGAATGACCAGGTGCTGTTCTTCTCCCTGCCCTACGACAAGGGTTGGGAGGTGTACGTGGACGGCAGTCCCGCAGAGACCTTCCCCATTGCGGATAACCGCGATACCGAGGTGGACGATGACGGCATCGTCACCGAGGTGGGTGGCGACGACGGCGCCCTGTTAGGCGCGGTCATCCCTGCCGGCACCCATACGGTGTATGCGGTGTACCGCGCCCCCGGTCTTACTATCGGTGTGATGATCACGGTGGCGGCGCTGCTGTTGCTCCTCATCCCCGTGGGCAAGCGGTGGCTGGCCCGCCGCGGCGCCCGCACCGTTGTGGTGGCGGTGAAGTCCCCCGCCGAGGAGATCTCCGCCGAGAGCGAGAACATCCCCACCGAGGAGGCGTAATATGCAACAGACCGGTTGTTTTCCCGCGTTTCTGTCGGTGATGGCGGCGGTTGCCGCCGTGGTGTACGCCACTGTTACGCTATTGGTATAAAGAAAGAGCCGAGGCAATTTGCCTCGTCTCTTTTTGTATGTATGGCGGGACTGGCGATTCGTGAATCGCCCTACGGGGTCTATATAGAATGGTAGGGACGGTCGTTGACCTGTCCCTACAACGCTTTATTTCCCGTTTATCTGCTCTGTTTGTGCTTGGTTCATCTCCGCCAACAAACCGTTGGCGGCGGCGGGGAGATAGGTGCGTCCGCCGTTGGCGGCCACGAACTCCAGATGCACCCGCGCCACGGGGATATTCCCCTGTGCCAGTGCAATACGCCCCAGCGCAAAGGCGCGGTGCACCCGAGTCAACAACGTTTCGGGATTCTGGGGCGCCAGCATAGCATACGCTTGTTCGTATTCATCGTGATACAGATGCATTATGGCGGTAAGAGTTGTTTTATGCTCCTGCAACTTATCTCGCATTTTACCTTTAGCGGAGTCAAACTGTTGCATACATTTCTGATAATACAGCTGTGCCTTCTCCATCTGCCCGCAGGACAGGGTGGTGAGGGTCAGGTTATGGTAGTACACGTAACGCCACTGTACCGTCAAAACAGGGTCGTCGGTATTGATGGCTTCCATTTCTTCCATAGCCCGCGCCTGTTGTCCCATCTCCACCAGCGCGGCGGCGCGGTTGATGGCCAGCATACTGCGGTCGGTCCGACTTTTCACATACAACAGCTGTTTGTCGGTCTCCTCCAGTAAGGCGTACGGGTCGCATTGCTCGTTCATCCGCACAACGGCGGCGTTCATCAGCCGAATCGTCGCCGCCGATCCCAGCAACAGCGAGAACAAAAAGAATACGCCGCCTAACACCCATATCAGTGTATACGGGCCGCCGAACAGCCACAACAGCATATCGTCGATTTCAAAAGTTAACAATCGCAATAAACCTAAGACCGCCAACGTGAGCACCGGTGGCACCCAGCGGTGGCGGCTGATAAAGCGTGTATACTTTTCTCTCATTATCCCATATCCTCCTGTACCTGCTCCCGCAGGGCATCCATACGGCGGTCCAGCTCGGCGGACAGGTCGGCACAGAATTTCAGTTCTTTTGCCATTTCCGCAGTGAAATCCACGTCCTTTTTATACCGCAGTTGGTGCTCCAGACTGGCCCAGAAGTCCATGGCGATGGTACGCAACTGGATCTCCACCCGCATGGTCCGCTTTTCGTGGGCCAGGAAGATGGGCACCGCCACGATGAGGTGCAGACTGCGGTAGCCGTTGGGTTTGGGGTTGAGGATATAGTCTTTCTTCTCGATGAGAATGACGTCGTCCTGCTTCAGCAATGCCTTCGCCAGCGTCCGCACGTCCTCGGGGAAGGAGCAGACCACCCGCACACCCGCTACGTCGTTGAGGTGCCGCTCAATGTTCTCCACCGATACCTCCAGTCCCCGCCGCTCCAACTTACCGCGGATGCTCATGGGCTTTTTCAGACGGGTCTTGATGATGCTGATGGGGTTGCGGTCGTACCGCAGGGAGAATTCCTGGTTGAGGACGTTGAGTTTGGTCTCAACCTCCATCATCGCACAGCGATAATAGGCCATCAGCTTGGTGAATTCACGGAATTGCACCAGATTTTCCTCACTGAGGCTGTCGATGTGCACGGGGATGCGGTCTTTATTTTCCATCGTACGCCACCACAGAGGCCACGTCGTATTTGCTCAGCACCTCGCGGCCGTTGAGACCCTTCAGCTCCAGCAGGAACAGGATCTTGACCACCTCGCCGCCCAGCTCCTCCACCAGATCGGCGGCGGCGCGGATGGTGCCGCCGGTGGCAATGAGGTCGTCCACCAGCACCACCTTCTGTCCGGGCAGGATGGCGTCCTTATGCATCTCGATGGTGGCGGTGCCGTATTCCAGCGCATAGGTCTTGCTGATGGTGGCGCAGGGCAGCTTGCCCGCCTTACGGATGGGGACAAAAGGCTTGTTCATATTATAAGCCAGCGGCACACCGAAGATAAAGCCGCGGCTCTCGGCGCCGGCGATGACGTCAAAATCCAGACCCTCCAGCAGTTTCTGCATCTCGTCGATGGCCAGGTGCAGACCGTCGGCGGACTGCATCACGGTGGTGATGTCGCGGAACATAATACCCTTTTCGGGGAAGTCGGGGATGGTGCGGATATAATCGGCTACGGTTTTCATAGTTTTACTCTCCTTAGTTATACGCCTATGGGCGTGGTTACACATCTATTGTACCAAACAGGAACAAAAAGGACAAGGGATAATTTGTGAATTTTCTGCAATTATGGGGAAATTCTATAAATGTCTTGACTTTTTGCAGGGGGTTGGATATAATAGGTAGGCACAAAAATGCATATGACCCGTTAGCTCAGCCGGTAGAGCATTTGACTTTTAATCAAAGGGCCCGGGGTTCGAGTCCCCGACGGGTCACCAACAGTAAAAAGCCGATAAACCCAGTGCTTTCAAGGGTTTATCGGCTTTTTCTTTTGCTCTTTTTTGGGGTGGAATTTCCCAAAAAAGAGGACGAAAACGGTTATAAAAGGACATTTATGGGTGTCAACATGGGTGTCAAATATATTTGACATCATGATATCATAATATAGAGAAAAACCACCGGGAATTTCCTCGGTGGTTTTTGTATGTTAGAGGTGGTTATACGTAGGCTAACATGCATCTTTTTTAAAAATGTGCACGTTAGCGTGGGTTATCCGATGGAGCGGGCGGCAAGGAATTCGTCCAATTTATTCACCTGCGACTTTTGATGAGCAGCGGTGACGTGGGTGTAGATATTCAGTGTGGTCTGGATGTCTTTGTGTCCCATTTCTGCCTTGACTGTTACAGCATCCATACCTGCCAGCACCATATTGGTGGCGCAGGTATGTCGCAACATATGAGGGGTGATGCGGGGGATTACGAAGGGTACGCCGCGCGGGTCAAATTTGGAGGTGGGTTGCTTGGTGAACTTGCCGTATTTGAAATTAAGTTCCCGCAGATAGGAATCCCACATCTTTTTCCACCCGGATTCGGTGAACATCCGCCCTCGGGCGTCAGTGCACACCGGATCGAAGGGGGAACGGTCCGCTAGGATGGGGCGCAGGTAATCGGTCAGGGCGCGGGGGATGTGTACCGTCCGTTCGGCGGAGGGCGTTTTACCTCCGGATTTCACCTCCGGATGGCCGCCCACCATACTAACCGAGCGGCATACGGTCAATGTGCCAGTTTCCAAATCCACATCCCGTACCTGCAGGGGGATCAGCTCGCCACGGCGCAGACCTGCCAGCATCATAATCATAGCGGCGGTCTGTGCCCGGTGGGGTGTATTCAGAATCCACCGCTGCTCTTCGTCTGACAGAGCACGGCGGGTCTTTTTTTCTGCATTGCGGTCGATCTCCAACTTATCAGCGGGGTTATAATTCAGCGCCCGATCAGTAATGGCTAAATCGAATACGGCTGCCGCCGAGCGGCGGTAATCGATCAGCGTCTTTTTTGCTGCCGGCTTGCCGGTGCCCGGGGAATGAAGAGCCACCGCATCCAGATGCATCTGCAGATCGGAGCGAGTAATCTTGGAGATAGGAACATCGCCCACAACGTCGCACCAATAACCAACGCGACCGCGGATGCCGGCAAAGTGCGCCGGAACCACCTTATTTTCCTTCAGGCGGAGGTAACGTTCCGCCCATTTGGAAAACGGCAGATCGCCGGATAGAATATCCCCGCCCTTGTGCAAGGAATATTTGATCTCCTCCGCTTTTCGCTCCAGCTCGGTGACGGTGGCGGCGTAGATATATTTGTATTTGGGTTTGCCATCCTCGATGCCGATATATACCTTGGTTTGATAGCGTCCGTCGGGGCGCTTTTTGTATTTGGCACGGGGCATAGGGCCACCTCCTTAAGGGTTATTTAAACTGAGAACGGGGATATACTTTACCATCCTGCCAACGGCAACAACGGAGGCAGGCAGCTCGTTTCCCAATTTCTTGTGGGTCTTCATATTTCGTGGTGCTTATAACCACTTGAATGTTTTTTAAAGCAGGACAATTTTCCGACGAATGATAATGCTCACCAAATATTGTGTAGTACAGTGTGATATCGGGAGCTTTTTCAGCTTTGATGCGCTGCCTGTGTTCCTCTTGTTCACGAAATATCCGAAGAAGAATCATAACAAACAACGGCGATAGGAGCACCAGTATTAGAAAAATTAAACCCTCGATGGGTATATACATACTATTCCTCCTTTTTCAAACCTCGTCTATTTCTATTGGAAAACATTACCACTCCCATTGGCCTGTCGTAGACGGTACAATGATGGGAGGAGGTGTTCGACAATGAACTACAAAGATTATCAATATTCGCGGGACATGGCGTGGAGAATCCTGCGGGATCTCAACATCCGGGAACTGCCGGTGAGCACGACCGAGGTCTGTCGCCGGCTGGGGGTTGCGGTAAAGCTGTACGACCCCACCGACGACAACGACGGATGCAGTCTGATCATAGACGGTCAGCCTATCATCCTGGTACGAAGGGAGATGCTGCCAACGCGGCAGCGTTTCACCACTGCCCATGAGCTGGGGCATATTCTACTGGGGCACGTGGGGCAATATCCACTGGTAAACCGAGAGCCGCAAGCAACTGACAACCCCATTGAGCAGGCGGCCAATGTATTTGCGGCGCGGCTGCTGTCCCCCGCCTGTGTGCTGTGGGGCTGTGGGGTGAAGACTGCCGCCGATATTCAGCGGCTATGCCACATCAGCCGTCAAGCGGCAGAATATCGTATGGCGCGGATGCAACTGCTGTATGCACGTGGTCGGTTCCTCACATCCCCGCTGGAGCGGGTGGTGTACCGCCAGTTCAAAGAATACATAAAGAAAAATCAGATTATTAACCCTTAATCGGTATAATCCGGCAGTTGGTCGATCATCCGACGGAGCAGATCTACCTGATCATCCGACAGCCGCTTTTCCACATACGAGCCATCCCGCCCGGCAATGCGGACGGTGTTGGCCGCCATCAGTCCCTCGTCAATGACGGGGGGCTTTTCTTTTGCGTCGGTTTCGCTCCAACCCATAAGGTAAGCGGGAGAGGTGCCAAGGGCAGTTGCTAACTTGGCAATTTTGTCTCGGCGCATATTGGCAATATCGCCGCTTTCCCATTTGCGAACGGTACTCTTGCCAACACCTACTCGGTTGCCAACTTCCTCAAGAGTCATACCTTTTTGTAATCGTAGATGGCGGATTTTTTCGTTAAGTTCCATAATAAAGCCTCCTATTGTCAAGGTTAACATACCATATTTGTGTCGTATTTGCAACATTTATTTTCAAAACCGCAAAAAAAGTTTCCAAAAAGACATTTTTGCTATTGACAAATATGAGATGTGTGTGGTATGGTAAAAGTGTCCTAAACGACACTTGTGGAAGGAGACGAGGAAATGGATAAGTACAAATTGTTATACGAGATCAAAAAGAATGGTCTGACAGTGGAGCAAGTCTGCGAGAAAATCGGTATGGCTCGCGTTACGTTTTATCGTAAATGTAACGGAACATCCGAGTTTACGCAGTCGGAAATCCAAAAGCTGGTGTGGCTTTTGAATCTTGCTACTCCTGTCGGTATTTTTTTTACCGAAAAAGTGTCCTAAAAGACACTATTCATCCAAAAAACAACCCAGCTGCATAACGCTGGGCGTTTTTGGAGCAACCACGGGGCTATAGGTTCTTGGGTTGATATCTATGGTGAAGATATCACAAGCCACTGTTATGCCAGTGTTTTACCTATAAGACTGAGTTTGCGAGCTCCGCGCATCCCAAAACTATTCAAAAAGAATGGCGATCTTTTCCGTGGCTATGGGGAAGTGACAGAATCTTGTCCAGAAGAATGCTTACAAATTTAAACATCATGGTCAAAAATCACGCCCCCTTTCTTTTTGGGATGTATCTAATGTTAACACACTTGTAACGAAAACGCAACAAATAAATCAAAAAAGATAGAAAAAGCCAAAAAAGGAGGAGAGGGTATGCAAAAAGAGCACTATCGGATATGGGTTTCGTATTCTGGGTTAAGAAAACCGGTGAAGAGGATATGCCAAAGCGCAGAATCGGCGAAACAAATGGTACAAGCCTACAGGAGACGTACACCAAATAGCAAAATCATTACTCAGCGGTGGACGCTGGTGGTTGAAATGGTGAGTGGAGAATACTTATGCGCCACTCCGTTCTTTCAGCTACCGGATGATGCTGTGTTTTCGTGGCACGCACACACCGTAAAAGCAATAGTGGCGTCAAAAGAGAGCTTTAAAGCAACCGTACAAGAAGTGAAAGAAAAAGTAGAGGCTGCTAAGAGTGACCCAACTTTTATTGGTGTCGCACTTTGGATTATAGAGGATTGTACTCTCTAACAAAAGGAGGAATGGGAATGGGAGCGAATGTAGGTGTACGCAAGGTGCATTTTCACACCGACTGGATGGACGTGCCGGTGATGATGGATCCCGCCGCTGTGGCGGTGGTGCTGGGGCGCAGTTACGATGCTGTGCGTAAGGCCATACAGACCGGTCGGCTGCCCGGGGTCAAGGTGATGGGCGGCTGGCTGGTGCGTAAGGATCAGCTGATGGCTCACGTAGGGTATCAGCAATGGGAGATCGAACGATACGGATACGGTATGCCCGTTCCTGCCCAAGGGCGGGGGTATAATCCGGTAATACAGGATGATTTTTCCGCCGCACTCAGACGGAAGGGGGTGGCGGGATGATACCGGACATTGTATGTGACGACCTGCCGGAGATCGTGTTTTCCTATCGCGGTCTGCGGATGATCCAAAAAGTAAACCGCTATGAAATCGTGGAGGACGGGCAACTGCTGGCGGTGGCCAAGGTATCCGCGGTGGCGGAGCGGCTGTTCTTCTATCGCGCCTTGGCGATGGCCGGCGCCGCGGCGGGGCAAACGGCGGTGCAACAGGCCGCCTTTACCGCCGCCGGTAAGCAGGCGTATTTTTCTGAACAGCCGGAGGCGGTCCGCCAGTCGGTGGAAAAGGCCGCTGAAGCGGCTATAACTCCCTCCGAGTCGCCTAACGGCGACCCACCTCCCTCAAAGAGGGAGGCAGGGGACGGGGCGCGGCGGTTTAAGAAACCCACGGTGGAGGAGATCGACGCCTACTGTGAGGAGCGGGGGAACGGACTGTCGGGACAAGCCATCCACGACCACTATGAATCCAACGGGTGGATGGTGGGCCGTACCAAAATGAAGGACTGGAAGGCAGCGGTGCGTACCTGGGAGCAGAAAGAAAAGGCGCGGACCGCCGCCCTGCCGCCCCGTAGCAAGACCGCCGCCACCAACCCCGAGCAAAGCAGCCTGGACAACCAAGCGTTGGAGGAAAGGTTGTTAACTTACCGCCCCGTATTCGGGCAGAAATAGGAGGTGGCGGAATGACCGAGGTACAAACCCTAACGGGGATATGGGCGGCAGACACCGAGCCGTATTTGGTCAATATGTTCCACCCGGTGATGCGGAATGAATGGGGGTGGTGGTGGACTGCGGAGGGGTTTCACCGCTACGGTAATGAGAATCAGCCCCGCGCCCGTCGGCAGTTTGATCGGCTGATGGTGGCCAAGTACGGGGAGGTATGCCCGCCCCCGGCAAAGACCAAGTGGCAGCTGTGGGGATACGATATACAGGATATGAACGAGGACCGCCTGGCGCGGGAGGCCGCCGCCAAGCGGAGGAAAGAAACGCAAGAGGAGGTAGTGACCTATGAAGAATTTGATCTGTGAGCGTGTTTTAGGCGCCGTATTGGCGTTGACGTTCCCCGCCGAGTTTATCGGCGTGATGGGGATGGAGTCGGACGCCGGCGCCTGGGCTGTGTGGCTGTGTGTGGCATGTGCGGCTTTGCAGTTGACTGCGATGGCGGTGGTAAAGGTTGTGTGGGGGAGAGGTGATCCCCGATCACGGTGACAACTCCCTCCGTCACGGCTTGCGCCGTGCCACCTCCCTCGGGGAGGGAGGCTACGGGATTCCACGATGGCGTGGGGAATTTTCCACCAAAAATTGAGTGATTTTTCGAGTACCTTAAAAGCCGAAAAGAGCCGCAAAAATAGGGGGATTTCGACCCCCTATTTCGGCCTCGTAATGGATAGTAAGATGTCAAGGAAAAGGAGGACGGAACATTGGCGCTGGTGAGAGAGCAGAGTGTATACGCCGGCAAGCGACGAGAGGTGAGCTGGTATCCGGTGTGGTCAGACGGCCGACGGGTACCGGAGCGGGCACCGAAGGAAAAACGGTCCACCAAGGAGCAGGAGAAATACAACCACGACCAGGCAGTAAAAAAGCTGCTGCTGTTGGTCAATGCCAATTTCGAAAAAGGCGATCTGCTTATGCATTTCACCTTCGACGATGAACACCTGCCAAGCACGTGGGAGGAGCTGCATCGGCTGATCACCAACTATACGAACCGCGTGAAATATTGGCGCCGCAAAAACAATTTGCCGGAGATGAAATATCTATACTCGACAGAAATGACGGTGCGCAAGACCGGTAAGCGGGCCGGTGAGATCAACTGGCACGTGCACATGTTTATGACCAAGATGCCCCGCGATCTGGCTGAGGATATGTGGCCCGCGGGTGTGCGGGTGAACGCCGACCGCTATAACCCCGATCGGTTTGGGTATGAGGCGGCCGCCAAATACATATCGAAGGACCTCGGATTCGGTGGCAAACGGTTTGCGTATAGCAAAAACCTAACGAAACCAACCAAAGGAAAGCCGAAGGATGGGAAGATCACCCACCGCGGCCTTCAGAAGATGATACTGACCCGCGGGAACGACGCGGAGTATTGGGAGAAGAAATACCCCGGGTATCGCTTCTGTGGCTATGAAAAGCCTGCGGAGATGTGCCTGAACCCGTATAACGGGTATTGGTATCTGACGGTGGTGCTATATAAGCGAGAATAGCATTAAAGGAGGGATGAAAATGGTCCTGCCGACGTGGGTCGGCATTTGATTTTGAGAATAATTAATGGAGGGAAACCGTATGAGCAAGATGGAAGAAATGTATGTGCAGATCTGCGAGAAACTGAGGAAAGAGGTAGGAAGCAGCCAGGCGCTTGCGCTCATCGCCGAGCATCTGAAGAGCCGCTGCCGCGGAGACATAACGGCGTGTATGGAGGTGTTAGACCCAACCCACACGCTGCAGAACGCATATAAGGCTATTGAGGATGAAGCGTACCGCCGCTATCAAAAAGACCGCAAGCAAAAAGGAATCTGCATAACACGCCAAGAGGGATACGATATCGTGGACAAATATTACGGCATCGTGCCCACTACCAACAGCGAGACAAACGAGGAGCGGGCGTCCGCCGCACCGACTGCCGGTAAAGTGGTCAGCCTGTTCGATATGTTCTGAGGAGGTGTGCGTGGATGTTAGTGTACAAAGCAACCCACAAAGGGCAGGTGTGCCGAGGGGTGAAGTTGGTGCCTGGTATGAACGTAGAGCCGGAAGCGAACTGTGTAAAAAACGGATGGCATGCGGCGGAGGATCCGCTGGACTGCCTGCGCTATTACCCCGACGAAAAGAACAGTGAATTTTGGGTGTGTAACGCAGAAGGGGACATTGACGAGGACGGTACCGACAGCAAAATCAGCTGTACCCATCTAACGCTGATAAAACAGCTGTCTCTGGAAGAATTTGTGATGCATGCCATCGCCTATATGTTGAAATATCCAGGCAGACGGAGTATGAACGAGCCGTTTGACCACGGGAGTATCCACATTCGCCGCGGAGACCAGCCTACCGCCAGCGGCAATATCGGAGACGTGATCGGTCTGCTGCAGGAGCGGGCCGGTAGTCAAGCTGTGGCGGTATTTACCATTGATGGTGGTCGCTATTTAGCCGATGTCTATTACACGATCGGAACGGAGGCGGTGGAAATTGCGTAAGAAAGAATTAGCCGCCCTGCCGATCATGGAGACCAAGAGCAAAAAGCGATTGATGGGTGTCCGCATAGACGGGGATACCTTGGTGATAGACTGTTGGAACGGTGGCGAATACCAAGGGCGGTATTGCCTTAGGGACAACGGCGAATATATGGCGCTGATCAACGACGTATGGTATCAGCGCAAACTGTGTGACGTACTCAATGGGAGAACGTGGTCGCCGTATAATTATGCGGGTAATGCCGATGCTTTTGACGTGGAGCAGGAGCAGATGGCGGAGGGCTTTCTAAAAAAGATGGGCCACAGCAGCTACAGTTTAGAGAACGCTGTCTATTATGCTGAGATGAGATTTAACAGTGACGCCCGCTTTCGGCGAGAGCAGAGAAAGCGGGAAAGGATTGCCCGCCGTATGGAGGCGGTCCCCGTTCTGCCGGATGGATTTGTTCCGTGGTGCCGCGCGGTGCCGTTTGAGGGGAAGCAATTCTTGTTCAAGGGTAAGGCGGAGAATCAATATTACTGCACCGCCTGCGGAAAAAACCACCATCTGAAGGGGCTGAAACAGAACCAAGAGGTGGTGTGCAGTCGTACCGGCCGGACAGTGAAGGTAGATAAGCGGCGAAACGAACGAGCAGCCAGCCATCACACCATGGTCATTCAGTGGATGAACCAAGAAAAAGGGGAGCGGGTGGCACGCCATTTCCTCATTGAAAGCATCTGGAATCGGCACGGGCAGACCATCTTAGCCCACGAACAGGTGCGGTATATCCTAACAGACAGTGGATGCAACGAATATTACTACGGTCAGTGGAACTGCGCGGATGAATTTAAGCAGGAGTGGGACGAGAAAAACCCGCTGAGTCTACATTGTTATAGCGAATACTGCTATCCGGAAGGGGTGCAGGAGCTGCTGGCCGGCACTGTGTACAATCGGTTGGGGATCCCCGAGATGGCCGCCGCAGGATGGAAGTTGTGGTACAACAAAATTATGATCTGTCACGGGCACTGCCACGCGATGGAGTATATGGCCAAGGGCGGTTTTCGTCGCTTGGCTGCCGACATCAGCCAAAACGTCTATTGGGGCAGTGATGTTATCAAGTATCGCGGCCGCACGCTGCAAGAAGTATTGCAGGTGGACAAGCAAAGGGCAAACCGCCTGCGACAGGCGGACGGCGGTATGGTATACCTCAAATGGATGCAATGGGAAATCCGTCGCAATCGACGCCTATCTGAGGAAACGGTGCGCTGGCTATCCAAAAATAATCTGACCGAATCGGATATCTATTTTATAAAAGATCGTATGAGTCCGGAGCAGATCATGCATTATTTAGAGCGGCAGGCTACACAGAGCAAAAAGGGTATTCATTGGTTGCTGGACGAATGGAAGGATACCCTGCGGATGGCGCAGCAACTAAAAATGAATACCGCCGATGCCATTGTGTATCGTCCGCGGGATCTGATTGCAGCACACGATCGGCTGGTGCAGAAGATCAACCAACTCGATGCTAAGCGACAGGAGCGGGAATACAACAGAAAGTACAAAGGCATCACCACTGTGTGCAAAAAGCTCAAAAAATACGAGTGGAGTGACGGTACGTATGCCGTGATGGCGCCTTCCTCTGTTTGCGATATCCTGGCCGAGGGGCGCTCGTTGAACCATTGCGTGACCGCTGACCGGTATTTTGAGCGCATGGCAAAAGAGGAGAGTTATATCCTGTTCCTCCGCCGTGCGGACAAGCCGGACATACCGTGGTATACACTGGAGGTGGAGCCGGGCGGCGTGATTCGCCAAAAGCGCACCCATTTTAACCGCCAAGAGAAAGATCTGGACGCTGCCAAGGATTTCCTAAAGCGGTGGCAGCAAGAGATTGTTCGCCGCTTAGGAGAGAGGGAGCGGGGGTTGCAGAAAGTATCCGCCGCCGCCCGTAAGGCGGAAATTGACCAACTGCGCAAAGATGGTGTAGTGGTACGTGGCGGGGAATTGACCGGTACCCTGTTGGCCGATGTGTTATTGGCCGATCTGATGGAAATTGCATAACCCTATTTTGCAGTTAACTACAATGAAAAGGAGAATGAAGGATGGAACTGATGAACAACGTGAACTCCCCGCTGAGTGTGGAGGAGCAGGCAAGAGAGCTGCACAAGAACATTGTGTACAACTACCGTATGGCCGCCTACCATCTGGTGGACGCCGCCCGCTATCTGAAAGAGATGCGGGACACCAAGGCGTATGTTTCGCTGGGGATGGAGACCTTTGACGAGTATACCGAGAAGATGGCCGGCATCAAGGCGCGACAGGCCTACACCTACATATCCACGCTGGAGCGGCTGGGGCAGCCCATGATGGAGGAACACGCCACCCTGGGCATCACCAAATTGAGCCTGCTGGCGGAGATCACCCCCGTGGAGCGGGAGGACTTTGCCGCTGAGAACGATCTGGGCGGTATGACGGTGAAGGAGATCGAGGAGCTGGTGGCAGAAAACACCCGACGTGGGGAGCAGATCAGCCTGTTCGAGGAGAAAGAAGGCGAGATGGCCGCTAAGATGGAGGAAAAAGACGAGACCATAGAGGGTCTGTGCCGCTTGCTGGAAGAACTGAAAGCCGCCGCTGCGGAGTCGGTGGAAGTGACCGCCACCGTAGAGCCAGACCCCGTCCTGCTGAAACAACGGGAGCGGGAGATCAAAGACGAACTGCAGAAATCCTTTGACAAGAAAATGGAGAAGGAGCGGGCCCGCCTGCAGAAAGAGGTGGACGCCGCCCAGAAAACCGCCACCCAAGCCGAAGCCGAAAAGGCACAGGCGGAGCAGCGCATCCGACAGGAGATGTCCGCTGCCTATGAGGAGCAGATCGCCGCTATGCACCGTAAGGTAGCCGCCGCCGAGGCGAAGGTCAGTGCCGGCAGCAACGAGCTGGTGCAAAAGTTTGCCTTTCACTTTGAGGCGGTACAACGAGAGTTCGCCGCCATGGTGGATCTGATCGGCCAGGCGGAGGATAGCGAGACCGCCAACCGTTTGACCGGTGCCGCGTTGAAATTGGTGCGGCAGATGGAAAAAGGGTTTGGAGGTGAGGAGTGATGACCTATAAAGAATTTCACGATTGGGCAGAGCGCAGGGCAATGGACGGAAATTGGTCTCCATTCGCCGCGACCATAACGTGTCACATTATGAATTTGCTTCACATCATCCCCCGCCGAAAGAGAGAAATGGCGTGGGAGCGCCTATTGACAATAATGGGGCGCCAAAACGACGTGCCGCCGGTGCCTGTCGGTAAGACGGTGTATATGCTACTGGATGATACAGACGAGGAGACGGATCCTATTTCGGAAGAGGTAGTTACCGAGGTGGGAACACGTGGCTTTTGGCTGAGCAGCTGTGTGCCTGCCCGGAATGATATGGGTACATTTGTCCCTTGGTCGGAGGTTGGAGAGAGGGCATTCTTCTCCCACACCAATGCTGTGGAGGCACTGAAGTTTGCGAGGGAGGTGACGCAGAATGGTGTGGATTAAGCAGGAAGGCGGCGAGGGGTACCGCTGGGTGTGTTCAAAGTGCGGCACCCTGCTGCTACGGGTGCACGACGATCATCCCTTGCCGGAAAGATGTAATGCCTGTGGTGAGGTATTCAAGCCGGCCCACTCGGCAAATGATAATCGCCCTATATCTCGTCAGCCAAAGCCCAAGTGGATATTAAAAAGCATCACTAAACCGGATGTGGTAGAGTTAGAGTGTACCTATTGCGGAGAGATTGTAACCATAATGGGAAATGTGGCTACAATCCCAGAGTCAGACGCCGTGCAGGTGTGTCGAAAGTGCAAGAGTGTGATGGGAGGTTTAGTCGATGGCGAAGAATCAGCTGGTGCAGATGCTGTCCCGACGGAGGGAACTCCCTCCGTCACGGCTTGCGCCGTGCCACCTCCCTCGGTGAGGGAGGCTAACAATCCTCTGCCAAAGGATGAGGTTTCTAAACACCGAATTGCCGTATGTAACGTACCAAAAAACAGACGAGAATTGGTACGGGCCATATTGGACTGCCAAGCCAAACTGGCAGACGCCATTGAGTATGGTAGAGAACGTAAGAAGAGGGCGGCGTGGATTATTGATGAGGCCACCGACGAGAGAGTCGTGGTACAGTGCTCACGATGCAAGGAGTATCTGTCTGTAAAAGGATTTTTGAAAGCACAACCTGAACTGGTTACGTGTCCACACTGTTATAGCGCGATAGGAGGTGCGGTGTATGCCGAAAAATCAGCTGGTGCAGATGATGCGGAATGCCCGTAATGAGGGGTACGTCGACGGGCTATGGGTTGGTCTGCAGCTGGGCACCAATATCACCGTGATAAGCGCCAACCATGCGTTGGAGCTGGAGGCGGAGCCGCTGGCCCGTGTCTTTGTGGAGGCGCAGCGCATCGTGGACGATATTGTGGACGTCAACGATCCCGAAGTGACCGAGGCCCATATTCGCTACGAGATCCAGAGGATTTTTGGCCGCGAGGCGGCTGAAACGTTTTGTCTGCGACCTAAGGAGGAGGAAGAAGGATGAAAGTTTTAATAATTATTGCAGCTGTTTTGACCATTTTTTGTTTGGGGTTTTGGCTTGGATACAGCATCAAGCAGAGGCTATATCAACTGATAATTAGCGAGTTGGAAAAAAGTAACGTAGAAATGCACGAGCAAGTCAATACGTTTATAAAAGAGTACATTTCTATCGTTGACCGGATGTCCGAAAGACGCATAGAAAAACTGGAGCGCATCGGTGTTCAAGCGCAGAAGTAGGAGGTAAGAGTATGAGTATCAATATTCAGAAGATCGTGGAGATGTGCAAAAAGCAAAAGCGGCTGGATCTGCTGTTGGATCCCGACACGATGCAGCAGTGGATTTCCGACGGGTACGCTATGTATCCCCTGCTGGGTCTGCCGATGCTCACCGAGGAAAACATACGTGCTATGTACGCTCTGCCGGAGGGTGTCCGCGTAGAGGTGAAGGATCTGCCGGGTACCTTTTCCACCGCTGACGTGGAGCGGGACGAAAAAACGGTCTTTTATGAGAAGATCCAGCTACAGCCCTGCATCGAATCGGTGATCACTCTGCGGACGTCCCGCGGTGTGGTATTTATTCGGGGGAAGCACCTGAAACCGCTGGAGGCGGGAGAGAATGGCGAGACCCAACTCTACGAGCGGGTCAGCCGTTCCGGCAACCTATACATAGCAGCCAAGCAGGGGATGATGCTGGAGGCTATTATAATGCCGATGCAGAACGTGCTCGGCGCGGACTGGCTGGACGATATGCAACGTCTGCTGGCTGACCTGCGACAGACCTTTGAGAGGGAGGAAAAGAAATGATCCACGCATTGAAGATCGAGCCCTACTTTTTTCAAAAGGTGCTGAGCGGTGAGAAAACTTTTGAGATACGGGAGAACGACCGTAACTTTATGACAGGCGATCTGCTGGCATTGAACGAGTGGGATCCCGAAAAGGAAGAGTACACGGGGGACAGCTGCCTGGTGTACGTGGATTTTGCTATGACCGACCCCAAGTACGTGCGTGAGGGATTTGCCATTATGAGTATCAAGCCTTGTATCTGCCGTAAGGTGACTACGCCGGTGACCGCCGCCGCGGTCGATACACTCCATTACGAGGTGCCGCTGGCACCGATCGGGCCGCCGGAGGTCAGAAGATGAAAACCGTGCAGGAGCAGGCGCGGGCCCGCTTTATCGGCGCCAAGAACCGCGCCCAGGGTGAAGCACTGGAGGAGCAGATCAAAGCCGCCTGCGTTTTTTACCGTAGTTTGGGACTGGCGGACATTGAGAAAACGCCGGAGCCGATGAAGGTGCTGCGTCCGTTGGAGGACGCACAGTTTATCTGCTGCTTTGAGAAAAAGGCACAGCCGGATTTCCAGGGCACCTTCTCCTCCGGACGATCGGTGATGTTTGACGCCAAAAGCACCCGCACCGGGCGCATCCACCAGGATGTAGTGAGTGACACTCAATGGGAGTATCTGGATCGCCACCAAAAAATGAACGCTCTGTGCTTTGTGCTGGTGTCCTTTGGGGACGTGTACGCGGTGGTGCCGTGGGACGATTGGAAACGGATGCGAGAACTGTTCGGTCACAAGTATATGACCCGCCAGGAGGCGGAAGGCTATCGGGTGCGGTACAACACCCGCGACATACTGGATTTTTTAGGCTGGGAGACAAGTAAAAAGAAACGTAAGACGGAGAAGAGGTGAGAGAATGAAGGCTGCGGAGCGGGTCAAGGTTACCCTGCGGGAGCTGGAGCGGGAACGGCAGGCGGTGGACGGTCTGCGGGTGCAGATCGAAGAGATAGAGGCGGATGACCGCCAGCGGGCGGCGGAAAAGCAGGCACTGGAAAGGCGGTGGCGGGCGAAACGGAACCACGTAGCCCACGTGGATCGGGTGCTGGCATCGCTGAGCGAACAGGAGCGGGATATTCTGCAGCACTTTTACTGCCAACGTCTCAAACCCGGAGAAGCCTGCAACCGACTGGAGCGTCGGTGGAACATATCCCAATCGGAGGTATATCGGCAGCGGGAAAAGCTGTTGGCGGAGTGCGCCGTGCGGATGGGATATGCGTAAGAAACGGAAAGGGCGCCGCCCACGCACACGGGTACGATTCCGAATTGTAATGATACATCTATTCCTATACCTTGGGAAAAACCTGGGAAAAACCTGGGAAAAAATCACCGCCAAGCCGTGGTATACTGGCATTGTAGAGAAACGCGGGCGGGACTTTATCCCTCCGCCGCCGCGGCTCTACCATCTGGCCATCGGAGCGTGTGGCTGACGTTCCGCGGTTTCTATCCTCTATATTCTGTGTGGGGCTCGGGTCGCTTGGCAGGGGCCCGAGCCGCCCGCGGACATATGGAGGATAGCCTATTATGAATAAAACACCCTGCCTATCGGTGGGGTGTTTTTCTTTTTACCGGGAGGGCACCGCCTGCGGGCGGGAACTCCCTCCGTCACGGCTGCCGCCGCGCCACCTCCCTCGGGGAGGGAGGCTATAGGAGCGCCGTCGATGCTACACGAGAGGAGTGAGGGTGTAGGAGATGCCGGCGCTGAAAGGAAAAAGAGAGCGGTTTTGCCAGGAATATACCGTGGACTATAACCAGACCAAAGCGGCCATCCGCGCCGGTTATGCCGAAAAAAGCGCCGCCAAGCAGGGATGTCTACTGATGAAGGATTCCGAGGTGCTGGCACGCATCCGCGAGATACAAAAAGAACTGGCAGAACGGCTGATGCTGACCCGAGAACTGATCGTTATCCGTCTGCTGGAGGTGGTGGACATCTGCATGGCCGCCAAACCGGTGATGGTATGGAGCACCGAAAAGCACGCGTGGGTGGAATCCGGTACCTATCAGATCGACGCCAAGGGTGCCACGCGGGCGTTGGAGGCGTTGGGTAGGTATTTGGGTATGTTCAGTGAAAACAAGGCCGACCCCGACGACAACGGCCCGGTGTTCTATACCGGCGAGGATGATATTAAGGAGTGATGCACGTGGCAAAGGAAACAACGGTGCATCTGCCGGATATTATCGGCGCCGGCTACGGCGAGTTTTGGCGATGCCGCAAGCGATACCGTGTGGTAAAAGGAGGCAAGGCCAGCAAAAAGAGCGCCACCACCGCCCTGTGGTACATATATCATCTGATGAAATACCCCGGTGCTAATCTGCTGGTGGTGCGCGGCGTGGCGCGAACCCACCGCGACAGTACCATGGCACAGTTGAAATGGGCCATCGAGCGGCTGCGGGCGGAGCAGTGGTGGGTCAGCACCAAAAATCCGTTGGAAATGACCTGCACTCTCAATGGTAACAAGATCCTGTTCCGCGGCATGGACAATGCGGACAAGCTGGCGTCCACCACCGTGGACAAAGGATATCTGTGCTGGGTGTGGTTGGAAGAGGCCTACGAGATCGACCGTGAGATGGATTTTGACAAGCTGGACCTGTCCGCCCCCCGCGGCGAGGTGCCGGCGCCGCTGTTTAAGCAGACCACCATCACCTTTAACCCCTGGAGCAATACCCACTGGCTAAAGGCGAAATTTTTTGATAACCCCCGTGAGGATGCGCTGGTGATGACCACCAACCATCTGTGCAACGAGTTCCTGGACGAGACCGACCGCGTCATCTATCAACGGATGAAGGAGGAAAACCCCCGCAAATACGCCGTAGTGGGTCTGGGCGAATGGGGTGTGTCCGAGGGATTGGTGTACGAAAACTGGACGGTGGCCACCTTTGACATACGCGAGGTGACCAAGGAAAAGCCGTGGCAATGGCGCCACGTATTCGGTCTGGACTACGGATACACCAACGACCCCACCGCATTTGTAGCGATGGCGGTGAATCCGCTGGAAAAGAAGATCTACGTATACGACGAGCACTACGAACATCGGATGCTCAACGATGCCATAGCGACCATGATCATCCGTAAGGGATACAGCAAGGAGCGGGTGCGCGCCGATGCCGCCGAGCCGAAAAGCAACGACGATCTGCGACGGCTGGGTATCGGGCGTCTGCAGGCCGCCACCAAAGGACCCGACAGCATCAAGAACGGCATCGCCCGTCTGCAGGAGTACACCATCATCATTCACCGGGATTGTGTGAACACCGCCGCCGAGATCGCCACCTATTGCTGGCAGACCGACAAGGCGGGTAACCCCATCAACCGCCCGACAGATCGGGACAACCATCTGATGGATGCTATGCGGTACGCCATGGAGGACGCGGTGGGGTTCCACCCCGGAGAAAAGGAGCCGCGCAGACCGCCGCGCAGCCGGGACGGACTGACGGCGGAGGATATGCGAGGAGGGTGGCAGTGATGAAAAGGAAGACAAGGAGGACGGGAGATATCGCCTGCGGGCGGGAAATCCCTCCGTCATTTGCTGTCGCAAATGCCACCTCCCTCGGGGAGGGAGGCTACGAGGTGCGGGAGCGGGCACAGATCGAGGAATACCGCCGCACACTGGAGAACCTGCACAAGCTGTACCGCCGTCTGAGGCAGCAGGGCGCACCGTACCGCCGCCGGCGGTTGGTGTATAGCGAAATCGAAGAGGTGACGGAGACGCTCTGCCACCTATTGAAAGGAGAGTCACGATACAGATGGCACTGGTAATCGGCATTATGGCGTTGACGGTAGCCACCGCCGCGTTGGTTGTGGGTCTGTTGACGCATTCGGAATTATCCGCATTACGGGAGCGGGAGAGACAATCTCCCGGTCGTGGCACCACGGAGGCGGCTATAACTCCCTCCGTCACGGCTGTCGCCGTGCCACCTCCCTCGGGGAGGGAGGCTGACACCGCCGCGAGTAAGGAGATGAGCTATGAACAGCGGGTGGATCAGGCGGTGGCGCAGAGAGAGTACACCAACTTTATGACCTACGACGGTGGGGAACAAGCACCCATCGACCGCGACACTATTTTGGCAGACAGCGGTGAGTGAGCACCGCTTTTGCACATATTCTAACGCCCTCACCATGGGCAAGGAGGAAACACAATGGAAGAGAACACCAACACGGTACAGCCCGAGGCCACCACGCCCATCGAGCCTGTGACCGAACCCGCCGCCCCCGAGGCGGCAGAACCTACGGCGGAGACCCCCACCGAGGAGCAGCCCGAGGCCACCACGCCTGAGACGCCCCCGGAGGAAGAAGCCGCCACACCCCCGCCCCCGCCGCTCGTGGTAAGGTTCCGCCACGGGGCACGGGGGCTGGCCCA
>JAZNUN010000010.1:0-28214 GCA_045592345.1 Acutalibacteraceae bacterium | reverse complement strand
CCGCCCCCCAACACAGGACAGCGGGGGGCGCCCCCCGCTTTAGCCACGTGCATAATGGTACCGTCGCCGCCGATGGCGATAGCCTTATCGCAGTCGGTCAGCGCCTCGATAAGCTGCGATGTGGTGGGCAAGCCGTTTTCGGCATACACCACCCGCACATTGGCACCCGCGCGGGCTAACCGCTGGGAAATCTCACGCACCAACAAATCGTGTTCGCTTTTGGTTTGATTAGGAACCACAGCAATACGCATATCGGTCCCTCCTATCTCAAAAAATGATTATGCCAATTCTGCAAAGGCCGCATCCACCACGGCGGCAGGATCAATAAGAGTGGTATCCCCCACCCGCCGCAGAACGGCCAGATATTCAATATTACCCTCGCCCCCGGTGATGGGAGAGTGACTCAACCATACAGGGGTCATCTGTAACGAGGAAAACAGAGCCAACTGCTCTGCCAATACGCGATAATGTACTTTGCGATCCTTGACCACGCCCCGCTTGCCCACGGCGGCACGACCCGCCTCAAATTGGGGTTTGATAAGACATACGAGGGTGGCTTCTGCCGATAAATAGGGAATAATGGCGGGTAACACGTTGGAGAGGGACACAAAGGACACATCAACCGAGCAGAAAGTGACACTCCCCTCCGCCACGGTATCCCGCAAGCGGTCACTGCGGATGTCGGTGCCCTCCAAAACGGTGACACGGGGGTCGAACCGCAACTTTTCGTGTAACTGGTCGTGACCTACATCCACCGCGTACACGTGGGCGGCACCCGCCTGCAACATACAATCGGTGAAACCGCCGGTGGAGGCGCCCACGTCCATCGCCACCGCGTCGGTGAGCACCAAATCGGCGGCAGAGATGGCCTTTTCCAGTTTCAGGCCGCCGCGGCCCACGTATTTCTCCTGCGGGGCGCGACATTCCACCCTATCGGCGGGGGTGACGCGGCGGGACGCCTTAGTGACGGGGATGCCGTTAATCAGCACCTGCCCCGAGGTCACCAATTCCTTAGCCTTGTCCCGTCCGCCCACGTAGCCGGCGGCCACTAAATACGCGTCAAGGCGTTCGCCTTTACATTCCGTCATAAGCCCTCCGTATGGGTCTTAATAAAGCTCTCAATGCCGTCTGCATCCAGTCCCACCCGATGCAGACCCTGCTCCGTGGTGCAGGCGCCCAAGGTTTCGGTAATAGAGCGCACCGCATAGTGTCCCGCATAGCCTGCCTGCAACAGCGCGCTGCCCAACAGGTCACCCACGCCGCCGCAGGTTTCCTCCGCTACCAACACACAGCGGTAGCGGGAAGCCAGCGATACGATATCCTCGGTCAGCGGCAGAACGCGGTTGAGTTTCAGCACGGACAGGGCCTGTCCATCCGCCTGCAGACGGCGGCACACCTGCCGCACCGCACCGTAGGTGCGACCGTAGGTGACCATCAGCGTATCCCCGCCGTTGTCCTCATACACATAGGGGGCGGTGGTGGGGACGTAATCCGCCAAAGCGGCGGGTTCTCCCCCCTTGGGGTAACGCAGGGCGGCGATGCCGTCGGTATCGTAGAGCGCCTGTTTCAGGTGCAATTCCAGTTCGCCAAAGGTGGCGGGGGCGTACAGGGTGGTGTTGGGGATGGTGGACAGCATAGCCACGTCGTAGATACCCTGGTGGGTCTCGCCGTCATCCGGCACTACACCGGCACGGTCGATGGCCAGCACCACGTGATTGTTCATCAGTGCGGTATCGTTAATCAGCTGATCGTAACTGCGCTGTAAGAAAGTGGAATACACCGCGAATACAGGGTGCAGACCACCCTTAGCCATACCGGCAGAGAAGGTGACCGCGTGCTCCTCGGCAATACCCGTATCAAAGAAACGGTCGGGATACTGTGCTGCAAAGCCGTCCAGGCCGGTACCCTTGACCATAGCGGCAGTGATCGCCACAATGCGGTCATCCTCCGCCGCCAAACGGCACAGGATATCACCGAAGCGAGAGGAAAAGCTCTCGCCGCCGCCTACGGGGATGCCGGTATCGGGATCAAAGCGGGAAATGCCGTGGTAGGTGTCGGGACTCTGCTCCGCGTAGGAGGAACCCTTGCCCTTAACGGTGGCAACGTGGAGCACCACAGGGCGCTCCATACTTTTAGCCACCTGCATAGTCTCCATCAGACTATCTAAATCGTGTCCGTCCACGGGACCCAGATAACGGAAACCCATATCCTCAAAAAACGAGGTGTCAGACAGCACGGTACGCTTAAACTTCTTTTTGGTCCATTGGATGAAATTAATCAGCGGTTTTCCGATCAAAGGAGTGTGGTTCAGCACTTTATTCATCCGTTGTTTCACCTTAACATACTTGGCGCGGCTACGCAGACCCGCCAAACAACGGGCCACAAAGCCCACGTTCTGGCTGATGGACATCTTATTGTCGTTGAGCACCACGATCAGCTTGTCCTTGCTGCGGCCGGCATTACTCAGGCCCTCGTAGGCTAAGCCACCGGTCATGGCACCGTCACCGATCACCGCGATGGTATAGCCGTCGTCTCCTGTCAGCGCCTTAGCCTTCGCGATGCCGTTGGCCACCGATACGGAGGTACTGCTATGCCCCGCCACAAAGGCATCATGCTCACTCTCCGAAGGGTTGGGGAAGCCGGATACGCCCCCCTGCCGCCGCAGGGTATCAAAGCGGCTGTAGCGGTCAGTGAGCAATTTATGGGCGTAACACTGATGCCCCACGTCCCATACAATGGCGTCGTGGGGGGTATCAAACACCCGATGCAGAGCCACGGTCAATTCCACAGTGCCCAAGTTGGAGGCCAAATGACCGCCGTTTTGGGACACGGTGGACACCATCTTGTGCCGCAACTGCTCACACAAAGAGGTGAGTTCCTTGATGTTCAGTTGTTTGATGTCTTTGGGAGAATGGATGTCTTCCAATCTCATCATAATTCTCACCTCGTTAGTGATCCCGCGTCAGTAAAGTCTGTGCCAACTGCCGCAGAGAGGCGGTGTCGGCGTCAAAATCATTCAGGGCGTCCAGCGCCTCGTCGGTGCGCTGTGCCGCTAATTTACGGGCCTCGTCCAGACCTAGCAGAGATACGTAGGTCACCTTATCGTTCTCGGCGTCACTGCCCACCGGCTTGCCCAATACCTCGGCGGTGGCGGTGACGTCCAAAATATCGTCCACGATCTGAAAGGACAGACCGATATTTTCACCGTAGATACGGGCCGCCCGCTCCTGCTCAGGGGTGCCGCCCGCCAGACGGACACCCATCACGCAGGAGGCAATCAGCAATGCTGCCGTCTTACCCCGCTGGAGCTGTTCCAGCACCTCTAAGTCGATCTGCTTGCCCTCGCTCTCCAGGTCGATAACCTGGCCGCCCACCATACCGTCGATGCCGGCAGCGTCCGCCAACGCGGCGGCAGCACCCAGCACCCGCGGGGCGGGCAGGGAGCCGTGGTTTTCGGGGCGGAGCATAGTTTCGAATGCCAGATTCAGCAGGCCGTCCCCCGCCAGAAGAGCCATAGTCTCCCCCACCACTGCGTGGGTGGAGGGGCGACCGCGGCGCACAAGGCTATTATCCATACAAGGTAGATCGTCGTGCACCAGCGAGTAGGAGTGGATCATCTCCATCGCCGCCGCGAAAGGCAACGCCGCCTCAGGGTCGCCGCCGCACAGACGGCAAAACTCCATCATCAGCACGGGACGAATCCGCTTGCCGCCCCCCTCGCAGGCGTAGGCCATCGCCTTTGCCACCGTGGCCTGCAGGCCGTCGGTGCGGGGCATATAGGTAGGCAGAGCCGCCTCAAAGCGGTCGCAGTGTGCCTGTAATTGACTTGTGTAAATTGCGTCAGCCATAATAACTCCTCGTTTTGAAAAGAATTATAAAGATAATTCCTCTCCCATATCCTCACCCTGTCTATCCGACAGGGCTTCTTCAGTATCGCCACTCTCCACAGCAGTGAGTTTCAGAATCTTCTGTTCCGCCTCTTTCAACTGCTTACTGCAATAGGCGGTGAGGGCGGTGCCCTCCTCAAACAGTTTCAGCGACTCATCCAATGCACAGCGACCACCCTCTAAAGTGGTGACGATCTGCTCTAAACGGGACATCGCCTGTTCAAAGGTCATTTCAGCCATATTTCTGTACCTCCTGTATGTCGGTTACGCGGCACACAACGGTGCCGTCGGTAAGTTGTAAAGTAAGGGCGTCCCCTGTATGCACCTGTCGGACGCTGTCCACCACGGTGCCGTCGGCGCTGTAGCCGATGGCGTAGCCGCGACCCAGAACCTTAAGGGGGCTGAGGGCGTCCAATTTGGACGCCGTTGCGGCCAGGCGGCGGTCCGCCGCGCCCAGCTGCTGCTGCGCCGCAGAGGAGAAACGGCGGGTCAGATAATCCAGGCGCATAGCCTGTTCCTCGGTATAGTATTGCGGTGCAGACAGGCACCGCTTATCCCTAAGCATCTCCAGCCGATTGACAGCGGCGGTATATATCCCCCGCTGGGCGGTGGACAGCCGTCCCCGCACCGTATCCATAAAGGCCAAGAGACGCCCCGCATCCGGCACCGCCAACTCCGCCGCGGCGGAGGGGGTGGGGGCGCGGAGGTCCGCTACAAAATCGCAGATGGTGAAATCAGTCTCGTGTCCCACAGCCGAGATGACGGGGATAGCCGACGACGCCACCGCGCGGGCTACCGACTCCTCATTAAACGCCCATAGATCCTCAATGGAGCCTCCGCCGCGACCCACGATGAGTACGTCTGCGGCGCCGATGGCGTTAAACCGCTGTATGGCGTCCACGATGGAAGGGGCGGCACCGTCGCCCTGCACCAGCACGGGGCAGAACACCACCTGCGCCAGAGGGTAACGCCGCCCCAGCACGTTGAGAATGTCCCGCACCGCCGCGCCCGTAGGCGAGGTGATGACACCCACGCGGGTGGGGTAATGCGGCAGAGGGCGCTTACGGCTCTCGTCAAACAGCCCTTCCTCCGCCAATTTCTTTTTCAGTTGTTCAAAGGCCACCTGCAGGGCGCCCACGCCGTCCGGTTGCATCTCCTCAATGTAGATCTGGAACGAGCCTGTGGCCTCGTATAACGACACACGGGCACGGACAATGACCCGCATACCATCCTCGGGACGAAAAGCCAATTTAGAGGCGTGTCCCTTGAACATCACCGCGCGCACTGCGGCGGTATCATCCTTGAGGGACATATACATATGCCCCGACTTGTAATGATGGGTAAAGTTGGAAATCTCGCCGCTGACGTATACCGCCGCCAGATGGGGATCTCCCTCCAGCACGGATTTGACATAGCGATTCAATTGTCCCACCGATATGACTTTCATCGGATACACTCCTCATACGCAATGCGGCACAGACAGGCAATGCCCGCCGCATTATCCGCCGAATACATCGGCGGTGCAAACCGTCCCCCGAATCGGGCAGACAGATGTTCTCTCAGTTGGGTATTGGACATCACGCCGCCGGCATACACCAGAGGCAGGTCACCGTATTCCGCCAGCACCGCCTCGGTCATACCCACCACGGCGGCACAGACGCTGTCCAAGCAGAAACGGGCCACGTCCGCGGGGGATTCCCCCTTAGCCAGTCTGTCGCGGCACTGGTTCTCCACTCCCGACAGGTGACAGTCACACCCCTTCAGCGTGGGGCGGGGCTTGTACACCGCCGAAGATTGTGCCGCCAACCGCTCCAAAGCGGGGCCGGCAGGAAAGGGCAGACCCAGCATACCGCCTACGCGGTCGATGAGCTGACCCGCCTTTAGATCCAGAGAGTGACCCACTACGCGGCAACGGATGATGCAATCCGGGTCCGGCTCCACCAACAAAGCGTCGGTGGTGCCTCCGGATACGTGGAAAGCAATAAAGGGACGGTGACGGAGTTCTATGCAACCCGCACCTGTCAGTGCCGCCATCACGTGCCCCTGCTGATGGGTAAAAAAGTACACCGGCACGCCCAATGCGGCGCCCAACTGACGGGCCGCACCCGCTCCCACAAGAAAGCAGGGCATATACGAGCCGTCGGTCTGCTGGGGGCGGTCGGAGGCCGCTACCGCGGTAATGCCCTCCGCCATCGCGTCCCGCAGACGCTCCAGTATATCCGGTAGCTGGCGGGTATGATGAAACACCGCGTCACTCTGACGCAGACCCATCTCCCCCGCCTTAACCGGCAACAGTTGTTTTTCCTGTATAGGCAACGACGCCCCCGCCGCCCAATAGGACGCGGAGGTAGTGTAGTTGCTGGTATCTAAGCCTAGATAGCCGCTCATACCGTATCGCGGGATATGCCGCCCAGCACGCCGTTGACAAAGGAGGAGTCCTCTTCACCGCCGTACTTTTTTGCCAATTCTACCGCCTCGTTAATAGCAATGCTGACGGGGGTATCGTCATCATACAGCATCTCATATATGGCCAGGCGGAGCACCGCCAACGCCACGCGGGAAATACGGTCGCGGCTCCATTTATGAGAAAAAGCGTCGATGCGGCTGTCAATATCCGCCAGTTTTTCCTCAGTGCCCTGAGCCAAAGCCAGCGCAAAGGGCTCGAGAATGAACTCGCGGGCGTCCTGCGCCCCCTCTGCTAACTCCATCACGGGCAGATCGTTAAAGGATTTTTCAAACAGCAGGGCAAAGGCCTGCTCACGGGATTTTCTTCTGGACATTTGTATGCACCCCTGTTTTCATCTTTCGTATATTTATACAACCATCCATAGCAAGAAGGCCCTCTACGATAGGCAGAGGGCCTGCGTTGGATCATTCTTCGGTTTTCTCTACAGGAACAACGCCCTCGATATGGACGTTGACCTTGGTGACAGGCTTGCCGGTCATGGACTGAACCGCCATCTTCACGTTCTGTTGCAACGCTACCGAGGTCTCCTGAATACGGGCACCCTGATACAGGGTAACGTACACGTCCAGAACGGTATCATTCTCGGTATTCAGAATCCGCACAGAGCGGGAAGCACCGGCGGGAGCGATGATACCGCGGATATCCGCAGGACGGCTGGCCAGACCCGCCACACCCGCGGTTTCGGTAGCCGCCGTGGCGGCGATGGACGCGATCACATCCTCGGAAATGATGCAGCTACCTGCTGCGGTCTTGAACTCATTGGCATCCATTTCAGTTCCTCCTTCGTGTTTGCGAGAAAATCATCCCCAATCGCACAAAAGATGCGTCGGAGAACAGTTATCTACTTTATTATAACACAAAGTTCAAATTTAGCAATGTTTTTATTAAAAAAAGAAGAAAAATTATGCCGCGGCGGCCAAAATCTGTACCTTATCCGCCGCCACGTCGGATTGAGACACCACAATCTCCATAATTTGCAGGCTTTCCTGTTGCTGTAGATCTGCCGACTGCACCACCACACTGCAACTGTCTCCATCGATGTGTACCACACTGTCCGCAAAGCCCTTTGCCAGAATCAGATTCTCAATCTTGCTCTCCTGCAGGACATTCTCCGCTATGGCGGCGGCCTGCCCGGTGGCTGCTTTCTTATCCTCGGCGGTAGCTTGGGCATTGTCCAGCACCTCCTGCAGAATACCCAGAGCCTCCTCCCGTGCGGCGGTGCGGTTATCC
The DNA here is from genome assembly GCA_045592345.1 of Acutalibacteraceae bacterium. Lineage (GTDB taxonomy): Bacteria > Bacillota > Clostridia > Oscillospirales > Acutalibacteraceae > UBA5905. Next base: position 20,630 of record JAZNUN010000010.1, on the reverse strand, counting down.
CGTGCCTTATCAAAATAGCTGCGGGTATCCTCCTCGGGGACAGCATCACCTTCCGCAGGGTCGCTGACCCCTGTTCCCACAAAGGTAGCATCTCCCAGATGCTCCTCCTCATCCTCTGCCGGCGCAGACACGTCGGTACCCGCCGACAGAGCGGGATCGGTGGTGAGGTAATAATTGAGATACACCGCCAAGCCAAGCGCCCCCACCAACGCCAAAGTGACCCATCGTTTCTTACCCAATGCGTTTTTCATTACTACGGCCTCCTATTTCTGTTGAACGACGCAGACGCGCCGCTCGGATATGTGAAAAGCGGTGGTGATCACCGACTGCACCCGCTGACATACAGCAGGGTCATCCGCACCTCCACACACCACCACCACGCCGCGGACGGTGGGTTGAACACGGGTCAGCAGTAAGCCCACCGGTCCGTCGGCGGTATCCACCGTCAAGAAAGACTCCGAGCCGGACTCGCCGCCATCCGCTACGGCAGAGTGTGTGGTATCGGCGGCGTATATCGCCTGCTCCCCGTTCTCCAGCGTCACCATCACCCGACAGCGTCCCACCCCCGCCACCGAACCAAGCAGGTCAGTGATCCGCTGTTCCAGCGCCTGCTCCACCTGCGCGGCGGTGACGGTGGCGGGAGCATCCGCCGTGGCGGAGGAGCGGCGAGGCAACCATTCGGACAGACCAATGAGCAGCATCCCCGCCACCCCAAGTACGATGAGCAAACGCACCGCACCATCCCGCCCTTTCAGAGAAAAGCGGCGGCTGATACTACGTACCCATTCCTTCATCCCGTGTCCTCCCAAATCGCCACCCGCACCTCGGTGCCAAGCCGTTTTTCCGCCACCTGACGCACCGCCGCGGCGCGGCGTGCCACATCCTCCTCCACGTACACTGTGATCTGTCCCATACGTATGCTTCCATCCTCCTCAATATCCATATCCGCCACCACTTTTTTCGCTGACCATCCGTAACCGTCCAAGGATTGGTTCACCATCGCCAACAAAGTTTCATTCATCTGCTCCACCATCTGTTGCCGCATCCGCGCCGTCAAAGCCGCAGAGTCAGCGGGTTCTTCCGCTGTAAAGTTAGGTAACTTTACAGCGGAAAAATCCTTTGATAGAGGCGATAACAGCACACACAGAAAGGCGGCGGCCACCAAAGGTCTCCCCTGCCGTCCCAAAAAGCTGTCGGGGAATAATTGGAGCAGAATACTGCACACCACCGCGGCGGCACACACCGCCAACGTCCATTGTTTCAGGTCGCTCACGTTACGCCTCCCATCGTCACCGACATCACCGCCGTAGCCATCACGGTCAGCAACGCAAACACCGCCAGCAACGCAATCAGCACCCGGACCGCACCACCTGCCACCGAGCAAAGCTTTTCGATAGGGGTCAGCCCGAACAGTGCCGCCGCTCCACCCGCCAGGTGCAATGCTAGATTCCAGCAGATACAACCCATCAGCGGCGGCCCGATCATTAACACCACCGCCACCATACCAAAGGCGCCCACCACCGAGCGGAGCAGACCCGCACAGCCCATCACCGTTGTATAGGCCTCGCTAAGCAGATTACCCACCACGGGAACAAAGCCGGACAGGGAAAAACGGGCCACCCGTACCCCCACCGAGTCCCCTGCGGCGGTGACCATCTGCTGGAGAGATAACAGACCCGAAAACACGGCAGACAACAGTCCCAGTGCCCATAGGATAATCTTGTGCAGACCGCCACTCAGACGGTCTAAGCAAAAGCCGTCGGTGACCGCCCCCGTGCAACCGAATGCCAGCGATACGGTGAGGAGCGGAAACACCCCCAACCGAATGAGCCAGGTCAGCAGAGCCGTGGCACCCAGTAACGTAGTCTGGTAAGACACCGCCCCTGCCGTCCGCCCCCCCACCGCTAATATGACACCATACACGGGGGCATAGGCGGACAGGAACACCGTCACCGATTCCACCGTCTGCTCCACCGTCTGCAAAAGGCCCAACAGCGGTGATAATAAGATACTACCCGCCCCCACCACCGCCGCGGTATGATACGCACGGCGCAGTGGGCTCGCCCCGCCCCAGTCCAGACCGCCCAACAGAGCGCTGACCAGCACCACCCCCAACAGCATCCGAAACGCCGCCATAGGGCCTGTGGATTGCTGTTGCAGTAGGCTTGCCAGTAGGTTGGTCACCTGCTGTACACTGAGATCGGCGTAGGTGTCGGGATTCAACAAATCCGTATCGGTCTGCTCCAACAATTCCTGCAGATCTGCGGGGAGTTGGCGGGGCAGGTCCTCCGCCCCCGCCGCCCCCAACTGACGGCGGTACATGTCGTCGGTGACCGCCGATACTGTAACGGCACACAAACACGCCAGTACAAAGATACACAACATCACGCGACACAGGCGTTTCATCCCACCACCTCCGTAATGAGGGTCAGCACCTGTTCAAACAGCGGCACCGTCAATAATAACAGCAGTACCCTACCCGTCAGCTCCGCCTTACCCGCCAACGCGGACTGCCCTGCATCGCGGCAAGTGTCTGCCGCCCATTGGGTAACAAAGCACACCCCTGCCGCCCGCAAAACCACAGACACGGCGCTATTCGACAACCCGCCCAAGGCCGCCATACGCCGCAAGGAGGACAGGAGCGGGGTGAGTTCCTTCAGCAGCAATCCCACCGTCAGCGTCCCTGCCGCGATGCTGAGACCCAAAGCCAATTCGGGGCGCTGAGCCCGTAGTACCGTAGCCAATACAGCGGCGCACAGCAACACCCCCACCGCCGTCACCATTACCCCGCTCACAGGCCGAACACCGACTTGACGGTGGCAAACAGGTCACTGATCTGCACTACCACCATAGACAGCACCACCACCAACCCCGCCAGCGTTAACAGCATCCCCTGCTCCTCCCGCCCCGAGCGGATCAGCAGTTGATTCAGCACCGACACGATAATACCGATGGCGGCTATTTTAAAAATCAGATCCACATCCACCGTTCTGCATCCTTTCCGTGATCATTCACAGCAATAACAACGCCAGCGCTACACCGCCTGCCAACCCTGCCACACGATACAACCGTCCTCGCATCACCGCCGATAAGCTCAGTTCCTTAGACAGATCCTCCAACTGACACCGATAATGGCGGATATGCTCGGTTTGGCGAAGCAGATCATACCGACCGCATCCCTCGCCGAATTCCGCCAGCAAACTGCGCCCCGCAGGGGTCAACAGCCCCTCCCGCTCCGCCCGTTCTACCGCTGCTGTAAAAGCGATGGCAAAGGAATCGTCAGGCAAAGCGGCGGCAGTGTCCCGCAACAGGCGGCAATCACCATACGCCTCTGATGCCGCCAGTCGCCGCCACAGGTCGGTCATAGGCAAAGCAGCGTAAGGGAGTTGACGTTCCAGCACCTGCAGTACACGCACCGTCTGCTGTATGTAGGTGGCTTGGCGGTGCAGACGGTGTGCCCCATACACACCCATCCCCGCCCCCGCCAATGCAATCAGCAGGCAACCAATTAACCGCATCCCCCGCCACCTCCGTTTGATAGTATCCCGTCACCATGCCGGGCTGACACCGACCCGCGGTAAATGCCCACAGGTCAAAGGCGCACGTATGTGCCAACAGACGGGGTAACGGCTGATAAGAGAGGGTATGGGGGTCATGGCCGTGGAGAGAGGCCGCCACCGCCACCCCCGCGCGGGCGCAGGCAGAAACCGCCGCGGCCTCGCTCTCATCCCCCAACTCGTCAAATATGATTACGTCGGGGGCCAAGCACCGCACCGCGCGGCGGATGCCTTCCGCCTTGGGGCATCCCAGCAGTACGTCACATCCCTCCAAATCACCGAGGCCGCTGAGTTCTCCCCGCTCGTCCACCACCGTCACACGATACCCCTGTGTCCCCAGACCCGCCGCCAGATCCCGCAACAGGGTGGTTTTACCCGATGATGGCGGACCCACCACCAGCGTATTGGCGGGGTATCCCGACGCCAGCATCCTCTGCCGCAGGGCGGCGGCACAACCGGGAATACGGCGGGGCAAACGCACACACAGGGAGGTCACGTCCCGCACCGTGCGGATGTGCCCCTCCTCGGTCACTGCCGTCCCCGCCACACCCACACGGATGCCGCCCGGGACGGCGAGGTAGCCCTGCTGTAATTCCCACTCATGGGCATACACCGACTCTTCGCACAGGCGTAAAAAGCACTGTTCCAATTGAGCCGGAGTACAGTAAAAACTGTCGGGTTGCGGCAGAGCAGATAACCCTCTGCATCCCAGATATCGCTCCCCTGCTGGGGTGGACAGGGTCACCGCCTGTCCCGCCCGCAAACGAAGCTCCTGCACCCGCTCCATTTCGGCGGCAGAAACCGTCGTCAACGCCCCCCACCACGGGGCGGGTAGATAGGGTTGTAGCTTATGTATGCTTGTCACGCCTGTCCTCACCTCTTTGCCTTATGTATATGAGGACACAAAGGCGGATAGAACAGAAAAAAACCTCCCCGCTATGGGGAGGTTTTTCCATCAGTTCAGCACCGCAAAACCGATATTCAAATACAAAGCGAAAATACACCACACCAAATAGGGCAGCAATAGCCGTCCCGCCGTGGGAGAAATCTCCCGAAAACGGCGATAGGTGGCATACACCGCCGCTACCAGCAACGCCAACCACACCGCCGCAAAGGTGATCCAGCCAAAGCGGAAGAACAGGGGCGACCACAGGAAATTCACCGCCAACTGCAGATAATACAGCCGTATAGCGCCGCTGTCCTTGCCCTCCCGAGTGACCACGATACCCGCCGCGATACCCATCAGTACATAAAGAATCGTCCACACCACCGGAAACACCCATCCGGGTGGGGACAGGGGCGGCTTGATCAGTTCGCCGTAGGTATCCATACCGCCCGACAGCCAAGCGGACAGACCGCCTACCGCCAAGGCTAATATGATCTGCCCGATGTAAGGTTTATACTTTTGCCAAAAGGTCACGGTACAACACTCCTTCACGTCATTTGTACCATATATGCACCGCGACGGATGTCCTATACCTGCCCTGTCGTATCCAAGCCGAAACTCACCTGCAGTGCCCGATCCACGCGGATCATGGAATCCTCGTCCAAGCGCCCCATCCGCTCCTTCAGCCGCTGCTTGTCCAACGTGCGAATCTGCTCCAACAGCACCACCGAATCCCGCGCTAAGCCACTGCCCGTGGCCTGTAACTGTATGTGGGTAGGCAGACGAGCCTTGTCCTTTTGGCTGGTGATGGCCGCCGCAATCACCGTGGGGCTGAAACGGTTGCCCACGTCATTCTGCACGATCAGCACAGGCCGCACGCCCCCCTGCTCAGACCCCACCACCGGACTGAGGTCCGCATAATATATATCTCCCCGATGTATGTTCACACCCGTCACCTCTCTGTGTTCCTGCTGTTTACAGTATGGCACCGCACACCGCGGTTTATACACATACTATGTCCCGCGGGACAAGGTGGTGAATAGGGTAGAGCGAAAATCCCTTCTTTCTAAAATCTGCGACCTGAAAGCGAGCAGATTTTGTGTGATTTTTGCTCTATTTGGGCGATGAAAGGCTTGTCGCCTTTCGAGAACAAATTGGGTAAAAAGCGCCAAAACCCGCCGCTTTAAGGCGGGTTCGGGTTTGTCGCTCTACCCTAAAAAACCCGACACGGCACGCCGTGTCGGTTTTTTTCATTATGCAGTTTCGTTCAAACGGGTCATATCCGTAAACACCGCCTCCAGCTCCTGTGAAGGCACTGACAGGGACATAGGCAGGCCCGATGTAGGGTCACATATCAGGGTGTAGGCAACCCCCTCCGCCTCCCCCTCAACCACATAGCCGTCAGCGGTAAGACTCCCCTTGGGATGGGAGGCGGAGAGCACCGACAGCAGACAGCGGATAAGAGCGCTCTCCGGCACGTTGTCCGTAGGCACCGCCAAGTTCATACCGCCCAGTTCCATGGTCATCCCGCTCCCGTTCCAGCCGAAGGTGACACCCTGCAGGGATTTGGGCAACGAGAAGGACAGGGTCGCTATCCCGTCAGCGGTACAGGTCAGTTCCCCCTCCACCACCATTTCGCGGTACTGCATAGCGGCGTGACAGGTGAATCCATCGGTGACGGGAGCGGCGGAACGGGGCGCACCGCATCCCGTCAACATCAGCGCGGCGCCCAGCGCCGCAGTTATACGCAAGACCCATTGTTTCATACGTAAAAGCTCCTATTTCTCAAATTGGAGAAACAGGTTCGGTAATTCCTCAATCATATCCGTGGGTAACAGGCTGTATCGGGACAGGCGGGACGCCGCGCTATCACCGGCGGCGCCGTGTAAATATACGCCGCACACAGCCGCATAATAGGGGTCCATACCCTGTGCTCCCAAAGCCCCAATGATCCCCCCCAGCACATCCCCGCTGCCGCCGGTAGCCATACCGGGGTTGCCGGTGGGATTCTCCAGCACCGGACGTCCGGGGGCGGACACCAACGTGTGGTAACCCTTGAGCACCAACGTAACGCCGTATTTGTCCGCAAAGCGGCGGGCGATCTCCCGCCGATGTCGCTGAACATCCTCCACCGTTACGTCCAACAACCGCGCCATCTCCCCCGGGTGGGGAGTGAATATCCGAGGAGCCGCAACCGTCTCCTCCACCAATATATGCATATCCAGCGCGTTTATGCCATCGGCGTCCAACACCAACGGACGGGGACAGGCACGATACAGCCGCTCCACCAGAGCGGTCTGTTCTTCCCCCCTGCCGAGACCGGGTCCCAGCACCACCGCCGTAGACCCCGCCGCCGCCTGTAACAGCGGCTCGATGGCATCGGTAGAAAAAGCACCCTCCTCCGTTTCGGGCAAGGGCAGGAACACCGCCTCCGGCACCGCCGACGCCAGCAAAGGGTACACCGACCGCGGCAGGGCGGCGGTCAGCAGACCCACCCCGCTACGCAGGGCGCCGCGGGCACACAGGAGCGCCGCCCCCGCCATACCGTAACTGCCGCACACCGTCAGCAAGCGGCCGTAGGTGCCCTTGTGACTGTCCAAAGGGCGGTCAGGCAGACGCTCCGCCACCATCTGAGGGGTGATCTCGCAACACCCCAGCACCCGCTCCGTAATATCGGCGGAAATACCGATATCCAGCAGGTGTACCTTGCCGCAGAGGGTGGAATCCTGCCCCTGTTTCAGGGCGGTAAAGGTCAAGGTGTAATCTGCCGCAAAGGCATCGGGGTCCGCCCCGTCCGACGCGGCGGGAACACCACTGGGCATATCCACCGCAATCTTATAGCCTGCGGCGGCATTCATCTGTTGGAAAAGGGGACGCATCAAAGGCGGCAATTCGCCGCGGAAGCCGATGCCGAATACGCAGTCCACCACCACCGACGCCTCCCGTATGGCGGAGGAGCACAGATACGGCTCATCCACCCAGCTGTATACCGCGGGGGGATTCTCCTGATGGTCGCACAGCGCCATCAACCGCTCAAACTGGAGGTTGGCGGGGTGTGCCGTCGGCTCGCCGTCCGCCAGGATCACCGTCACCGACATCAGCCGCCACAGCGACCGTGCCAGCACCAGTCCGTCGCCGCCGTTGTTGCCCCGTCCGCATACGATGGTCACCGACCCGCCCAGCAGGTCGGGATGGGACAGCATCCACGCGGAACAGGCCTCCCCCGCCCGATTCATCAGACTCTCGTAGGAAGACCCCTGCTCCACCGCTATCTCCTCAATGCGGCGCATATCCTCTGCCGTGGCTCTGTTCATAACATAACCTCCTTTGTATGCAAAAGATGCCACACACCCTGTGGCGCGTGGCATCCCCTTGGTTTATTCTCCGTGGCTTGCGGAACGGGCAGACAGGTCCAGGCCCAAATTGCGGGCCGCACGAGCCGTGTCCATCTGCACCAATTTGGGTAGACCGCCGTAGAACTCACGCAGTATCCGCTCGTCGGGCTGGAACACCACAAAGGTGTGACCGTTCTTCTTGCTGTGATAGGTAAAACACCACAAGCCCTCCGCCTGCAGAGAGGGGGCCACCATCACGGTGCGCTGATACTTACCCATGGGCGCGGTAGGGTCAAAGGGCAACAGACTCTCGATCTTGCGCCCCGCCACCGATACCAGACGCTTACGCTTACGCCGCGCGGTGATCTGATCCACGTCAATATCCCCATTGGTGACACAGTATTCATATTCAATATTCTGGGTGGTGATGAGCCACCAGCCACCGTAACCCACCGCCACCAACGCGATAATCAATAGGTTGAACAAAAATCCCATAAACAACAGCGCCAAGCCGCCCAATACCACCGCGGTGATGATGGCCCATTCCTTAGCGCCCTTCTTTTTTTGTACGATCCGTTCGCAAAAACTATCCATAATGACACTCCTTGTTTGTTCTGTATCCAGTATATACCAGATCCGCCGATTTTTCAATGGGAATCGCAAAAATTTACCGAAAAGTCAAAAAGGACGGATATTGACAGGGGAATTTTCCCTTTGTATAATGGAAACAGGTTACGAAACGGAGGCGGTTTTGTATGAAAAAGAACATCCTGCTCATCTACACCGGCGGCACCATCGGTATGGTACGTACCGAAGCGGGGTACGCTCCCCGTGCGGGGTATTTGCAATCTTATCTGGAGTCCCTGCCCGCGATGCGGTCCGATGAAATGCCCAACTGGGAACTGCTGGAGCTCTGCCCCCTGCTGGACTCCTCCAATATGACGGTGTTGGATTGGAACCGCATCGGCGGCATCATCGAGGAACAGTACCACCGCTTTGACGGATTCGTGGTGCTCCACGGCACCGATACCATGGCCTACACCGCCTCTGCCCTGTCCTTTTCCTTGGAAAATCTGGATAAACCTGTAGTGATCACGGGGTCGCAGATACCCCTGTTCGAGGTACGCAACGACGGTCTGGATAACCTGCTCACGGCTATAATGATCGCCGCCGAGGGACGGGTGCACGAGGTAAGCCTGTGCTTCTCGGACAAGCTGTTACGGGGCAACCGCAGTGTCAAATTGAACGCCACCGGTCTGTATGCCTTCTCCTCTCCCAACTATCCCCCTCTGGCGGATATCGGCACCAGCATCCAGTATAACGAGATGATCCCTGCCCCCGCGCGTCACGGTGCGTTCCGCGTGCAGGAGCTGAAAAAGATCCCCATCGGTATTATTAAGGTGTTTCCCGGCATCCAGTTCGACCTGTTTGAGGAGATTATGAGCGAATCGCTGAAAGGCATCGTTCTGGAAGCCTTCGGTGCCGGCAATATTCCCGGTTCTGCCGACGCCATCCTGCCCATCGTTCGTAAGGCACGGGAAAACGGCACCGTGCTGGTCATCTGCTCCCAGTGCCTCAAGGGATCGGTGAGTCTGGGCACCTATGAGACCAGCGCCGCGCTGAAGGAGGCGGGCGCGGTCTGCGCCTACGATATGACCACCGAGGCGGCAGTAGCGAAGCTGTATTATCTGTTCAGCCATGGCTACGATGCCGATACGGTGAAACAGAAAATGGAGGAGAATCTGGTCGGTGAAATGACCGTGTAAGATGACTGAAAAATCTTTTCACTTTTTTCGCAATACCTCTTGACAATTGCCAGCGGAATGAGTATAATATGTTGCGTTGCCGAGAGGCGATATGCGCTCGTAGCTCAGCTGGATAGAGTGCTTGACTACGAATCAAGAGGTCAGGGGTTCGAGTCCCTTCGGGCGCGCCAAACAAAAGGCCGACACCTTTATGGTGTCGGTCTTTTTGTTTCGTGTTCACAGGGTTCGAAGAAATCCTGTTAGTTTGCGTAAGCAAACTTTAGGCAGCTTGGCGTAGCCAAGATGCAGGGTTCAGAGTCCCTTCGGGCGCGCCAAAAAGAAAAACACTCACCGTAGGGTGGGTGTTTTCTTTTTTGTTTGTACTGATTGACCGAACCCCCGCAATCCCACAGGGATTGCACAGATTTTGCGTGTAGACACTACAACAAGCACCGGCTCGGCGCAAAACCGGGGTTCAGAGTCCCTTCGGGCGCGCCAAGCAAAAACCGACACCTTTATGGTGCCGGTTTTTTGTCTGTGTTCGGTTGAAAAAGTTGTAGTTTTATGCTAAAATTCTTCTAAATGATCAGATGCTCAAATCTCACAGAGGTGATCAGACGATGGAAAGAATCATTTTTAAACACGAATTTAAATCTTACGTATTTATTTCTTCGTTAGGCGTTCTTGCAGGACTGTTGGTAGCCTTTTTCAGCCAATTTCCACACGACGATCTATGGAGTCTTGCACTGTTCAGTTCAATGACGTGCGGTTTTTGGATATGTACCTGCTCACTCATTGCACTGTTCAGTTCAAATCAATATGCTGCCGGTTTAAACGTCGCACTTTACGTTTATTTTATGTTTTATGTCACCGGGATATTCAAACGGCTTGCCGTTGTCCAACATGGGTATAACACCATATCCTACTTTTACAACGGTTTTTGGCAGGAACTGGCGTATGGACTGCCCTACGCCGTTGGATGCTTCGCACTGGCTTTGGTTCTGTGGCATGGGAGAAAAAGCAAACCAATGCATACTGTTGTTCGCTTTCTCCCTTTGGTATTTATTCTTGCTGAAACGGTATTTCTCATCATAAAGGTATTTACTGTCAAACAGGGTTTGTTTATGTCCATCGTCGATACGATTTGCGCCATAGCGTACGGTTGGATCGTTATCAACACTTCCAGCAAAAGAGGTAGCAGGTATATCCCCACCGAATAAGGGAAAAATACCCCCGAATAACCGCCGAAACGGAGGGGTAATATGACCATATCGGTGATTCGCACCGTCATTCTATACTTCTTACTGATGGCAGCCATGCGGCTGATGGGTAAACGCCAGTTGGGAGAACTGCAACCCTCCGAGCTGGCGGTCACGCTATTGCTGTCCGACCTGGCGGCGGTGCCGATGCAGGAAAACGGTCTACCCCTGCTAAACGGCGTGATGCCCATTCTGGTACTGGTCAGTCTGGAACTGCTGATATCCGGTGTGATGATGAAATTTCCCGCCGTCAGCAAACTCATCGGCGGATCCCCCCAACCCATTATACAGGATGGACAGATCAACGTAGCGGTCATGCGGCGGCTGCGTCTGACGGTGGAGGATCTGACCGAATCCCTGCGGCAGCAGGACATCTTTGACATCCGTCAGGTGCAATATGCTATCGCAGAAACCAACGGACACATCAGCGTCTACTGCTATCCCCGCTATCAGCCCGCCACCGCCGCACAGGTGGGGGCGGACACCTCAGACGAGGATATGCCGGTCGTAGTCATCAGCGACGGACGGCTATGTGACTGGGGTATGCGGCTGTGCGGTCTATCCGAGGAAAAGGTAGAGAACATCCTGCGAAAACACCATTGTGAACAGCAGGAGGTATTTCTGCTCACCGCCACCAAAACGGGACAACACCACCTGCTGACCCGTGCCGACGTGAAAGGCGGTGCCCAATGAAGCGCATATGGATCGCGGTAGGGCTGCTGTGTGCAGTGATAGGTCTGTGCGTCTTCACCGAGACATACCAGCACCGACGGATGGAGGATATGCTCACCAGCCTGGATCGGCTGGAGCGGGCCTACGAGCAGGGAGACATCACCCAAGCGCGGGGACTGGCGGAGGATATGGCGGAAGAGTACGAAGGCGTCAGCCGCGTTATGATGTGCTTTATCGCCCATAGTGACATCGCCGAAAGTCTGGAAACCGTGACCCTGCTGCTGGTACTGCTGGAGGAAGGCGGCGGCGAGGAACTAGTTATGGAAATAGCGCGTCTGCGGGAAGAATTCGATCACCTGCACAACATTGACGACCCGCTGATATGGAATATACTGTAAAAAAAGACACCCCGCGGGGTGTCTTTTTTTACTGGCTTGTTTCGGTATCGGGGCCGCAGAAAGCGGTAAGCACGTTGATGGCGTCATAGGTGGCCTTCCACTTGTTCGTGCCGTCCATAGACACGAAAATATAGTCGTGACCGTCGTCCCCCTTGGCGTAGCTGGCCATAGTATGCCCTGCCTCTGTGGTGTAGCCGGTCTTACCTGCGATGATGGTAGCCCCCTCCGGCTCGGTGCCGTACATACGACTGAACATGGTGCTGGTCAATAGCAGTCCGTCGGGGTGTTGGGGGGTGGAGGCGGTGGTGTACTGATAGGTGGACAGCACCTCACGGCAGGTATCGTCCTGCATCGCCGCCGCCAGCACCACCGCCATATCCAGTGCGGAGGTGTAATGGTTGTTATCGTGCAGACCGCTGGTGTTGACGAAATGGGTGTTTTTCAGCCCCAGATCGGCGGCCTTTTGGTTCATCAGGGTGGCAAAAGCCTCCTCCGACCCCGACAGCAGATTGGCCAAACCGATGGTGGCGTCTGCACCCGAGGGGAGAATGCATCCGTACAGCATATCCTTGACCGACACCTTCTCCCCCGACGAAAACCCTGCTACGGTGGCCTGTTGCCAATACAGTTCATCCAAGAAGTTGTAGGACATCTCGTAGGTCTGGGTCATATCGGTGGCGTTCTCCACCGCCACCAACAGGGTCATCACCTTGGTCACCGAGGCGGGATACACCTGCGCGTCAGGCCGCTTTTGTGCCACGATGCGGTTATCGGTCACGTCCACCAGCACCGCATATTCCGCGTCCACGGTGGCACCCAGTTCCACCGTATCCGCCGTGGCGGTGGGATACACCACCGCAGGCTGCTCTGGAAGGGCGGAAACGGCGTCATCCGCAGAGGTTTCCGTATCCGTATCCGACACCGGGGGCAGAGGCTCATCCGGCGTTTTATCACGAGTAAAGATCGCGATCGGGACCGCCACGGCGGCGATCAGCACCGCCAATACGGTACACTCGATGATCCGCTGACGCAGGCGATACATCCGCCGACGGCGGCGTCGGCGTTGCTGACGGTTTTGCTCGTACATCTCGTCGGTATAGCTCTCCACGGTGTCACTTCCTTTCCTCAAAACTTAACGTACAAACCGGAAACAGCCCCCGGCAAAAACCGGAGGCTGAACCATATTTATTCCGACGTCTGCTCCTTGAGCGTGACGGTGACGTACAGCGAGGTTACCTGACCGGTGCGGGAATCCGAGCGAAGCAATTTTAGCTTCACCTTATCCCCCACCTGATGCTTGGCAAGCTCAGAACGCAGGGTGCCGTAATCGGTGACGGAAACACCGTCCACCTCCACGATCAGATCCTGTACCCGGGCGTCGGTACCCTTCAGACAGGAATCATCTCCGATGGATACGATCATAAAGCCCTTATACATACCGGAGGAGATGGTCTGGCCGGTGATGCCCAGCGCCACGCGGCCCTTAACGTAACCGTATTTCAACAAAGAGTCAATGACTACCTTAGCCTCGTTGATGGGGATAGAGAAACCCAGACCCTCATAACCGCTGGCGGCAATCTTGGCGGAGTTGATACCCACCACCAGGCCCTGCTTATTCATCAGAGGGCCGCCGGAGTTACCGCTGTTAATGGCCACGTCCACCTGCAGACACTTGATGGCATAGCCGGTATCATCGTATACGTCGCGGGCCTTGGCGGACACGATGCCCTGGGTAGCAGTCCAGGACAGACCCGCCGCATTGCCCAGTGCCACCACGCGGGCACCCACCTCCAGCTCGTCACTGTCACCGAACTGGGCAGGGGTCAGATTGGTGGCGTCCACCTTGATGACCGCCAGATCGGTGGCCTCATCGGTGCCGATAATGGACGCGTTCTCATACACGGTGCCGTTGTAGGTGGTAATGTCGATGCGGTCGTACTTTTTACCGGTCTGCTCGTTGATCACACAATGACGGTTGGTGATAATATAACCGTCCGCCTTCATCACAATACCGGTGGCGCCCGCCACCTCGGTGAGATTGCTCTCGCCGAAATAGAAGTTATTGCTCTGGGAATAGGCGGTCAGCACCACGGTGGAGTCGTAATTACGTTTGACGATCTCTTCGGTACTCAAACCGCCATCATCGGTATCCCACGTATCGATCTCCAGCGTAGGGGCGTTCTCGTTGACCTGAGGGTCGTTATCACCGCCCATCACAGTGGAGTCGCTGACCTCTCCGTCACCGCCGATGACCTGCGCCGCGCCAAAGGAGATCAGTACCACCGATGCGATCACCGCCAGAGCCCCCAGCACCGCCACTACGGCGATCCAGCCGTTACCTTTCTTGCGGGGGGGCTGTTGGGGTGCAGGGGTGGGCGGAGTATAGCCGCCCACAGGAGGCTGATAACCATTGCCGACAGGAGGAGTCTGCCCCTGATTGGCGGGAGACTGATACCGCGTCTGCTGGTAGTAAGGATTCTGATAAGAGGGGGCAGCAGGCGGAGTCTCCTGCTGCTGACGGGGCGGCACGTAGCGATAGCTGCCGTCACTGCTCCAAGAAGTGACCGGCGGCGTCTGCGGTGCAGAGGTCGACGGTTCTGCGGCAGGAGCAGCAGACTCCTGCACGGGGGTAGGCTCTGCCACGGGGGCAGAGTCCGGAGTAGAGTTCGGCTCCTGAGGGGGAGTCGGCTCGTTATTGTTAAAATTATCCCAATGGTCGGTCATTGTGGGCACAACCTTTCTGTCTTGATTACATTCGATAGTATAACATATAAATGTGACGAATTGTTAAATAAATCGTAATTTTTTCGCGAATTTAGGCTATAGGAATCCAGAAACTAAACTCGGTGAACTCGCCCTCCACCGACCGCACCCCGATCTCGCCTCCGTGGAGGCGGATAACGGTATGCACGATGTATAGGCCTAATCCCACACCGTTCTTATCCAGGCCGCGGGAGCGATCGCTCTTATAGAATCGCTCGAAAATGCGGGGCATCTCGGCGGCGGGGATGCCGTCACCGGTATTCCTCACCGTCACGTAGGCGCGGCCGTCGGCGGCGTGCAGACGAATATCAATGCAACCGCCCTCATTGGTGAATTTTATGGCGTTATCCAGCAGATTATACAGTACCTGATTCATCAGGTCATAATCTCCCTGCACCTCCACCTTATCGCAATCCTCGATGCCGGTGATAGACAGGTTCTTCTGCTCAATGCGCTGTTCCGAGGACACCAGAACACTGCACATAATCTCGGTCAGGTCCACCGGCACCCGATTCAGCTTCATCTCGCTACTGTCGATACGGGACAGCTCCAGCATAGACCGAACCAGGCGGGACAGGCGCTTGACCTCCTCGGACACGATGGACATATAGTGCCGCTGACGCTCCGGCGGGATGGTGCCGTCCAGCATACCGTCCATAAAGCCGGCAATGGTGGTCATAGGCGTCTTTAGTTCGTGGGACACGTTGGCCACAAAACTACGGCGCATGGTCTCCACCGACGACAGGGACACCGCCATATTATTCAGCGCGTGACCCAGCTCCGCCACCTCGTCCTTGCCCCGCACCTTGACACGGGCGCTGAAATCACCCTGGGCGAAGCTACGGGTGGCCGCCGCCATCTGCCGCAGGGGGCGGACGAAGCGATCGGTCATTAACCACACAAAGGCCATACTGAGCAACAATGCCCCCAGCACCGACATCAGATAGATGCGAAAATTGCTCTTGACCGTCTGGGCAAACGCATCGGCGGGGGAAGACGCAAACACGTATCCCAGCACCACCTGATCGTTGATCACCACCGGCACGGCGGCGGTATAGCGGCTACGGCTGTATAGGCCGCCCAGCGTACCCACCTCGTAGTACTGCCCCTGTGATCTCACCTTGGGCACCACCTTTTGCAAGGTGGTATCGCCCACATAAGAGCGGCCACCGGTGTCCCCTGCCGTCAACAGGATGCGGCCTTCCGCATTGGTAACCAGTACCGTGGCGTCGATGGCCTCGGACAGCATTTTTAAAATCGGAGACAGGCGGTTTTCATCCAGCTGATACACCACTGTGTTCCCCCGTATTTGGGTAGCGGTAGCAGACAGGGCGGTGTGCCGTGCAATATTTTCCACGTTCTCTAGCAGCAGCGTCTTTTTTTCATCCGCCATGGCGTTGGCAGTGAGCACCGTCTGCATCAGAGTCATAGCCAAAAATCCCACCAACACCACCGAGGTTATAATAGACAGGTATTTTGAAAATACACTTTTAAACATACAGAGTTGCCTCCGTTTTTATGGGATGTCAGTCAGTGCGGACCTCGAACTTGTAGCCCACACCCCACACGGTCTTGAGATTCCATTGATCGGATACGCCGTCCAATTTCTCCCGCAAGCGCTTGACGTGGACGTCCACCGTGCGGCTGTCGCCGTAGTATTCAAAGCCCCACACCTCGTCCAGCAGTTGGTCGCGGGTATAGACGCGGTTGGGATTGCTGGCCAGATGGTAGATCAGCTCCATCTCCTTGGGCGGGGTGTCCACCGCCTTACCGTTTACCCGCAGTTCGTAGTTTTCCATATTAATGCTCAAGTTTTCGTATTCCACGATACGGGCCTTTTTGGCATCATTAACGCCGCTGCGGCGCAGCACCGCCTTAATACGGGCGATGACCTCTTTGGTCTCAAAGGGTTTGACCACATAGTCGTCCGCACCCAATTCCAAGCCCAAAACCCGGTCAAACAGCTCGCCTTTGGCGGTGATCATAATGATGGGACACTGGGATTTCTTGCGGATCTCGCGGCACACCTGCCAGCCATCCAAACGGGGCATCATCACGTCCAGCAGGATGAGGTCCGGCTTTTCGGTGTCAAAGGCCGCCAGGGCCGCCTCGCCGTCCTCCAGCACCACCGCGGTGAAGCCCTCTTTTTCTAAATACAAACGTAATAATTCGCCGATGTTACTGTCATCGTCTACCACCATAATCTTAATGTCGGTCACGATGATCCCTCCTTGCTGTACTAATCAATTTGCTATTAGTTTACCACAATTAACTGCAATAGAATATGAACAGAAATTAAATTATTCAAAAAGAATATGTGTCGTTAACGTATTGGACAATAGGAATCCCTCACGGGTCAAGCGGATGCCGGTGTCATCCACCTCCACCAAAGCGGGGGGTAAAGCCTTGGCCCGCGCCACCCATTCCGTGGGCAACGGCATACCGAATCGGGCCGCAAAATCCGCCGCAGACAGACCCGCCGTCAGCCGCAGGCGGAGCAGGGCGTATTCCTCCGCCGACCCCACGGGGGTGTCGGTGGCGGGGTCCTCCACAGGGGCGCCGCCGCCCATAAAGTAGGCGGTATCCCGCGGGTAAGTGAACCGCCGTCCGTCCAAGCAGGAACTGGCGGCGGGACCCAACCCCAGATAGGGGCGGCTGTCCCAGTATTTCAGATTGTGGCGGCTCTCACAGCCGGGGTGGGCGGCGTTGGAGATCTCGTACTGCCGATAACCCAGGGCGTCCAGCCGCTCCATCACCGCCAGATACAGTTCCGCCGTAGTGTCCTCGTCGGGGAGCGGCGGCGGACAAGCACCGTAGGGGGTGTCGGGCTCAATTTTCAGCAGGTAGGCGGAAATGTGGGAAGCCCCCAGATCTGCCGCCCGCTCCACGCTCTCCAGCGCAGAAGCGGTGGTCTGACCGGAGATACCCAACATAATATCCAGCGAAATGTTGGTAATACCCGCCCGATGTGCGTCCGCTATGGTGCGGGTCACGTCAACGGGGGTGTGGCGGCGGCCTAGCACCGCCAATTCCGCAGGGTGTACCGACTGCATACCCAGTGAAAGGCGGTTGCCCCCCGCGGCGGCAAAATTCATCAGGGTGTCTGCCAGATTGTCGGCGGGATTGGCCTCCAGCGTTATCTCAGGGTTGTGGGATAACAGACCGAACCGCTCATCCGCCCCACGAATGAGGGCAGCCAACCGCGCCCCGCCCAGCAGGGATGGGGTGCCGCCACCGAAATACAGGGTATCTGCCTGCAGTCCCCTCTCCCCCCAGCAATCCATCGCCGCCAACAGAGCGGCGGTATAGGCGTCAAATTCCGCTGTCGAGGATGGAGGTGCGGAGTGAAAATCGCAATAGGGACATTTGGACACACAAAAAGGCGTGTGGAGATATAATCCGATATTTTCCATACCGCACCTCCTTTGATTTTCTCCTATTTTATCATATATTACAATTTATGGCAAGGTAAATCGTCGAATTGCCCCCTTGACCGAAGGAAAATTTAAGGGTATAATGAGAGAGAACAAATATCGACATGGAGAAAGGAATATCGACATGGAGACTGTCAATACCGTAAAACTGAACATCTGCGGCACCGATTACGTAGTGACCACCGATGAGACCCCCGGCTATATGCAGGAGTTGGGTGCCCAGCTGGACGCCCGTATCCGTAACGTGATGAACAGCAACGAGCGCACCAGTCTGGTGATGGCCACCGTCATCACCGCTCTGATGCAGGCAGACGAGGCCAAAAAGGCGGCCCAGTCCGCGGATAATCTGCGTAAACAGCTGAAGACCTTCTTTGACGACAACAACCGTACCCGCGTGGAGAGCGACAATCTCCGCCGCGAGATCGCCCAGCTCCGCCGCGAGAAGGAAGAACTGGAAAGAAAGTTGGCTATGCGATGACATACCCCCTGCCGGAAGTATTAGCGCCGGCGGGATCCCCCGAATGCCTG
This sequence comes from Acutalibacteraceae bacterium, assembly GCA_045592345.1. Taxonomy (GTDB): domain Bacteria; phylum Bacillota; class Clostridia; order Oscillospirales; family Acutalibacteraceae; genus UBA5905. The sequence continues at coordinate 2,053 of JAZNUN010000010.1, read as the reverse complement.
ACGGCGGCGGTACGATGCGGTGCCGCCGCCGTTTATTTAGGTGTGGAGGAGTTTAATGCCCGCCGCAGTGCCCATAATTTCACCACCGAATCTTTGAAAGAGGCGGTGGCTTTTTGTCGTGCCCGCGGGGTGGCGGTATACCTCACCCTGAACACTCTGGTGCGGCAGGAGGAACTGGATGCCGCCGTGGATACCGCCATCAAAGCGGCAGAATGCGGTGTGGATGCCCTCATACTGCAGGACGTGGGTCTGGCACGACGGCTGGGCGCCGTGATGCCGGATATGCCGCTCCACGCCTCCACCCAGCTGTCCTGCCACACCCCTGCAGGAGTGAAACTTTTGCGGGATGCGGGGTTCACGCGGGTGGTGCTGGCACGGGAAATGACCCGTGACGAAATCGCCGCCTGCGCCAATTTAGGGGTGGAATTAGAGGTGTTCGTCCACGGCGCGCTGTGTATGAGTGTATCGGGGCAATGCTATTTCTCCGCTATGCTGGGAGGACGCAGCGGCAACCGCGGCGCCTGCGCCCAGACCTGCCGCCTGCCCTTTGAGCCCACGGGGGAGCGTCCCCGCCCCTGCCCCGCCGATAAGGCGGCCCTAAGTCTGAAAGACAACTGTCTGGTGGATTACGTGCAGGATTTAGCTAAATTGGGTGTCAATTCTTTAAAAATTGAGGGGCGGATGAAGCGCCCCGAATACGTGGCCGCCGCCACCGCCGTATACGCGGGGGCGGTGCGGGGGGAGATACCATCCCCTGCCGACCTGGAACGGCTGAAAAGCGTGTTCTCCCGCACAGGTTTCACCGACGGGTACTATACCGACAAGCGGGGCGGCGGGATGTTTGGCGTCCGCCGTCACGAGGATGTAACCGCCGCCGCACCGGTGCTGAAAGAACTGGCGCGGCTGTACGATAAAGAAGTGCCCCGCGTGGCTGTGGAGATAGATTTTATTCTCACCGCCGCCGAAAGCCGTCTGACCCTCCGCGACGGCACACACGAAGTAACCGTCTGCGATGACGGCGGCGAAGTAGCACAGAACCGCCCCCTGGATCCCACCCGCGTAGAGGAGCAATTACGCAAGACCGGCGGCACCCCCTATGCTGTCAGCCGCGTTTCGGTGGCTGTGGAGGAGGGTTTGACCCTGCCAATGTCCGTCATCAACGGTTTGCGGCGTGATGCTATTGAGAAACTGACTGTAAAGCGGCAAGGCTTTACACTTGTAAAATGCGATAACCGTGCGGTTCCCCCCGCTCTGCCCGTGGCAGCAGCAGGAGCGACCCGCACTGTTGCGCGGTTCGCGAATGCCGCTCAATACAGCCCCGATCTGGGGGCAGATATCGTTATTTTGCCCCTCTCCACCCCTGGAGAAATGCTGAAAGCCATCGTCGCCCACGTGACGGTGGGTGTGGAGATACCCCGCGGGATGTTCGGACTGGAGGATACCATCCGCAAGCAATTAGCCGCCGCCAAAGCCGCGGGCGCCAAGGTGGCGCTGTGCAGCAACGTGGGCGCCCTGCCCTTAGCGAAAGAAGCGGGACTGGTACCTATGGGCGGATTCGGTCTAAACCTCACCAACAGCGAATCGCTATGTTTCTACACCGAGCGGGGGCTGAAAATGGCCACCCTGTCAATGGAACTGACCCTAAACCAAATGAAACGGCTGTTGCCCGCCCCCCTACCCGTGGGACTGATGGTGTACGGACACCAACCCCTGATGCTCACCCGCAACTGCCCCCGCCAAGCCGCCCTCGGCTCCTGCAAGGGGTGTAAGGGACAGGGTATCACCGACCGCACCGGCACCACCTTCCCCGTCGTCTGCGAGGGCGGGTGCGCGGAGGTACTCAACAGCGTACCCCTATGGTGGGGGGACGCAGTGGATATGCTCCCCACGGTGGATTTCCATCTGTTCCATTTCACAGTAGAGGACGCTGACCGATGCAAGGCGGTGATAGCCGCCTATAAACAGGGTGGCAAACCACCCGCCGCCATCACCCGTGGTTTGTACAAGCGGGGCGTGGAGTAAAAATCAACAGAAAAATGCGGTGGGCCGAAGG
>JAZNUN010000009.1:0-8993 GCA_045592345.1 Acutalibacteraceae bacterium | reverse complement strand
CCTCCATTGTGCAATATCCCCCACTGCTGCCTCCCGTAGGAGTCTGGGCCGTGTCTCAGTCCCAATGCGGCCGATCAACCTCTCAGTTCGGCTACCGATCGTCGACTTGGTAGGCCGTTACCCCACCAACTATCTAATCGGACGCGAGCCCATCCTTCAGCGATAAAATCTTTGGTACCTCCGGGATGCCCCAAAAGCACGTTATGCGGTATTAGCAGTCGTTTCCAACTGTTGTTCCCCTCTGAAGGGCAGGTTGCTCACGCGTTACTCGCCCGTCCGCCACTAAGAACAAATCTCAATTGACCGAAGTCTCTATCCTTAAGTTCTCCGTTCGACTTGCATGTGTTAGGCACGCCGCCAGCGTTCGTCCTGAGCCAGGATCAAACTCTCAATAATGGTATCAACACAGCCTCAAAGGCTGTACTAATCAATTTTTGAGTTTGTAACTCATTGACGCTCATTGGCGTCTGTGTGGCAATAATCTCTCATTGCCGGATTCTTCTCATTCTGAGTAAGAATTAACGGGTATTGTGTGTGTTTTCATTCTGTCTTACACTGTTTAATTTTCAAGGTCCTACCGACTTCGTCAAGCAAAATCGGGCTGCTGCCCCGCATAGGCTATTGCTCTCCGCGACAGCCTTGCTATAATACCATCACTCCAACCATTTGTCAACACCTTTTTTGATATTTTTTTAAAGTTTTTTCATTGAATTTTGATATGGGTAAACAACCCCTGCCGAAGCAGGGGTTGTTATGTAAAAAATCAACGAATTCCGTATTTTTCAATGATGTAATCCATATCCTTATCACCGCGACCGGACAGATTGATCAGCACCGAGCCTTTACCCATCTTCTGCGCCAACTTAATACCATAGGCGACGGCGTGGGCACTCTCAATAGCGGGGATGATGCCCTCCAAGCGGGACAGGGCATAAAATGCGTCGATGGTGTCCTCGTCATTGATGACATCGTACTTGACGCGGCCCAAGGTGTGCAGGAATGCGTGCTCCGGGCCGGAGGAGGGATAGTCCAGACCGCTGGCCACCGAATAGACGGGGGCAGGGTCGCCGTTTTCGTCCTTCAGCATAATGCTGTTGAAGCCGTGCATCACGCCCTCGGTGCCGTACTGCAGGGAGGCGGCGTGGTCGCCCAAGGCGGTGCCGCGGCCCAGCGGCTCGATACCGTAGATGTCCACGGGGTCATTAAGGAAGCCGGAGAAGAAGCCTGCCGCATTGGAGCCGCCGCCCACGCAGGCCACGATGGCATCCGGCAGGTGACCGGTCATATCCACAAACTGAGCGCGGGCCTCCTCACCTACCACGTGCTGAAAATCACGCACCATCATGGGGAAGGGGTGGGGACCCACCACCGAGCCGATGCAATAGATGCAGTCCTTGTACTCACGGGCATAGGCGGCAAAGGCGGCGTCCACCGCCTCTTTCAACGTGGCCTGACCCTCGGTGACCTCCACCACGTTGGCGCCCAGAATCTTCATACGCGCTACATTGGGGGCCTGCTTCTTGATGTCCTCGGAGCCCATATAGATGTCGCACTGCATACCGAAATAGGCGGCGGCGGTAGCCATCGCCACACCGTGCTGACCGGCGCCGGTCTCGGCGATCACCTTTTTCTTGCCCATATACTTAGCCAGCAACACCTCACCCATACAGTGATTGAGCTTATGGGCGCCGGTGTGGTTCAGGTCCTCACGCTTGACGTACAACTGGACATTGCCCAGTTTGTTGGACAGACGCTCCAAATGGCTGACAGGGGTAGGACGTCCCTGAAACTCCTTACGGATGCGGCGCAACTCCGCAATAAACTGGCGGGACTGAGCAATGGTGAAGTAGGCAGTGGAGATTTCCTCCATAGCAGCCTTTAACTCGTCACTGATATACGCACCGCCGTAGGGACCAAAATATCCCTTATCATCGGGGTAGTTGCGAAAATAGGTATCAAAATCAACACCGTTGAAAATCATAGCAAGTTCCTCCTATATATAAAAGGTAATAATCATTGTAGATTGCGAGCGAATACAAATTCGCTGCACCATCGAGGTTTGCCCACTTCTATTCGCTCCTTTCTCATCGTTATAACTCCCTCCGTCTGTGGCTGACGCCACAGCCACCTCCCTCAAGAGGGAGGCTTGCTCTATCCAACACCGATAGAAAACAAAAAACGCCTGCCCCGATGGGACAGGCGTTGGGGGTTGTTATTTAGTTTAGCACTTTAAAGCGACATTGTCAACTGTTTTCTGCGGTCAACATCTCCAATTCTATCTGGAAATTTTCCCACGCCTCCATCTGCTGCATCAGGGTCTCGTTTTTCTCATCCAAGGCAGAGGTGAGGGCGGTGAGTTTTTCGAAATCCGCGGCGGTGGCGGGGTCCTCTAACCGAGTAGTGAGGTCTGCAATCTCCTGCTCCAGTGCCGCCACCGTCTCCTCGGCGCGACGCACCGCGGTGGTCAGACGGCGGATGGTGCTCTCCCGCTCCTTGCGAAGCTTATAGTCGTTGACCTTCACCGGCTTTTCCGCAGGGGGCGGGGCGGTCTGCGCCATCCGCGCCGCGGCGGCGTAGGCATCGTAGTCGGCTCCCACATTCTCCAAGCCGTCGGGGGTCATCTGCACCACGCGAGTGGCCATCCGATTGATGAAATAACGGTCGTGGGACACCGCCAAAATGGTGCCCTCGTAGTCCGCTAAGGCCTCCTCCAGCGCCTCGCGGGAGGCGATATCCAGATGGTTGGTGGGCTCGTCCAGCAAAAGCAGGTTATCCCCTGCCAGCATCAGTTTCAGCAACAGCAAGCGTGCCCGTTCGCCGCCGGACATCACGCCGATGGGTTTAAACACCTCGTCACCACGGAACAGGAAGGCCGCCAGAGCACATCGCAGTTCGGTCTCGGTCTTATGGGGGTAGGCGTCCCATATCTCCTGTAGGGCGGTTTTTCGGCTGTCCAATCCCTGCTGAACCTGGTCGTAGTAACCGAAGGTGACCTTCGCCCCTGGACGGACGAAACCGCTGTCCGCCGACAGACGGTCGGATAAAATTTTCAGCAGGGTAGTTTTGCCGCAGCCGTTGGGACCTAGCAGAAACAGGCGCTCGCCACGGCGCAGATCCAATTGGACGTTGCGGAACAGGGGGCGGTCAAAGGATTTGGACAGATTCTCGGCGGTCAGCACCTCGTTGCCGCTGACCTGGGTGATGTCAAAGGTGAATTTGATGGTGGCGTTGTCCTTTTCGGGGTCCACCAAGTCCTCCCGCAAACGGTCTACCCGCTTTTGGCGGCTCTCCGCCTGCTTGATGCTCTTCTCACGGTTCCACTGCTTCAGCAGGGTGATGTTCTCCTCAATGTGGCGAATCTCCTGCATAGCGGTCTTATAATGCTTGAGCTCGATCTCGCGGTCCTTCTCCCGCTTCTCTTTATGATAGGAATAATTGCCGCCCGTGACGTACAGCCGTCCGTTTTTCAGCTCGACGGTGCGGTTGGTGACCTTATCGAGGAAATAGCGGTCATGGGAGATCACCACCACGGCGCCGTTATACTCCTGCAAATATTCCTCCAGCCACTCCACCGAGGGAATGTCCAGATGGTTGGTGGGCTCGTCCAGTAATAAAAGGTTGGTCTGGGCCAACAGCAGGCGACCCATAGCCGCCTTGCTCCGCTGTCCGCCGGACAGCACCGATACGGGGGTGTTGAAGGCGCTCTCAGGGAAACCCAGACCCAGCAGGGTGGCGCGGACGCGGCTCTTGTAGTACAGTCCGCCCATCTCCTCAAACTTTTCCCGCAGGGTGTGCTGGCGCTCCAGAAGAGCGGGGGTGGGGTTGCCCTGGGACAGGGCCACGTTCACCGTGGCCAGCTCCTGCTCCACCTCCATCACGGGGGCAAAGACGCTCTGCACCTCCTCGAACAGGGTGCGGGTGGCGTTGCGGCAGGTGTGCTGCTCCATATAGCCGATGACGGTGTCACGGTATTTCACCACCGTGCCGCCGTAGTCGGTGTCCTCCCCCGTCAGAATACGCAGGAGGGTGGACTTGCCACAGCCGTTGTCACCCACCAGACCGATACGGTCCTTATCGCCGATCTCCAGCGACAGGTCGGTGAACAGGGCACGCTCGCCGAAATATTTATTCAGTTGTTGCAATGCTAACCGTGCCATAACTCATTCCTCAAAAAACGGCCGTTTACCCTCGTAAACGGCCGTCAATGTGCTTATTTTTCCTCGTTCTCCATCAGCTTGCGGATGGCGTCGTGGAAGGACTGGATGTCCTTAAACTGGCGGTACACCGATGCGAAGCGGATGTAGGCCACGTCGTCGATAGCCATCAACTGCTCCATCACGTACTCGCCGATCTTGGTGGTGGAAACCTCCCGCTCCAGCGAGTTCTGGATCTGGGCCTCGATATCGTCCACTGCCTTATCCAAGCGCTCGATGGATACGGGGCGCTTTTCGCAGGCGCGGAGCAGGCCGCTCAACACCTTGTTGCGATCAAAGGGCTCCCGTGATTTGTCCTTCTTGACCACCACGATGGGCAGACTCTCCACGATCTCGTAGGTAGTGAAGCGTTTGTTGCACTGGATGCACTCGCGACGGCGGCGGATACGGCTATCCTCGTCGGTGGGACGGGAATCGATTACGCGGCTGTCGGTATAACCGCAAAAAGGACATTTCATACACGGTACCCCCTATCCGACCCCATAGGTCGGCAAGAATTGTGGTCGGCGGCTAAAAAACCGCCCCTCTAATACCATATATTGTAGCACACCTATATCCCAATTGCAAGATTTTTTTACAAATCTCCTGCGGCGCGGTCTTCAATATAATCCAGCACTATATCCGTAAAGTGACAAGCCGCCGGCTGTATCACATTCAAGCGATCCGCCAGCAGCTGTACCACAGCCTCGTCCACGTCTACATCCGGCCAGCGCCACACCCCGTCGGAGTACTCGCACAGCAGGCCGTAGGCAGGCACGTGCTCCGCTCCCTCCGTGCCGCAAAATCCACGGATAACCGTCCAGTTCTGATTGTTCATCCTAACACCACCCATAGCAAAATAATAGTGAATGTGCATAACATTCACATATTGTAATGCCATTTTTTGGTTTTGTCAAGAGGAATCGCGAAAAAATACCAAAAATTACCAGACGTAAATGAAGAACTGACCGTTGGACCAGGTGATATAGAACAGCAGCAGCTGTACCGCCACGATAATGGGCATACCGATCATAAACTTTTTGCGGTGGGTCTTATGATGAACCAGTAGCATAGTCAGCCACATCAGCCACGCACCGCCCAGGATGCCCATGGTCATCAGCTTGCGCTCGGAAATGCGGCGGCGACCCTGACGGGCTCGCTGCTTATCCACGATCATCATAACGGCGCCGACGATGGAGAAGATAAGCAACCACGCAATCAGCGTAATCAACGATATATACATATCTGTCACCTCTTTACATAAATTAAATTTCATTATACCACAATTTACAGAAAAGAAAAGAGGAAATGTAAAAATTGTCATTTTGTCTTTTTCCCTTGACCTTTCTGCCGTTTTTTTGTAAAATATAGAGATAGAATGGCGGATTATGACATTCGCTTAGGAAGGGAGGTCATCACGATGAAAAAACGGCTGCTTTGCGTGCTTCTGTGCCTATGTGTGCTGCTGTGCAGCATCCCCGTGGCACTGGCGGCAGACGCCCTCACCGGTACGGTGCAGGGGCTCAGCTCCGGTTATCTGAAAATACGTAAGGAAGCTCCCTCCGGCGAGGAGATCGGCCAACTGTACAACGGCAACGTGGTGACCATACTGGATACCGTGGTTATCGACAACACCAAATGGCACAAGGTAACCTACGGCACCGTCACCGGATGGTCCAGCGGCGATTATATCAAGGTGAACTACACCTATGAAAACGACGCGGATTTTGAGGCCTATCTCACCGCCCAAAAATTCCCCGAAGATTATAAGGAAAAACTGCGAATAATCCACGCCGAATATCCCACCTGGGTCTTCAACGCCCAGCACCTGTCTATGACCTGGGCAGAGGCGCTGGCGGCGGAGACCAAGCACGGTCTGAACACCACCAATCAGGGGGATGGGTGGAAATCTATGGAATACGGCTCCTACAACTGGTCCACTGGCAGCTACGTGGACGTGGACGGCGGATACGTTACCGCTGATCCCGCGGTAGTGGCCTATTTTATGGATCCCCGCAATTTTCTGGATGCCACCTACGTGTTCCAGTTTGAAAACCTGGTCTACGACGCGGCCCACACGCTGGAGGGAGTCAAGGGTATCCTGCCCGATCGCTTTGACCCCCATGCAGAGGACCTGCTGAAAGCCGCTAAAGACGCCAAGGTGAACGCCTATTTTCTTGCCACCCGTATGACCCAGGAGGGTAGTAAGATCGACGGCACGTTGGAGGGCTATCCCAACGTATACAATTTCTTCAACATCGGCGCCTACGCCCATTCCGGCCGCGGCGCGGTGACCAACGGTGCTATCTATGCTCAGAACAAAGGGTGGACCACCCCCTATGCCTGTATACTGGCCAGCGCCACGGACATCGGCAAGCGCTACATCAACAAAGGGCAAAACACCCTGTATTACCAGAAATTCAACGTCGTCAACAGCAGTTCCGGTTACTACATCAACCAGTATATGACCAATGTGATGGCCCCCTATTCTGAGAGCGGCATCCGCGCCAGCAAAGCCACCGACGCGGATAAGAGCGGAGCACTGACCTTTGTGATCCCCGTGTACAAGAATATGCCCGCCGCCGTGGCGGCCAAGCCCGCCGCCACCGGCAATAACAACAACTTCCTCAACAGTATTACGGTGAGTAACTGCACCGTCAGCCCCACCTTTAACCGATACACCATGAACTACAGCGGTGACGTGGGCGAAACGGTGACCTCGGTGACCGTTTCGGCGGCGAAGAACGCCGCGGATGCTACCATAACCGGTACCGGTACCATCCAACTGATGCCCGGCGAGAACGTGATACCCATCGTGGTCACCGCCACCAGTGGACTGACCCGCACCTATACCGTTACCATCACCCGCAACGCGGATATCAAGCCGGAGGATATGCCCAAGATCACCGGCACCGCCTATACGGTGGGTACAGTGATATCCAAGATACAGCCGGGCACCACCGTAGCCAATTTCCTGTCCGCGCTGGCGGTACAGAAGGGTACGGCTAAGTTGTATACCTCCTCCGGCGTAGCCAAAACCAACGGCACGGTAGCCACCGGCGACATCCTGCGGCTGTACAGTGGGTCCATCTTGTGTACCGAGTATCCCGTAGTGATCCACGGTGACGTGAATGGGGACGGTAAGGCCACCTCCATAGACTTGCGTATGATCCAAAAGCAGATCTTAGGCGTTGCCAAGCTCAGCGGATACGGCTACACCACCGCCGACGTCAACCGCGACGGCAAGATCTCCTCCATCGACCTGCGTATGATCCAGAAGTACATTCTGGGCGTCACCAACACCTTAGGGTAAGAAAGGAGCACTTGTATGAAACGTATTATTAGCCTGTTGGCTGTTTTATTGCTGTTAGTCGGCCTGCTGGTGCCGTCGGTATCCGCCGCCGGCAGTCTGAGCGCATCGGCGTCTGCCTCTAAGGTAACAGTGGGTAAGACCGTCACCGTGACGCTGAAATACAGCGGCGGCGGTGCCACCATCGGCGGCGTGATCGGCTCGCTGAAATACAACACCGCCATATTCACCTACGTTTCCTGCTCCGGCACCGATGGTTTGAGCGCCTCCGGCAACGCCGGCGTGGTGCGGTTCGTATACAACGCCACCGGCGCCACCGCCCCCGCCGAGGTCAGCGTCACCGTGACGCTGAAGGCGGCCGCCGCCGGCACCGACACGCTGGCGATAAGCACCGAGGAGTTTATCAACGACAAGGATTATTCCTCTCTGGGCTCCCCCAGCAAGAGCGTGTCTGTCACCGCCAGCAACCCCAGCCTGTCAGGGGATGCCACCCTGGCCTATCTGCGGCCCAGCAAGGGTACACTGAACCCCAAGTTTGATAAGAACGTCACCGAATACACCGTGTCGGTGCCCTACACCGTTACCCGCGGTCTGCTGAACTTTACCGCCACCGACCCCAACGCAAAAACCGCCATCACCGACAACGCCGACCTGAAGGTGGGGAAGAATACCCGCGTTATCACCGTCACCGCCCCCAACGGCACCACCAAGAAGTACACGGTGGTGATCACCCGTGAGGCGGAGCAAAACACCACCACCGGAGGCAACACCTCCACCACCCTGCCCGTGGTGCAGACCCCCGAGGTAGAGGTGGACGGTCAGCTGCTGAACGTGGCGGTGAACCAGCCCCCCATCAATCCTCCTGCCGGTTTCGTGTGGGATTACATCACCCTGGGGGATAATGACGTAGCCGCCGCCAAGCAGGAGAACGGCTCTATGGTGCTGGTGTACCTCACCGCCAAAGAGGCCGCCGAGGGCGCGCTGTACATCTATAACGCACAGGAGGATTCCTTTGCTCTCTTCCGCCAGCTGACCGGTGCGGGGGCCACCTACGTGCTCCACGAGCTGCCGGACAGCGAGACCGCCCCTGTGGGCACCATATCGGGTAGTATCACCATCGGTGAGCAAACGGTGAGCGCCTACGTATATGAGGATGCGGAGCTGGCAGACTATGCCATCGTCTATCTCACTGCCGCCGACGGTATCAGCGGCTACTACACCTATGACAAGGCGCAGAACACCCTGCAGCGGTACCACACCGTCACGGTGGAACAGGAACCCACCGTGGTAGACCCCGAGCCACAGGTGGAGAAGAATCCTGTCATTGCCTTTGTGGAAGCCTACAAGCAGGTAATTTTGGTGGGTGCCGCCGCCTGTGCGGGATTGGCCATTCTGATCGTAGTGATCGTATGGATCGCCAGCCAGTCCGGCAACAGCAAGGGTAAGCATTAAACAATACGAAAAAAACTCCCGATGACCGCAGGGTCATC
>JAZNUN010000008.1:0-16876 GCA_045592345.1 Acutalibacteraceae bacterium | reverse complement strand
ACCCACGGAACCCGTTTACGGGTAGTAAGTAATTCATGCGTGGCTGGCAGGCCAATAAAAAGCGCACTTGTGCGCCGCCAGTAGTATTAGGGCTATGCCCGAAAATGAAATACCCCCCGCTATGCGGGGGGATATTTATTAATGCTACTCATTCAATTCGCGAATTAATTTGTTAGAACGGACGGTTACTTCCACCCACGCAGGCTTAAAACCGCATTTAATGGCATTGCGAACCGATTTCATATTGCACCACGCACAGCAGTAAAATGGAACTTTTCCTCTATTCAACACTTCTGATGCCAATCGGGATGTCAAAGCTGAGGCTACCCCTTGCCGACGATGGGTAGGCAACACATCTACACCAATCTGCCACATACTCTCGCAATCGGCAGAGCATCCCGCCAAGCCAATCAAGCACCCGTTGTCATACGCCCCAACGGCCAACTTGTCCAAATGCTTGCGTTTCTCACAGAGAGCGTTACTCCAAGTGTTAGAGTAAAGTTCTTTGAAATCCGCCGGCTCTAAAACACGCAACTCATAAGGACAAGAAAGCTCCTGCAAGCAGTTTACATCCGGTAAAAAATACTCTGCCATAAAGCAAACGCCCATATCAAAGGGAGCGAATGCATCGTTCAGTGCGTGTAAATGGGGTGTTTCAAGTGCGTTACTAACGGGATAACGGGACAGATACCCCTCCACTATATCACGATACTGCGGTTGCACCGTCGCCACCACATTACTCCCGTAACTCACCATATCGCAATCAAAAGGTAAGGGTAAATATCTTCGTGCCGCTTCTGATGCTATTGACTCGGTGATAACGTATTCGTCACGCAAGAAATCCTCCGGCTGACAATGCATATCCACCGCGGATTGCTCCAGAGCTATACGCCAAATCTCCTCATTCGTCATCAATAATCACCTGATCCAAAATAGAGCGAATTTCCTCGGCCCCCTCTCCGTTTATCGCTGAGAACGGGACCACTGTGACCCCCTCCAGATCGGCTAAAGCGCTGTCGAATGCGGCTAAACGTTTTGTTCTCTCCGTTTTATTCAGTTTATCCGACTTGGTAAGAACGATAATAAACGGAATTCCGCGCTCTACCATATAGTCCAGCATCTGATAATCATCCTTGCTGGGGTCGTGGCGAATATCCCACAACTGAAGAACCAGCCGCAGATTGCGATCATCATCAAAATAGCCCTCAATCAGTTCGGACCAGCGGCGCCGCTCACTATCCGAAACCTTAGCATAACCATAGCCAGGCAGATCCACCATCCGCATATCGTCAAGACGATAGAAGTTAATCGTGGCAGTTTTGCCCGGTGTTGCGCTGGTACGTGCCAACGATTTGCGGTTGACAAGACGGTTAATGAGAGAGGATTTTCCGACGTTGGAGCGACCGGAAAATGCCACTTCGGGCAACGTCGAAGAAGGCAACTGGGAAGAAATGCCCGCCGCCATCTCAAATACAGCAGAATGCACGTTCATAGTCGCACCTCTCCTTTATCGCACCGCAGCGGGGTCTGCGGTTAAGGCATGGCCGATAACCGTATCCAAGTTACGAGCAGGAATAAAGCGTGTATGTGCCTTAACCACTGCATCTACCTCACTGAGATCGGGTTGATTGTCCTCGGGAATGATAACAGTGGTCATTTTATGGGTATAAGCAGCCATAGATTTTTCACGCAGACCGCCGATGGGCATCACGCGACCACGCAGAGATATTTCGCCGGTCATAGCCACATCGCTACGTACGGCAATACCGGTCAGAGCAGATACAATAGCGGTTGCCATAGTCACACCGGCGGAAGGACCATCCTTCGGCACAGCGCCCTCCGGCACATGGATGTGAATGTCCTTGTTTTTGTGAAAATCCTTGTCAATGTGCCAATCATCGGCACGGGAACGCACATAACTGATAGCGGTCTTGGCAGATTCCTTCATTACGTCACCCAGATTGCCGGTCAATTCCACCTTACCGGTTCCGTCCAATACCGCCACCTCAATAGGCATAGTGGCGCCGCCGACAGCAGTCCACGCCAAGCCGTTTACCACACCCACCTCATCACGGCGGTTATGATAGTCAGGCTTGAATTTCTGCGGTCCTAAATAGGTCTCCAGATTAGACGTGTTAACGGAAAGGCCTTGGCTCTCCCCTGCTACCAGAGCGGTAGCGGTCTTGCGGCACAAATTAGCCAACTGACGTTCTAGAGTACGGACTCCCGCTTCGGACGTATAACACTCAATAATTCTTTGCAAAGCTCCATCGGACAACCGCAACTGCTTAGCAGACAGCCCGTGTTTCTTCATCTGCTTCTTCAGCAAATGCCGCTTTGCGATCTGCTTCTTTTCTGCCGCAGTATAACTGGACAGAGTAATCACATCCATACGGTCATACAGCGGTGCAGGAATCGCCGATGCATCATTAGCAGTGGTAACGAACATTACCTCAGAAAGATCAAAAGGAAGATCAATATAATGATCGCGGAACGCATAGTTTTGCTCCGTATCCAAAACCTCCAGCATAGCAGAGGCAGGATCACCGCGAAAATCATTGCCCATTTTGTCTATTTCATCCAGCAAAATCAGCGGATTTTTAGTACCGGCCTGCTTCACGGCAGACATAATACGACCGGGCATAGAGCCTACATAAGTACGACGGTGACCGCGGATCTCGGTTTCATCGCGTACACCGCCCAAAGAAACACGCACATACTTGCGGCCCATAGCCTCGGCAATAGAGCGAGCGATGGAAGTCTTCCCCACGCCGGGAGGGCCTACCAGGCACAGCACCTGTCCCTTCATTTCCACAGACAGTTGACGAACCGCTAACGCCTCGATAATGCGCTCTTTCACCTTATCTAAACCATCGTGATCGCGATCAAGTATTTTGCGTGCGCGAGTCAAGTCAAGACAGTCTTCTGTAACGGTGTTCCACGGTAACCCCAGACAGGTATCCAGATACGTCCGCACCACCGTAGCCTCGTGGGAACCTGGTGGCATTTTCCCAAGCTTACGCGTCTCCTTAAGCAAACAGGAGCTGATATCGTCAGGCAGTTTCAAATCCTTTATCTGTTTTATGTATTCACCGGACTCTTCTAGAGGATCGTCCCCTTCGCCCAGTTCCTCGGAAATGGCACGAATTTGCTCACGCAGATAATACTCTTTTTGGTTTTCGTCCATCTGTTCTTGAACCTTCTGCTCGATCTTCTTCTCCAATTCAAGGATCTGGCATTCCTTATCCAAAATGCGGAGCAGAGTTTCCATACGGGTGGAGACGGTCAGCAGATTTAAAATGCGCTGTTTTTCCTCTACCGGCATATTGAGATTACTGGCAACGTAATCCGCCAGATGACCTGCATTATCATCAGCCGCCACACTGAACATAACATCGGGAGCCATCTTAGGCACCAGATCCGCATATCGCTCAAACTGCTGACGACATTCACGCACCAAAGCATCCTCCAATAAAGACGGAGAAACAGGTCGGTCACGGCGCTCCTCCACCACTGCCACGTAATAGGGGTCCATTTGTATCAGTTCAACGGCTGTGGCTCGATATTCACCCTCGACGATAATCCGAAAATTATCGTGAGGTAATTTGACGATCTGACGCACGTGACCTACCACGCCCATACAATAGAGATCCTTGGGCTGAGGATCGTCGATAGACACGTCCCTTTGAGAAACCAGATAAATGCGCTGATCTTTTTCCATAGCTGCATTCAACGCCGCAACCGATTTTAACCGACCCACGTCAAAGTGGATCACCGTTTCAGGAAAGCATACCAAACCGCGTAGTACCAGCATCGGTAAGGTTGTCAGTCGCGTATCACGATTCATAGATATCACCTCGATAAAAAATCGGTCGGTCTGCTAAACACACCGACCGATTATACGTTTTTAAGCATTCACCGCTTTACGTTTAACGGCGGTTTTAGATTTCTGCGCCGTCTTACGGCGATTTTTAACATCCGGATTATAGACGATATCCGGCTTGGCACCATCGGTGACACAGGCGGCAGTCAGCAACACCTTCTCAACCGTGGGATCTGACGGAATATCAAACATCAGCTGGGTCAGCAGGCCCTCCATCACGGAACGCAGACCACGAGCACCCGTTTCAAGTTTGAGCGTCTCTTGTGCGACAGCACACAAGGCATCATCCGTAAATACCAGCTCAACCCCATCCAGTTGGAACAATTGGGTGTACTGCTTCAAAATAGCATTCTTAGGCTCTGAGAGTATGCGAACCAATGCGTCCACATCCAGTGCTTCTAACGTAGTGATCACCGGCATACGACCCACCAGCTCGGGAATCAAGCCATATTTAACAATATCCTGGGGAACCACCTGCTGCAGCAAAGCGGCATCGTCATTCTTCTTGGACTTAACCACATTACCGAAGCCCATAGCACCGGCACTGACACGCTTTTCGATTGTTTTTGTCAGACCGTCAAAGGCACCGCCAAGGATAAACAAGATATTGGTCGTGTCAATTTGAATAAACTCCTGTTGAGGATGCTTGCGTCCGCCGCCGGGAGGCACGTTAGCCACTGTACCCTCCAATATCTTCAGTAGTGCCTGCTGTACGCCCTCACCGCTGACATCGCGTGTAATGGATGGGTTTTCACTACGGCGGGAAATCTTATCGATCTCATCCACATAGATGATACCACGCTGAGCTTTATCCACATCAAAATCTGCAGCCTGAATCAGACGCAGCAGAATATTCTCCACATCCTCGCCCACATAACCCGCCTCGGTCAGCGTGGTGGCATCGGCAATAGCAAAGGGAACGTCCAACGCTCTAGCCAAAGATTGTGCCAACGCGGTCTTGCCAACGCCGGTAGGCCCCAGCATCAGAACGTTACTCTTGCCGAGCTCGGCGTCCATATCAGACCCATAATAAATGCGTTTATAGTGGTTATAGACGGCAACAGACAAGGTTATCTTGGCACGGTCCTGACCAATAACGTATTCATCCAGATGCGCCTTGATCTCGTGGGGCGTAGGTAACTGCGGAGGGGCGGTATCCTTCGGAGTAGAGCGCACACGTACCGGCTCCTCCATTGGATCCAGCAGGGTCTGGCACAATTCAATACACTCGTTACATATAAACACACCGGGACCGGCGATCAAGCGATCCACTGCCTCCTGCGGTTTGCCGCAGAAAGAACAGCACACACCGGACAGTTTAGTATCGTTTGTAGACATAACTTCTACCTCTCAGAACTGGGATTAGGCGCGTTTTTCAACCACCTTGTCGATAATGCCGTAACGCACCGCATCATCGGCGGTCATCCAATTATCGCGGTCGGTGTCACGCTCAATAATATCAAGGGGTTGGCCGGTCAACTCGGATAACATGCGGTTCATACGATTGCGAACAAACAAAATGTGATCTGCCTGAATTTTAATGTCAGAAGCCTGACCTTTAGCACCGCCCAGGGGCTGATGAATCATAATCTCGCTGTTCGGCAAAGCATAACGCTTGCCCTTCGTACCGGCGGCCAGCAGAAAGCTACCCATACTGGCAGCCAAGCCGACACAGATGGTGGACACATCACACTTGATATACTGCATCGTATCGTAGATTGCCATACCGGCAGAAATGGAACCGCCGGGGCTGTTGATGTACAGGTGGATGTCCTTATCGGGGTCCTGGCCCTCCAAATACAAAAGCTGAGCCACTACCAAGGATGCGGTGGTATCATTAACCTCATCAGACAAAACAATGATACGGTCATTCAGCAGACGGGAAAAGATGTCGTAGCTACGTTCTCCGCGACTGGTCTGCTCAACAACATACGGTACGAAACTCATACGAATTCCTCCTTTTCACAAGTTCAATAGTCGAAATTTCCCTGCCCACATAGTATGAGCAGGGAAAATAAAGGTTAAACAGGTTTTCGGATTATTCCGCAGTCTCACCCTCGGTGGTGATGGTGGCCTTACCGCGAATAAACTTCATCGCCTTTTCAACGGCAATATCCTCAGACAGAGCGGCAGCAGGGATAGCAGCCTTCACCTGATCAACTTCCATACCATACTGCTCCGCAAACTTCTTGTACTCAGCATCCAGGTCCTCATCGGAAACAGAGATCTTATCGTTCTTAACCACGTACTCCAGAGCCAAGCGCACCTTAACCTGCTTCTCAGCCTGCTCACGGAAGCTATCACGGAACGCATCGATATCCATACCGGTATACTGCATATACATATCCATACTCAGACCCTGGCTTTGCAGACGATAGGCAAAATCCTGAATGCGGTCGTTGATAGTATTCTCGATCATAGCGGCGGGAATGTCAGCCTTCATGCACTTGATCAGACCTTCAGCAATTTTCTCGTCTACCACGTTGTCGGCGGCGGCGTTACGCTGGTCCTCCAGACGCTTCTTGGCATCAGCCTTAAACTCGTCCACGGTATCGAAATCGGAGCAATCCTTGATCAGCTCATCGTCAATCTCAGGCAGTTCTTTTTTCTCGATCTTGTGCACCTTGCACTTGAACACGGCAGCCTTGCCGGCAAGCTCGGTAGCGTGGTACTCCTCGGGGAAGGTTACATTAACGTCCAGCTCGGCGTCAACAGCGGCACCAACCAGCTGCTCCTCAAAGCCGGGGATAAACTGACCGGAGCCAAGCACAAGAGCGTGATTCTCCGCCTTGCCGCCCTCAAAAGCTACGTCATCCACAAATCCCTCAAAATCGAAGGTTACAGTGTCGCCCATCTCGGCACCACGATCCTCAACAGACACCATACGAGCATTCTGCTCCTGCAGACGGTTCAGCTCGGCCTGAATATCCTCGTCGGTGACGGAAACGGCAGGACGGGTGATCTTCAGACTCTTGTGACCGCGCATCTTAACCTCGGGCTTAACGGTAATAACCGCCTTAAAAACCAAGCCCTCGGGGCCGACGGAGACGACATCCAGATCAATCTTATCCTCAACGTACTCATACTCAGACTCCTTGATGGCGGCATCCAGAGCAGAGGGGTAAACATCATTCATAGCGGTTTCGTAGAACACGCCGGTGCCGTACATCTTCTCGATCATAGCACGGGGGGCCTTACCCTTACGGAAACCGGGAACAGACATCTTCTTGACGTCTTTCTTATAAGCGGTATCAACGGCAGCAGCGAAATCAGCGGCATTAACCTCGATTTCCAGCTCCACACGGCTGTTTTCCAGTTTAATAGCGTTCTTCAGACTCATTTGATTTTCCTCCTAATAACAATGCTTTTAAACACAGTGCGACTATTATAACATATATAGCCGGATTTGGCTAGACTTTTTTGTTAAAAAAATGAAAATATCTAAAATGACCAATCAATACACCGCTATCGGGCAAAAATGCAGTGCATCCGCCGAAATCAAATCAAAGCGAATACCCTCGACGCAACCTTGCACAGCCAAACGGATACCTTTACTATGGACGTGCCCATAATAACAGCGGTCTATTCCCTCTTCTTTCAGAACATCCATAATTTCAAGACAGATCTGATCGGCGTAAACAGGAGGGTAATGAAGGAAAACCACCGGCTCCAACCCTGTTTCTTTTGCGGCACGTATAGAAGTGCGTAAACGCCCTGCTTCTCGAAGAAGTACCAATTTATCGGCATCTTCCTCTGCATCAAAGAACCAACCGCGGCTTCCACACACAGCATAACGACCGTCTACCTCCACTGCATCATTATGAACGATGCATAAGGTGTCAAAACCGTTATCGGCAAAAAATAAATCCATCTGCCGCCGCGTAGTCCACCAATAATCGTGATTACCCTTAAGTATCAATTTACGGCCCGGCAGACTATGTAAAAAAGCGAAATCATCTTTTGCTTGTTTTAGATTCATTCCCCAGGAAATATCTCCGGCGATGACAACGGTATCCTCGGGCTTGATGATATTGCGCCAGTTTTCTTCCAAACGACTAACATAATCATCCCAACCGGAAAAAACAGTCATAGATTTGTTTGTGCCGAGCGAAAGGTGGGTATCGGCAATCGCAAACAGCGACATATTCTCCCCTCCTGATCAATCTAAGTTGAGCATCTGATACACGGTGCTCTGCATTGAGGCTTTATCATTACCGCAAACGTCTGTGAAGCGGATAGACTTGTCACGCAAAGAACCCAGCGGTTGAGGGATTTCCCAGCCTGTTTTATCATTCAATTCTGCTAATTGATCATACGGAGTTTGTGCATCAGAACCGCCCAAAGCATCCAAAATAGCAGGTGCAAATTTAAAGGGACTGGCAGTAGATGCAATCACCGTAGGTGTATTATCCCCCGATTTGATGCGATAGTCATCGTAAACGGCTACCGCAACGGCAGTGTGAGTATCGCACAGGTAGCTATCCTTCTCAAATACGTTGCGAATCGTATCTGCAACCGTATCATCATTAGCACAACCAGCGGCGAAATGCTCACTCGTAGCTCTACGAATTGCCTCAGATACAGTATACTTTTTATCAGTTTTCAGAGCAGCCATCATAGAAGCGATCTCATCGCTATTCTCACCGGAAAGATGGTACAACAAACGCTCTAAATTGGAGGATACTAAAATATCCATAGAAGGACTCGTCGTTGTATAAAAAGGACGATTACAATCATATACACCTGTCTCAAAGAAATCGGTGAGCACTCGATTACGATTGGATGCGCAAATCATCTTATTAACGGGCAGACCCATACGCTTGGCATAATAGCAGGCCAAAATATTACCGAAATTGCCGGTAGGCACCACCACATTGATGGGGTCACCATTCTGAATCTTGTTCTGTGCCAACAAATCGCAATAAGCAGAGATGTAGTACACGATCTGCGGCACAAGTCGACCCCAGTTGATGGAGTTAGCGCTGGAAAAACGCATACCGTTTTCCGCCAACTTTTCCTTTACCTCGTCATCGGTAAATATGGATTTAACTCCGGTCTGCGCATCATCGAAGTTGCCGCGAATGGCACAAACGCCCACGTTATCACCCTCTTGGGTAATCATCTGGAAACGCTGCATCTCGCTGACACCATCCACAGGATAGTATACAAGAATCTTGGTATTGGGGGCATCCTTAAAGCCCTCTAAGGCAGCCTTACCCGTATCACCGGAGGTGGCTACCAAAATGACAATCTGTTCATCAGGGTTGGTCTTCCCCACCGAAACCCGCATCAAATGAGGAAGGATCTGCAATGCCATATCCTTAAAGGCGCAGGTAGGTCCGTGCCACAACTCCAGTATGTATCGACCATCCCCCATATCGTGCAGAGGAGCGATGGCGGGCGTATCGAAGCGCTCTCCATAGGCGGAGGTGCAACATTCCGCAACTTCCTCAGCGGCAAAATCGGTCAAAAAACGCGACAGAATAGCAACGGCACGCTCTTGATAACTTAAAGAGACCCATTTCTGCAGATCCTCCGCCGTAATGAACGGAAATTCGGTAGGCACATACAGACCACCTTCGGGCGAGATACCCGTGGCGATAGCCTGTGCCGCAGACACACGAACTGTATTGTTTCTGGTACTGGTATAATGCATAGTGAAATCCTCTTTCTTTGGTAGTGCTATTTAAAAGGCGCAGTCCAATCCGCCAGACTCGTACGCGCCTATAATGTGGTTAACCTCTAGAACTTTATAAGAAGAATCAGTCGCTGTTACAACTTCAATTACATCAAATCGCGGCTGCAGAGAGGTAGGGAATCTACTCATATAAATCGATGCCGTTTGAAGCAGACGTCGCTGTTTGGCAACGGTTACCGCCTCACGGGGTGAATACATAGAGTCCTGGCGTCTGGTCTTGACCTCTGCAAATACAATATAGCTTTCCATTGTTGCAATTATGTCTATCTCTCCCTGTCTACAGCGATAATTGGAGGATAGGATGGTGTATCCTTTCTGACGGAGAAATCGGGCGGCGACCACCTCTCCGATAGCTCCTCGTGATACGCCTGCCATTATTGGTCACCCAATATTTTCTTCAGAAAACTCATACGATGCTCCGGACAGGGTCCGTATTCCCGCAGAGCGGCAGTATGTGCTGCAGTTCCGTAGCCTTTATGTGCGGCAAATCCGTATTGCGGATACTCGATATCCATTTGAGCCAAGACGCGGTCACGGGACACCTTGGCCAATATCGATGCCGCTGCTACAGACTCAGATAAAGCGTCTCCCTTGACCACGGTACGTCCCGTCACAGGCAACTGGGGCGGAAGTCGATTTCCGTCGATCAGTGCCATCGCAGGCTTGACGGGTAACCCTTCCACAGCACGTGTCATAGCCAGATAAGTGGCGCCCAGAATATTATACTGCTCAATCTCCTCAACATCAGCAAACGCAATGGAATAGGCTACTGCATTTTCAATGATTAGATCATACAGCATCTCACGCTTTTTCTCGGTTAGCTTCTTTGAGTCATTCAGCCCCACAATGGGTCGCATAGGGTCTAAAATAACTGCCGCCGCATAGACAGGCCCGGCTAACGGTCCCCGTCCCGCTTCGTCTACACCGCAGATGTGTCCACCGCAGAACTCGCGAAATTCCTGATCAAAATGGGGATCAAGCATCGGTAGACACCTCCTTAGCGGGCAAGGAATCCAACGTAATTCGGCCCAATTTACCGCTACGATATTCATCCAAAAGCATAATGGCAGCCCGTTCTGTGTGAATCTCACCGCCGGCAATCAACATACCGCGTTTACGGCCGATGTCCTGCAACAACTCGTAGTTGTCTTCATTCAAGGGTTCCTGCAATTTGTATCGCTCCAACAATACCGACGGATAATCACGGCGAAGAATGCCTAAAAGCTCACAGGCCATTTCTTCCATATCCAAAATCTGATCCTTGATAGCACCTGTAAAAGCCAGTCTCATTGCCACCATCTGATCCTCAAACTTAGGCCACAGCACACCCGGAGTATCCAGCAATTGGATGCCCCCTTGTATCACGAACCATTGATTTTGACGGGTCACACCGGGACGGTCCTCCACCTTGGCCTTGCCGCCGCGATTCATACGATTGATAAAGGAACTTTTACCGACATTGGGAATACCCACGATCATCGCACGGATGGTGCGGTTAGCTCCCTTGCTCTCCCATTTGGTAAGTAAATCGTGCAAAAGCTCACGTAATGCGGGCTCGAATTGATTGCAACCGCGACCGCTCTTACAGTCCACGGCAACCGCCGCCATTCCCTGCTTTTTAAAGTAAGCAATCCAACGGCGGGTGGCGTTTTCGTCCGCCAAATCCGCCTTATTGAGTATAACCAAACGCGGTTTGCCGGCAGTCAAAGAATCCATCTCGGGATTACGACTGGATAACGGGATACGTGCATCCACGATCTCCACCACAGCATCCACCATCTTCAGACTTTCCTGAATCTTGCGGCGGGTGCGGGTCATATGCCCGGGAAACCACTGGATATAACCAATAGAAGGCTGCTCTGCAGAAACCTGAGGTTTTTCGGTTACCCGTTCCCGATTGACATTACGTTTACTTATGTTATTGGTTTTAGTGTTATGTACATTCTTCGTCCGTTGGGTATTACGTGACGTTTGTCTTTTCTCGCCCATATAGTCATTCTCCATTTCTAATCAAGCCCGGATTCGGGGCTAAGCGAAACAAAACACGTCCCACTAGGTTATCCAAGGACAGCGGTCCCAGCATACGACTATCCAGAGAGTCAGAGCGATTATCTCCCATAGCGAACAGAGTACCCTCGGGGACTGTGATTTCTTGTTTCATACCGCGTTGAGGGGTAAAACCACCCAGAACATAAGGTTCATCCAGAGGTTCGTCGTTGCGATACACAATACCGGTTTTTTCATCAATACGAATACGATCACCGGCTAATCCGATAACGCGCTTGATCAGAGGTGTATCATTTTCACGCACAATTACAACAATATCACCGTACTCAGGCTCATACAAAAAATTGGACAGAACCAATCGATCCCGACTCTGAAGCGTATTTTTCATTGAGTCGCCGCTGACATTAACTATGCGGAGCACGCAAGAAAATAAAATTGCAACCACTACCACGGCCACAATGGCGGAAGATAGCCACTCATAGCAAGTTAACAGAAATTCAGACGGTTTATAATTACCGGTTGCTTCATTTTTATTCATATCAAACCAACTCCTGTCGCTCACTCATAAATTCTACCAAAAGATTCTGGCGGCCAAATACAGCATCTGGCTTTTCCCACAATATCCTTCACAGCAATCAAGCCGATCTCATTCATACGGCTATCCTTTGAAATGGAGCGGTTATCTCCCATCACAAAGACATAACCCGCCGGCACCACCATCTCCTCTTTCACATCTCGGGCAACGGTGGTTCCCTGTATGTAGGTTTCGACCAACTCAACATTGTTCACAAACACTTTGGTGTTTTCAATCGAAATAGTTTCGCCCCCCACTGCAATTACGCGTTTAATCAGGGGATCATCGTTATAGCGATCAATGACAATAATATCTCCGTGGTCCAGAGTCTTAGTATTATACGTCAGTAATAACCGATCACCATCCTGCAAAGTGGGCAACATAGAGTCGCCATCCACACCAACCACACGCAGCATGTATGTTAAAGCAACCACGATAGCAATCAGCGCAACCACGATCGCTCCGATCCAATCATAAACAGCAACGGCCGCTCGGCGGCTATTCAACCGGAATATGTGTTTATTATGTTTTCCCATAAGCATAGCGCTCCTTTCTTTTGGGATGTCAGTTCATTATAACATAAGAGTTTCTAAAAATAAAGCAAAAAAGGGGCTAAAAAGCCCCTTTTTCACAAAAAATTGATTATTTAATCAGTTCCTTAACCTTAGCAGCCTTACCAACGCGATCACGCAGATAGTACAGCTTGCTGCGGCGAACCTTACCGTGACGAACAACCTTGATCGCAGCCACGTTGGGGCTGTGCAGGGGGAACACACGCTCCACGCCCACACCATAAGCCACACGGCGAACGGTGAAAGTCTCAGCGATGCCGCTGCCCTTCTTTGCGATCACGGTGCCCTCAAAGGCCTGAATACGCTCACGCTCACCCTCGCGGATCTTCACATCCACACGGATGGTGTCACCGATAGAGAATGCGGGAGTGGTCTCCTTCATACTGTCACCGGAAATAATCTTCAAAGCGTCCATAGTTCTTTCCTCCAAAAGTTTTCAGATGTTCATACCGAACGATGTCGACAGAGGACCATCCGCTTTAATGTCTTGGGCAATACGCCCGGCATTAAACCCCACGGGAATACCCGCGGCAAAAAACGCCTGATATAATATATCACAATGTTACAAATAATGCAAGGGGTTTTTGAAAATTATTACAAAAATTCTTCTCCATTGGATTTCAGTAGCCTTTTTCGTTGCACTTCTGCCTCGATTGGAACATCAGAATAGTGGCCCAACGCTGTCACGAACAGGCCAGGATTGATGTTCTCAGCACTACCGCACGACAGAGTGACGGACATAACAGAACTATTCTCCCCTATAGCCTCCACTTCAGCATTAGCAAAATACGGGCAAATATCAATCGTCTTCATAGTCTTTTTCTTGGTGCGTTTGTCCACCAGAATCTCCGGCGAAGACAGAAGCTTGGTGACGTCAGTCGCAGAACAGCCAAAAACGATGCGATATTCAGCCGCAGTCAGTTCTTTTACCTTGGCCTGCGCTTCTGCCGCCTCAACAACAGTCATTCCAACAGGCAGAACTGCGTTCAGCCGCTCAACCAGCACACCGTAATCCACATCCTCCTCTAAGCGGATATCCATAGACTCCCGCAGACCTTCATATCCCAAGGATAGAGGTGCAGCAAACGTTAAATAGGGATGACGATTAAAGCCTTCGGTATACCATAACGGTATTGCCGCGCGCCGCAGGGCACGGGTCATCGTACGCATTAAATCAAGATGGGACACATACTTAGCCCGTCCTGTCTTGGAGAAGATGATTCTAACGGTTTTCAACGCAAACACCCTCCTTCCAGCAAGCAGCGCCGCATCCGGAGCAAGCCTGGCGGCAATTAGGTGTGGTAGAAGCTTGATGCGCCAGTTCGTTCTCACGGATCAAAAACTTCTTAGTCACGCCATAATCCAGATGATCCCAAGGCAAGATCTCCGTATATTCGCGACGACGATTGGCATAGAATGCGGGGTCTAAGCCGCACTCGGCAAAGATCTCCATCCAGGCATCAAAATCAAAATGCTCAGACCAGGAATCCAAATTAAAGCCACGCTTGGCACCGGCCTCTAGTACCGCACACAATCGGCGGTCGCCACGCGCCAGCACCGCTTCAAGAAAACTGGTCTTGGCGTCGTGGTAGCTAAGAGAAATCTTTTTGGTATGGATGGAGGAGCGCAGATGCTGTTGTTTCTCGGCCAGCTGCTCCAATGTATCCTGCGGTTCCCACTGGAACGGCGTTAAGGGCTTCGGCACAAAGCAGGATGTGCTTAGCGATACCGTCACGCCTTTGCCCTTAGGTTTATCCGGATTATTATAAAAAGCATTGACCACCTTCTGACCCAACTGCGCAATACCCTCCACGTCTTCCAACGTTTCCGTAGGAAGACCCAACATAAAGTACAGTTTCACAGCCGTCCAACCGCCGCTAAACGCCTTCGTAACGGTGGTTAATACCTCATCCTCGGTGACGTTTTTGTTGATGGCATCGCGCAGACGCTGAGTACCCGCCTCCGGTGCAAAGGTCAAGCCCGCACGGCGCAATACGTTCAATCGGTTAGCCAATTCTTCAGAGAAGCCATCCACACGCAGTGAGGGCAAAGAGATATTGGTGTGTTCTTTCTCGGCCCAGTTCAGTAACCGATCCAAAAGTTCTTCCAATTTGGTATAATCACTGGTTGACAAAGAGGACAGAGAGAACTCCTCATAACCCGTATTACGACACAGGTCGTGACTCTGTTTGTCAATGGTATCCACAGACTTTTCCCTTACGGGTCGGTAAATAAAGCCTGCCTGGCAGAAACGGCATCCGCGGATACAACCCCGGAAAATCTCGCTCTGTGCACGATCAAATACAATATCGGTGTATGGAACCACAAAAGAATCGGGATAATAGCACGTATTCAAATCCTTGATAATGCGCTTTTTTACCGTAGAGTTCACGCCATCTAAAGGTGTTACTGACGCAACGGTTCCGTCCTCATTATATGCAACATCATATAGTGAAGGCACGTACACACCTTCAATATCGGCACACGCACGCAGAAAAGCCTTTTTAGAATAGCCCTTATCTTTCCATTCTTTATAGAGATTTATGACCTCCAGGTCCACCTCTTCGCCCTCGCCCAAGAAGACAATATCAACAAAATCCGCTAAAGGCTCGGGATTACAGGCACAAGGGCCACCAACCACCACCAAGGGATAGGACTCGTCACGGTCAGCAGAGCGCAGAGGCACCCCCGCCAACTCCAGCATATGTAAAACGGCTGTATAACTGAGCTCATACTGCAATGTAAAACCGATAAAATCAAATTCTCTTATCGGATCACGGCTCTCCAAGCCAAACAAGGGAATATTGTGCTGTTTCATCAATGTTTCCATATCCGTATCGGGCGCAAATACACGCTCACACCAGACGTCAGGCTCGTTATTGAACTGGCCGTACAGAATCTTCATGCCCAGATGGGACATACCCACCTCATACAGGTCGGGAAAGCAAAACGCAAAACGCACTTTGACGTCATCAAGGTTTTTGGTAACGCTGTTCAATTCACCGCCGGTGTATCTGGCGGGTTTTTGCACCTGCAAAAATAGTTTTTCCAACTGTTCTTTCATAGTGACTCCTTAATATTTCAATCTCTTTGGGGGAAACTTTGACCGTTGGGAGGGATAAGATGCCGCGTACTGTTAAATGTATTATAGCCGGCGGTCTGGCCGGCATATTAAATGGATTATTCGGTGCCGGTGGCGGCCTGGTGCTGGTGCCATTACTCATCGGATGGCTGAAATTAGAGGAGAAACAGGCTTTCGCTACCTCTGTCGCTATCATCCTGCCGCTCTCAATCGTTTCCTATGTACTATTCTGCCTGCAAGGTGGCAACGTGTGGGAGGATGCCCTCCCCTATCTCTTTGGAGGCATCGTCGGCGGATGGCTGTCTTCCCGCCTGTTTCAACGTGTATCCGTTACATGGCTGCATAGATTATTCAGCATCCTGCTTTTCTACGGAGGCATTAAGGCGGTGTTTCTGCTATGATGGTTATTGCGTTTATCATCGGTGTTCTCACCGGTATTATCAGCGGTTTCGGCATTGGCGGGGGTTCATTATTGGTACTGTATCTAACAGCAGTTATGGGAACTCAACAATATCAAGCAGGCGGAATCAACCTACTCTATTTTATCGGCTGTGCACCGACCGCATTGGTGGGGCACTTTAAGAACAAACTGATAGAAATCAAGACCGCGATTTGGTGTGTCATCGGCGGCGTAGGTGTCGCCATTCCCACGGCACTGCTGACCGGGAAAATAGAAACGCATCTTTTACGACGTATGTTTGGAATACTAGTTATTTATGTTGCGGTACGTGAATGGCGGTATAGTAACAAGGTCACGTAATGAATTGATTTTACCACACTCCCCTGTGTTTTGCAACGACAAAACGCAGGGATTTTCATAAAGAAATGCATTCTTTTCAAAAAATGTGATTTTTCGCAAAAAAACTGTTGACAAACACTGCATCATCAAGTATAATAACAAACGTTGTCGCGAGACACATTAATGGCCCGGTAGTTCAGCTGGTTAGAACGCTAGCCTGTCACGCTAGAGGTCGACGGTTCGAGCCCGTTCCGGGTCGCCATTTGCTGCTATAGCTCAGTCGGTAGAGCGCATCCTTGGTAAGGATGAGGTCTCCAGTTC
>JAZNUN010000007.1:0-2051 GCA_045592345.1 Acutalibacteraceae bacterium | reverse complement strand
CACACCGAATTTATCGGCATAATCCTTCACCTTGTCGCGGCCGGAGGAACGCATCTCCAGCATAAAGTTCAGTTTTTCTTCGGTGATGGCACCCTCTTCGTCATAGACGTAGCCGTCGGGGCCGGAGATGGTGACCACCTTGCCGCCCAGCTCCGCCACCTTCTTGGCGGTACCCCAGGCCACGTTGCCGAAGCCGGAGATGGCGAAGGTCTTACCCTTGATGCTGTCGCCGAAGGACTTCAGCATCTCATCGGTGTAGTACACCGCGCCGAAGCCGGTGGCCTCGGGACGGATGAGGGAGCCGCCGTAGGGCAGACCCTTACCGGTCAGAACGCCCTCATAGCGGTAGACCAGACGCTTGTACTGACCGAACATATAGCCGATCTCACGGGCACCCACGCCCAGGTCGCCGGCGGGCACGTCGGTGTCGGGGCCGATGTGACGGTACAGCTCGGTGATAAAGCTCTGGCAGAAACGCATGATCTCGTTGTCCGACTTGCCGCGGGGGTCAAAGTCGGAGCCGCCCTTGCCGCCGCCCATGGGCAGGCTGGTCAGGGAGTTCTTAAAGGTCTGCTCAAATCCCAGGAACTTGATGATGCTCAGGTTCACAGAGGGATGGAAACGCAGGCCGCCCTTGTAGGGGCCGATGGCGCTGTTAAACTGTACGCGATAGCCGCGGTTGACCTGGATCTTGCCCGCATCATCGATCCACGGCACGCGGAACATAACGACGCGCTCGGGCTCCACCAGACGCTCCAGCAGGCTGGCGGCCTCGTATTTGGGGTTTTGGTTGATGACGGGGCGCAGGCTCTCCAGCACCTCTTCGGCGGTCTGCAGGAACTCGGGCTGATCCTTATAACGGACCTTCAGTTCGTCCAGTATACGGGTTACGTAAGGCATAGAAAACACTCCTTTTAGACTGAATGGTTGAACAAAATTCAACATTGGTTTCATTATAACAGAAAAATACGGTTTTGCAAGAAATTATTGACAAAAATTCATATTTTTTTGGCATATCCCATTGAAAAATCCAAAAACTTCTAAAAATTGACATTTTACATTCAAAAAATTGCACAAAATCCGCTGTTTGCAATTTGCGCCCAAGTGTGGTATGATAGACAAAATGAAAGGAGGGGTGACCTATGAAAATTATGGCCGTGGACTTAGGAAAGGCACGCACCGGTATAGCCATCAGCGACATTGGCGAGCGGTTAGCCAGCCCCGTAGGCACCATCACCGAGTATGTGGACGAGCGTCTGTTGCCCAAGATTGCGGACGCCGCCAAAGAACAGCGGGCGGAGATGATCGTGGTGGGCCACCCCAAGAATATGGACGGCAGCCGCGGTGAGGCAGCCCGCCGCGCCGAGGATCTGGCCGCCAAATTGGGTGACCTGACGGGTCTGCCCGTACAGTTGTGGGACGAGCGGATGACCACCGTGTCCGCCATCGGCTACCTCAACCAAAACGACGTGCGGGGCAAGAAACGTAAGCAGGTGGTGGACACCGTCGCCGCCACCATCATCCTGCAGGATTTTCTGGACAGCCGGAGAGGCTCGTAATATATACAGACTGCTCATTTGCGTTTGCCTCTCCTTGAATATGGCTGACGCCATATTCCTACGCCTGTGCTTTTATAATACATACAGGCCGCTCATTTGCGTTTGCCTCTCCTCGAATATGGCTGACGCCATATTCCCACGCCTGTGCTTTTATAATATATACAGGCCGCTCATTTGCGTTTGCCTCTCCTCGAATATGGCTGACGCCATATTCCTACGCCTGTGCTTTTATAATACATACAGACTGCTCATTGGCGTTTGCCTCTCCTCGAATATGGCTGACGCCATATTCCCACGCCTGTACTCCGTAATGATATGCCATATAGAGCGATGAAAAAGACACCTTCGGGTGTCTTTTTTGCTGTACCCCCGAGCCAAAACCGAGAAAGCCTCCCTCTCCGAGGGAGGTGGCACGGCGATAGCCGTGACGGAGGGAGTATGCGGTGGTTCTGGACGGGTGAGGGCACCTGTCTTTACAATCCACATCCCACC
>JAZNUN010000006.1:0-17916 GCA_045592345.1 Acutalibacteraceae bacterium | reverse complement strand
ATGGCTACGTTCCGACTTTCTTCGGTGGCGGTGGCGGGGTTGCGGGAAGAGTAGAGGTTGTGATGATGGATGATCGGTTCGGGGTAGAGGCGGCCGTTTTTGCGGGTGATCTCACGGATATAGATGCCGTCTTCCGTAATGTAGGAGGTCATGCGGCGGTCGGTGCAGATGCGGGTGGTCGTCAGCGATTAAGCTGCCTTATTCACGGTGATGGTCACCTCGGTGGTGTCCTCGTTGATTTCGGCATAGACGTTGTTGATATCCACGTCATAGCCGGCCACAGGCATCACGAATTTCAGATCGTACTCCTCACCCTTGGGACGCTGGAAACTGATCGTTCCGGTGGCGTCGGTGGGGATCATATGGGGGATGCAACCGGCATCGTTGCAGGTCTGCAGCATCGCGCCAACCACGGGAGCGCCATTCTCATCCAGCACCTTAACGGTGTAAGTGACCTGACTGTCATCCACAGTGGCCTTGGTGGTGGTCGTGGTGGTAGGGGTAGTCGTGGTGGTGCCGTCGGTCTTATCGTCAGGCTCGCCGCCCACGCAGGCGCACAAAGAAACCATCATAGCGACGGCCAGCAGAGCCGCCAGCAGGGTTTTGCACATTTTCATAGGGAACAACTCCTTTTACATTATTCGGTCACGCCGTAGCACAGCGGGAACATCCAGGCAATATCATTGTTGATGCCGGGGATGTTGTTGCCGTCGGTATCCTTGAACAGGTAGGTGGGCAAATCGGGATCGTCCCATCCCTGCTTGGCGGTAAAGCCCTTCAGGATGTACATCAAATCATCATTCAGAGGATACACGTAGGTCTTATCCAACATATTCACCATCACACCGTCAGGATCGTACATGGCGTTGGGAATGTAGAAATACTTCTTCAGATAGTCGTTGTATTTCTCTTTTTTAATGAACTCGCCGTTGGTGTCGAATAGATACACGCCTACCGTTTGGTTGGCCTCCACGTCCGCAATGTTGATATAGGGAGAGCCTGTAAAGCGCAGGTACACCACGGGGCCGTCAGCGCTGTTCAGGTGATAGTAACCGTCCTGTTCGTTATACACCAACTCCTGAGAAGCGGCGGTAATATCTACATTATGCAGGGTGGTACCTGCAGGCAGGGTGAACTTGGTGGGGGTGTGGGTGCCCTCGTAGATCTCCCAAGGCTCGTCGGCAATGCTCCAGCCCGGCTCGCCGATGCGGACAATACCGATAATCACGCCGGACACATTAGAGGGAGCATCAATACCGATAACGTAGGTGGGGCCAATCGAAGAGATGGACTGAGTAAAGGCGTTGTTCTCCACCTCTGCCGCGTTGGCGGGCAACACAAAGAAGGGGCCACCGTAATATCCGATGGTAGCACGGGTGTTGCCGGAAGAAAACCGGAAAGTGCCGGTACGGGTGGGCTCAAACAGGAAGAAATTCCGCGCGCCGGGGGTCAATTCCACATAGGTGGCGCCCTCATTGAGATGGTAGGCGTCGGCATCAGCGTAGTCGGTGCCCGGACCATTGATGGTGGTGAACACCGTATTGTCGTACAAGGGGGCCACCAGCAGTTCCAAGGTAGTCTTGGAGGCGGTCATTACAGCGGTGCGCTCGTCGTATTTCAGATCGGTACCGCTGAGTTTGATAATGTAGTTGCCCTTTTCTAACTTGGTCACAGCCACACCGTCAGCGTCGGTGACCTGCTGATCCAACAACTCGTTGCTACTACTGTAGAACGCCACGGTGACACCGGTCTGAGCGGCGCCGTTGCCGTCCACCACCTTAACGGTGTAATCCACGCGGGTATCCACGGGGGGCTCAGGGTCGTCAGGATCGTCGGGATCGTCAGGGTCGGTGGGATCGTCAGGATCGACGGGATCATCGGGGTCAACGGGAGGATCCACCGGATCGTCAAACCAACTGTCCTCCTCCAGCACAAAGGCGGCAGAGGGGGCAGAGGGGGTCAGACTGTAGGACAGCTTGGTGGCTACGTAGCCGCCGGGAACGGTGATGGTTACCTTGCCATTGCCGTAGGTCATCTCGGCGGAGGCCACACCGTTTTTGTCGGTGGTCACCGTCTTGGCCTGGGTGCCCACCTCAAACTTCAGCGACACACCGGCCATTGCCACGCCCTTGTCATCCTTAACCGTAGCAGAGTAGGTCACGGTACTGGGCAGGGTAGGCTTGGTGGTGGGGGCGGTGGAAGTAAAGGTCAGCACGCTCTTAATGGTGGCTGCGGGGTACTCATTGTTCTCATCGGGGGCCACGCTCACCGTCACCTGTAAGGTATCACCCTTGCTCAAGGAGACGGATACCTTGTTAGATCCACCGTCAGCGCCCAGAGTGCGATAAGCGTAAGAATTTAGATTGTATAGGGCGAAATCGTACACCACCCCGTTGGTGGCGGAAACGGCGGTCATCTCCACAATGCCGTGGTCGGGGGCGGTGTAGGTGTACACCACACCCTGGTCGTTGCCCGCCTTAATATCGGTGGTCAGATTGCCCATCTTCAGGTCGAAGGGGTTGGCCAGAGTGCCGCGAGGGTAGATGAAGTTCACGGTGAACTTTTCGGTGGCGGTACCCTTGTTATGAATGACCAGTTTTACAGGAATGGTGACATCCTCGGTCTCTACGGGAACCTCCAGCACACCGTTCTTGGGGGTGTAGGTCTTGCCGTCGTAGTCCACCGCCACATTGGCGCTCTTGATAGTCAAGATAGTGCCGCCCACGCGATAGACGTTGAACCAGGACTCCTTGCCGGCGGGGATCTCGGTGGTGAACTGCAGGGTACCGCCCACCTCGATGGGATCCGACTTGGTTCCCAGCACGCCGGTAAACTCGGTCTGCAGGCCGGTCGGCTTAGTGGTGGTAGCGCCGCCGCCGTTGCCGTCGGTGGTGCTGTTGGAGCCGCCGTTGTTGCCGGCGTTGGCGATCACGTCATCCAAGTTGGACAGGTCATCGGTGATGGCCTGATTATACTCGGTGCCGCCGTAGAAGGCGAACATCTTTTCAAAGGTGCCTTCCTCGGTGATGGCACCCATATGGTAAACGGTAATGATACCGTAGCGGTCAATGACCACGGTGGTGGGATAGGCTTGAATATTCATCAAGCTGGCCCAAGCGGGATCTGCAGATACCACGGGCATAGTCAGGCCGTTCTGATCGCGGAACGCCTTAACGGCGTCGGCGGTGTCGGCGGTGTAGGGATCCATGGCCAACACCAGCACGTCATTTTTGTACAGCTCATATGCAGCCTGCAGATAGGGGAACTCCATCTGGCAGGGCTGACAGGCAGTGTACCAGAAGTTCAGCACCAGGGCGTTCTTCTCCTTCAGCACCTCAGAGGCGGTATAGGAGTTGCCGTCCACGTCGGTGACGGTGAAATCCAGCATAGGATCCCCCACCTTGTACTTAACATCGGTGGGCAGTTTGCCATCAGCGGTGGCGGCCAGTGCGTCCAGTACAATGACATTGTCGGTCTGGGTCAGCGCGTAAGACGACTCCAGTTTGTAACCGGCGTGGATGCCCTTTAACACCGCGTAGCCGTTGCTTTGCTCGGACACGAAGGACATCTTGCCCTCGGCGTCGGTTTTGGCAAAGGTGACCAGGTCGGTCAGCGCCTTATCGCTGTAGATGTACACCTGTGCGCCCTCGATGGCGGTGCCGGCGCGGTTAGTAACGGTTACGCTCACGGTGGAGCCGGGGGTGACGGTGCCGCCAACCGGCTTTTTGCCGCCGGGGAGCAGGAACAGGCATCCCACCAAAATCAGCAGAGCCGCACCGGCGGCAATGCCGATGATCAGCCACTTTTTAGGGGATACAGCGCGCAGTTTTTCCATAACTTTCATAGGTATAACCCTCTTTGCTAACAAGATAGGACAGAGCGGGAACCTTTAGATAGAGCAATGAGCAAGGCAGGGACTCTGTCACAGGGGATCATCAGCCGATATAGCGGCAGGGGAACAGCCAGGAAATCTCCTTGTTAATGCCGGGGATAACCTCGCCGTTCTGGTCCACGAACAGGTACTGGGTACCGTCTTCCTCGAACCAGCCGTAGTGGTCGCCGCGCTGCTGGATGATGTACTTCAGGTCGTCGGTCAAGGGGTAGACACCCGCCTTTTCATCCATCACAGCAATGTACTCCAGCAAACATTCGTTGTAGCTCTCCTTACGGATAAACTTGCCGTTCTCATCGTAGAAATACTTACCCACACGGGATTTCTCCACAATGGTCTTGAAATCATCCAGATAGGCAGACTTCTCGCCCAGCAGCATAACTACCAGAGGGCCGTCGGCGGAATCCAGGTGATACCAACCCTTGGCATCCTTAACCAGGGTGTAGCCGGAGGCCTTCAGATCGAACTCCTTCAGCGTGGAGCCGGCGGGCAGGGTGTACTGGCTCAGCGCCACGGTAGATTTGTAAGTGGTCCAAGGCTCGTCGGACACATCCCAGGCCGGCTCGCCGATGCGAACGATGGCCAGGGTGGCGCTCTCGTTCTCGCCGGCATCGATGCCCAGCACCATACGGGTGGTGCCGGTGTCGCCGGTGCCGATCATACTCGCCTTAACGGAGATGGTAAACTTACCGTCCTTGATCTCCTCAGCGGCGTGATGCTCCTGCACAAAATGGGGGGCGCCATAGTAGCCCAGAGTAGCGGTGGAACCGGGCAGGGAAAACTCGTAGGTGCCCGCCATGGTGGGGGTGAACAGGAAATAGTTGCGCTCGCCCTTGGTCAAAGTCACATAGGTGCAACCGGTGTCCACGGCCAGGACATTCTTCTGCGCGTTGTTCACCACCAGCTGCTCTGCCTCGGGAGCGGGCATCTTAGCCAACACCACGGTCAGCTCCTTTTTATCCGCGGACAGGGTCAGGTCGGTGGTGTCGTAATAATACTCGGCCTTTTCATCGGTGAAGGTCAGCTCTACGGTGTAGTCGCCATCCTCCAGATCCTTGGCGGCAACGCCCTCGGCGTTGACCACCTGCATACCGGCAGAGGCGCCGTTCTGCTTAAATTGTACCACCACACCCTCGGTGTAGGGGTTGCCCAGCGCATCCACCACCTTGACCTGGTAGCCGGGGTCGGCAGGGCCGCAGCCGGTCAGCAGGGACAGCGCGAGCACCGTCACCGCCGCCAGCAGGCACAAAAGTTTATTAAAACGCTTCATAATCGGTTCTCCTCTCGGGTCTTAACCCAGATGATCGTAGTAATAGCAAACCTTCAGCCAGGAATTCTCCACGTTCTCGAAGGTGTACTTCTCCATCAGCATCTGCAGAATCTCTGCCAGGCGCTTATCTACCTCAACGCAGCCCTTTAACTCAGCGGGGCCGGTCTTCATCTTGCTGACGTAGGTCTTGATCTCGGCGGTCAGATCGGGGCCCGTGCCGTGGTACTTGCCGGCATAGATATCCGACAGTTTGTAGGACTCGGCGTTGGCGTCGTACTCCTCGCCCCACTGCTCCTTCAGATAGGCGTCCGCCTTCTTCTGATCGCCGTTGTACTTGTTCAGAATGCCCAGGATGTACAGGTCGTTCTCGGTCTTGCTGAAATCAAAACCGCCCATATCGATCATACCCTTAATGTACTCCTGCTCACCCTTGTCGTTCTTCTTCAAGGTGCCGTCCTCATTATAGGCAGGCACGGTGGCGATGGGGTTGCTGAACAGAGAGGTCACGCCGCTAAAGTCGGCATAGATGGCGCTGCCGGTCTTGCCGCCGCCCAGATCCTCATAGTACTTGCCGTTCTTCAGCACCACGTCGATGCCGCCCTGGATCAGGTAGTACATCGCATCGCCGGTGGCGTCGCTGTCATAGGTAAAGTAGCCGGGGGAGCACAGACGGAACAGATCAAAGGAAGCGCCGATGTACTCAATATCATAGGGGATCACGCCCTCTTCATACACATCCCAGAAGGCAATGTCAATATAATAGGGGGTGCCGGCCTTCATATAGTAGACCATGGACACATTCTTGTCATCGTTGTACATACGCTCATCCATCTCATAGGTGAGCAACTCGGTACGGTTTTTATCGAAGATCCAGCCGTCCACGCCCTGCTGGGAGGTGCTGTGGGAGGTGATGCGGTATACACCGCTCTTGGTGGGGATGAACTCTGCCAAATAACCACGGGGCATCACCACTCGGTTATACTGGAAGTAGTTGGTGGACACGTTTTTACCCAAAGTAGCCTTATGGGCGTTAAAGGGCATCAGACCCTTGCAGGGATCCTCCAGCTGGGCGCCCTTGGTGCCGTAAGCCTGATAGTACTTACAGATCTTCAGCCACTCGTTGGGGTCGTCCTCGTCAAAGCCGGCAAAATCAGCCACCGCCTTGAGGTGCTCGGCCAATTCCTTGGTAACGGGGCAGAAGCCGTTCAGAGCGGAGTTAGAGGCCATAGAGAAGAAGGGAAGAACCACATCATAGGCGGGCTTACCACCGATCTTATAATCGGACTCGTACAAGATATCCCAGACGGTCTCCTCCTCACTAAACTGGGTAGAGCCCTGCAGGTTTGCCAGCAGCAGAGGACCGTTCTTATCGCCCACGTGGTAGTAGTTATCTGCGGTG
This sequence comes from Acutalibacteraceae bacterium, assembly GCA_045592345.1. Classification (GTDB taxonomy): domain Bacteria; phylum Bacillota; class Clostridia; order Oscillospirales; family Acutalibacteraceae; genus UBA5905. Next base: position 11,355 of record JAZNUN010000006.1, on the reverse strand, counting down.
TTCAACACCACATTGACGTAATTGAAGGAGCCGTCCTCCTTCTCGGTGGCGGCATAGCGGGGGATGTAGGTGGCGTAGTCCACCTTGCCACTGTCCACAACGCGCAGGTTTCGAATGTAGGCAGTGTCGTCACCGGCCGAGTCGGTGCCGTCCTTAATGTAGGAAATGACCACCTCATAGGTGCCGTCCTCGGTGGCAACCCAAGGATAGCAGGTCTTCCAGGAGACCTTCTCGTCGGTACCGGAAATCTGGTAGATGGGCTCATCATCCACGATCACGTGCAGAATATCGGAGCCGTTCTCGGAGGATACGATGTAATCCATACCCAGCGCCTGACCCTTTTTCAGCTGTACGTCGGCAATCAAAATGGCGTAAGAATCGTCAATACCCTGGTTGGAGGCCTTTACGCACTTCTTGCCATCCTTATCCTGGATGATGAAGGGCCAGGCATACTCAGCGTCGTCACCCTCGGCATGGCGATAGGTGATGGGAGCGCCGTCCACGTTCAGCGCGGCGGCCAGATCCTCCGCCTTCTCATTCTTATAAGTAGGTTTAACAGTGGTAACCAGCTCGCTGAGGGAGTTGATCAGTTTCTGCTCATACTTATCAGCAGTGAAGTGATCAAACATACAGGTCCAGGGGCGCTGGCTGGTGATACCGCCGGCCTCCACCAGACAGATCACGCCATAGCGGTCCACCAGAATGGAGGTGGGGTAACCCGACACGTTAAAGGTAGTGGACCAGGCGGCAGGGCAGTTGGCCATGGGGAAGGTCAGCTTCATCTCCTCCTGGAAGGACTGGATGGCAGGGTTCTGCTCCATGGGGTTGAGGGCGATGATGCCCACGTCCTCGCCGTAGGTCTCATAGGCCTTCTGCATATAGGGGAACTCCGCCACGCAGTAAGTACAGGTGGTGTACCAGAAGTTGATCAGTACCACCTTTTTCTTCTTCAGCATCTCGGACAGGGTGACCTTCTCACCCTTGGGGGTGGTGACAGAGAAATCGTACATCACGTCGCCCAGGCCCAGAGTGGCACCGGTCAGGTCCTCGCCCGCGATCAAAGAAGAGGACAGCACGATGTTGGCAATGTTATCCTTAAAAGAATAGCTCTCCTTCACATCGTAGCCCTTGGGTACACCGGTCAGAGTGACGGCATACTTCTTGCTGGGCTCCAGATTAAAGATAATCTTACCCTTTTCATCGGTTTCCTTGAACTCCTTCAGATCCTTCAAAGAGTCGTCGGCATAGACGTACGCAGCTACGCCGGACAGGGGCATACCGCCTTCGGTCTTGACGTTCACCACAAAGGTGTTGCCGCCGGCGATGGCCGCATCGCTGGGGTCCACCTCGTCACGACGGCAGGACGCCATCATCGAGCACATCGAGATCAGCATCGCCACTGTGAGGAACGCGGTTAACAAACGCTTCCAAGTCTTCATAATAACCTCCTAAAATAGACAACCTTTTTTCACCCTTTCGTGAAAAAAGGGCATATTGCCTTATTATCCATACTATGTTACCACAAAAATGCTTTCCCGTCAATAAAAATTTTATCGTAGTCATACGCTAAAGCGGTAAAGCAGCGGGTTTTTACCCCGTATCTTGTGGTTACATTCTCTTTCGGACAGAGGCCGTTCCGCTATTTTGTGTTAAATTTTTTGCCGGCTGCCATAGCGATGAAAAACAGCCGAGGCGATGCCTCGGCTGTTTTAGTGCACATTATTCGATACCTACGTCACCGTACCATCCGTTGAGAAAACGGATGAGCAGAACCAGGTCTTTGTTATTGATCTCACCGTCCAGATTCAGATCGGCATAGAGGGGTGCTTCCACATCCCAGCCGTTGAGATACTGCTGTAACAGGGCGGCATCCTGCACGGTGGGCAGTTCGATATCCCCCCAGTCCTCGTCCAGACAGGTGATGGAAATATCGTCGATGTAGGCCGCCTCGGGGACACCGGTACCACCGCCGCAGATGTTCAGCCGCATGGTGGTGGACAGGGTGGTAAACTCCAGGGTGACCTCCTCCCATTCGGTGGAGGTGTACCACCCCTCAGCCAAGGATTCGCCGGTATCGCCCGTCACAAGTTTTAGGTTAAAGCCCTCGCTGAGCACCTTGTAACGGAAGGACAACGCATAGGTGAATCCGGGGGTAAAGAAGCCCTGCTCCATCAGAGCACCCCATCCGCCGTTGCCCATCAAAAGGGCACCGTAATCGCCGCTGCAGGCGGCGGACGCGGTCACCGTAGAGTTCTGATACATAGACCAACCCACAGGAGAGCCGGTTTCAAAGTCGCCGTTGCGGATTTCTGCATCAGGGATATCCTCCCACACGCCGCTCCACAGCACCACCTCGTCCAGATAGGCGATCTCCCCGATGCCGTTGCCGGCACCGCAGAAATTCAGGGTGACAGCGTCGGAAACGGCGATAAACGGAATTTCCACGTAGGTCCATTCCTCAGCGTCATACCAAGTATTCTGAATGGCATCGCCGTCCACGCCGTCACGGATGTTCAAGTTAAAACCGTTCTGATCCACCCGATACCAGAAGGAAAGGGTATACTCCTCCCCCGCCACGGTGGGCAGGGTTCGCTCCGCCAGAGCGCCCCAGCTACCGTCGCCCATCAGGCAGATGCCGTAGCCGCCCATATAAGATTCATATGCGTCCCAATAGGTGTTCTGGTAGGTCTTCCAGGCGCCTTGTCCGTCATCCACCAGATCGTCATCGGCGGTGGTATAGACGAACACGTCGTCAATATAGGCATCCTCGGGGATACCGTTGCCGCCGCCGCAGAGGTTCAGCAGTGCCGTATAATCGTCTGCCACAAAAGTCAGTTCGCCTGTGGCCCAGCCTTCGGGCAGGTAATTGATCTCGGGCCATTCTTCCTCGGGCCATTCTTCGTCGGGCCACTCTTCATCGGGCCACTCCTCGTCGGGCCATTCTTCGTCGGGCCATTCTTCGTCGGGTAGAACAGGCTCCTCCTCAACAACATCGTTGGAGAGCCACACCGCCGCCAAAGCCTCGTCATTCCAATTCTTCACCTGCAAATTAACACCATTTTGATTGACCTTATAGCAGAAAGACACGGTGTACTCCACACCGGGTTTGGTGGAGATGGTCTGCTCCAGCAGCGCACCCCAGCTGCCATTTCCCTGCAGATGGGCACCGTACCCGCCGAAACAGGCGGCGTCGGCAGAAAGTTCCGTGTACTGATAGGACTCCCAACCACTCAGGTCGCCCCGCTCAAAGCCACCGTTGAACAGGTAGCCGTCAAAATTCTCCGACGCGATGGGGGTCAGCACCACGTCGTCCACGTAGGCCTCCTCGCGGATACCGTTGCCTGCGCCGCAGAAATTCAGCGTGACCGCATAGGAAGAGGCCACGAAATCATAGGTGACCCGCGTCCATTCCTCGTTGGTCTCCCAACGGGTTTCATACAAGCCGGTGTCGTAGGTCTGGTCCAACCGCCAGTTGAAACCATTGTTGACCACCTTATACCAAAATTCCAGGCGATAAGCCTGACCCAGGGTGACGTATGCCGTCTGCTCCAGCATAGAGCCCCAACCGCCGTTACCCTGCAGATAGGCGCCGTTGACGCCGTGGAGGGCAGCGTCATAGCACACATAGGTGTTTTGGTAGGTAGTCCAATAGCTGCTGTAGTAAAAATTTTCAAAATCGCCGTCCCCCATCAGGTTGGTAGTGGGATTAGCGGCGGTGACGCCCAAAGGCAGAGCGGCCAACAGCACCACCACGGCCAATAAAGCGGTCAGTGTCTTTTTCATAACAGTTCCTCCTCGTTTCGTGTATTACTTTGATAGTACAGTAACACAATTTCCTGGTTTTGTCAATATGAAACCCGAGAAAAGTGGGAAGTTTTTGGTTGATAAGAGCCAAAAGGCTTGCCGTCCTTTCTGTTTTCATTTGACATTCACAGAATGTCACTATACGGAGGATTATAGCATATACTCTTCTTATTGACAAGCACTAAATGTCAAAAGGAGCAGATTTATGTTTATTAACAAGACCCCTGAGGGGCTAAACAACCTTTGCGGCAAATCCATCGCGCGCCTGCGTACGGCTATGAAGATCTCGCAACGGGAGTTGGCGGACCGTATGCAACTGGTAGGCATTGATATCGACAAGAACGCGGTGCAACGCATCGAGTGCGGCAAGCGGTTTGTGACCGATATTGAGATCGTTGCCTTTGCCAAGGTGTTTGACGTGCCGCTGACGGAGCTATTGCGGTAAGCGTGTGTCTGTGCCGCGGCAAAAAACATTTGACAAACGGCGCATAGTATGTTAAGGTAAATAAAAACTATGACGGAGCCGAGTAACACAGACAGGCGCCCACAGCGAGTCGGGGACGGTGCAAGCCCGACGGAGAGCATCTGCGCGAATAACCCTCCCGAGTTGCAACCTGAACCCCATCGTAACCTTGAGCAAAATCGGGTTGCTCCAATCGGTGAGATAGTTTTTCGTCTGCTATGGCAAGAAGCGCAGGCAATACTGGGTGTATTGCCGAGCATTTTTGGTGACGCAGACGGAAAAACAGCCACCGAGAGAGCAAGCGAAATTGTGCGAGAGGTTACCAGCAAGTAGGGTGAGCCGTATACCTGCGTTAAAGGGTAAGCCTTGTCAGAGGCGGAGTGGTCTGCGAAAGGCAGGCAAATTAGGTGGCACCGCGAACACTGTTCGTCCTAATGTGTAGGACAGACAGTGTTTTTTTATTTTTCTGTAAAAACTTTCCTAAAAGGAGTTGTCATTATGAAACACATCGACATTGTCAAACTGTACAACGACCCCGCCTATATCGGGCAGCAGGTCACCGTCTGCGGCTGGGTACGCACCAGCCGCGACAGCAAAAACGTGGCATTTTTGGAGCTGAACGACGGCACCAGCCTGAAACATCTGCAGATCGTACTGGACAAAGAGGCGATGGGCGACGTTGGTTCCTATATGCCCCTGGGCACCAGTCTGAAGGTAGAGGGCACCCTCGTTGCCAGCGAGCGCAACGGCGTGGAGGTCAATGCCACTGCCGTCACCGTGCTGGGCGTCTGTCCCGGTGAGTACCCCTTGCAGAAAAAGCGCTGTACCCTGGAATTCCTGCGTACCATCCCCCATCTGCGTGTGCGTACCAACACCTTTAACGCGATTTTCCGCGTCCGTAGTGTGATGGCCGCCGCCATCCACCGCTATTTCCAGGAGCGCAACTACGTCTACGTCAACACCCCCCTCATCACCGCCAGCGACTGCGAGGGCGCGGGTGAGATGTTCAAGGTGACCACCATCGGCTGGTCCGACCAGTACAAGTCCGCGGAGGACTACTACGCCGACGATTTCTTCGGCAAGCGGGCGGGTCTTTCCGTGTCCGGCCAATTGGAGGGCGAGATGGCAGCTATGGCCTTTGGTAAGATCTACACCTTCGGTCCCTCCTTCCGCGCTGAGAACTCCAACACCCCCCGCCACGTGGCCGAGTTCTGGCACGTGGAGCCGGAGGTAGCCTTTGCAGAGCTGCCTGACATCATTGAAATCGCCACCGAGATGATCAAATACATCATCTCTGCCGTGATGGAGGAGTGCCCCTCCGAATTGGAGTTCTTTGACAAGTTCTTCGAGAAGGGCCTCATCGAGAAGTTGAAGGGCGTGGTGGACAGCGACTTTGTCATTCTCGACTACACCGACGCCATCGAGCTGCTGAAAAAGGCGAATGTGGACTTCAAGTATCCCGTGGACTGGGGCTGCGACCTGCAGACCGAGCACGAGCGGTATATCACCGAAGAGGTGTACAAGAAACCTGTGTTCGTCACCAACTATCCCAAGGATATTAAATCCTTCTATATGAAGCAGAACCCCGAGGGCAACACCGCCGCCGCCACCGATCTGCTGGTGCCCGGCGTGGGCGAGATCATCGGCTGCTCCGAGCGTGAGGCGGATCTGGATAAGCTGATTCAGGCTATGAACGACCGTGGTATGAACTTGGATGATTACAGCGATTACATCGACCTGCGCCGTTTCGGCTCTGTCCCCCACTCCGGTTTCGGTCTGGGCTTTGAGCGTATTCTGATGTACGTCACCGGTGTGGCCAACATCCGTGACGCCCAGCTGTTCCCCCGTACTGTAGGCAGTATTCGGTAATTGTAGCAAAAACGGAAAAAGCCTCCCTCTCCGAGGGAGGTGGCATTTGCGAAGCCAATGACGGAGGGAGTTTGGACACCCACGCCGCCTGTGGCGGCAACTCCCTCAGTCACGGCTTGTGCCGTGACAGCTCCCTCAAGAGGGAGCCTAACCCCTATTCAAGGTTTTTCCTGAGGTGATTACTATGTCCCATACACAGTATATTGACGGATACAAGTCCAAGCTGGATCTGCGTCAGACCCAGCAGGCCATCAAGGTGATCAAAGACACCTTTCAGGTGCTGTTGGCGCAAAATCTGCACTTAGAGCGTGTCACCGCCCCCGTGCTGGTCACCGCCGACAGCGGTATCAACGACGACCTGTCCGGCGTGGAGCGCAAGGTGGCCTTTTCGGTGAAGGAGATGGACGAGCAGCACGCTGAAGTGGTGCAATCCCTGGCAAAATGGAAGCGTGTGGCGCTGGGGCGCTACGGCTTTAAGCCCGGCGAGGGTATCTACACCGATATGAACGCCATACGGCGGGACGACGATATGGACAACACTCACTCCATCTTTGTGGACCAGTGGGACTGGGAGGCGGTCATCACCCCCGACCGCCGCACGGTGGAATATCTGCAAAAGATCGTCCGCCGCATCGTCAAGGCTATCGCTGACACCAACAAGCTGTTACAGCAGAAATATCCCCTGCTCACCTTTGAGATCAACGAAGAGGTGACCTTTATCACCGCCAACGAGTTGGCAGTGATGTACCCCGATCTGACGGGCAAGGAGCGGGAGGATGCCATCACCCGTGAGCGGGGCACCGTATTCCTGATGGGTATCGGCGACCCCCTCGCCGACGGCAAACCCCACGATAGCCGCGCCCCCGACTATGATGACTGGACGCTGAACGGCGACCTGCTGCTGTGGAACGATACCCTGGGGCACGCCCTGGAGATCAGCAGTATGGGTATCCGCGTGGACGCCGAGGCACTGGCGCGGCAATTAGCCGCCGCAGGTGCGGAGGATCGGATGAAATACCCCTACCACAAGGCCATTGCAGAGGGCAACCTGCCGCTGACCATCGGCGGCGGTATCGGACAGAGCCGCCTGTGTATGCTGATGCTGGAAAAGGCCCACATCGGCGAGGTGCAGGTATCCATCTGGCCCCACGATATGGTGGAGGACTGTGAAAAACACGGTATTACATTGCTGTAAAGGCCAAGGCCGAACCATATATGAATACGATCACGACCGAAAGATTTTTGCGCTGAATATGGGTTAAACTGCGAGAGCGCACAACGATCTATCCGTCGGCAACCATATTTTCCTATGGAGAGTATAATGGTATGAAAAAGATTCGATTTACGACGACCCAAGTGATACTGTTAAGCTTCCTTTTGGTAATCTTTCTGGGCAGTATTCTTCTGGCTCTGCCCATAAGTTCGGCAAACGGACGGGCCGTCCCGTATATGGATGCGCTGTTCACGGCAACCACCTCGACCTGCGTCACCGGACTCGTAACCTTACCCACGTTTTCAACATGGAGCATTTTCGGACAGATCGTCATACTCGTGCTGATACAAATCGGCGGTCTCGGAGTGGTCACAATCATGATCGGGTTGATGCTTCTCTTGAACAGAGAGTTGGGCATTGGTGACAGACTGCTCATTCAGGACGCCTTTAATCTCAATACCATGTCGGGTCTTGTTAAATTTGTTAAAAAAGTGCTGTTCGGTACGCTACTCATCGAAGGAATCGGAGCGGCTCTGTATATGCTCGTGTTTATCCCCGAGTTCGGTGCTAAGGGCATCTGGATATCGGTGTTCAATGCGGTTTCTGCCTTTTGCAACGCCGGCATTGACATTATCGCAGAAAACAGCCTCTGCAACTATGCCACGAATCCTTTGATCAATATCGTTACCTCTGCACTCATTATTCTCGGAGGTCTCGGCTATATCGTATGGTGGGACATCGTTCACGTGTATAAAAACCGTTCCAAAAAGAACAAAAAGATATTCCGGCATCTGACCCTGCAATCGAAAATTGCCATTACAATGACCATTGGTCTTATTCTGGCAGGTGCCGCTCTCATATTCACATTTGAATACGCCAACCCTTTGACGATCGGAGAACTCTCGTTGCTCGATAAGATACAGGTCTCTTTCTTTCAATCCGTTACCACGAGAACCGCGGGTTTTGCTTCTATCCCTCAAGAAAACTTAACAAATGCCTCCGCCGCCACATCGGTTATTCTGATGTTGATCGGCGGCTCACCCGTGGGAACGGCAGGTGGTATGAAGACCGTGACCATTACCGTCCTTGTAAGCTCGGCGGTGGCCACCATCCGAAACAAAAACAGCGCAACCCTATTCGGTCGCCGCATTTCCGAAGATTCGATCCGAAAGGCCGTAGCCGTAGCCGTAGCTTTTTTGATGATCTGCACCGTCTCAACGGTGCTCTTGTTGGCAACAAGCAATATGTCTGCTCTTGATGCGGTTTATGAAACAGTCAGCGCCACGGCAACGGTAGGACTTTCCAGAAATGCTACGGCAACGCTCAACACAATGGGAAAGATCATTATCATCGCGACTATGTATTTCGGCAGAGTCGGTCCCATTTCGCTGGCGGTCGCTTTGGGAAGCAAAAACGAGAGTCAGAATGTCATTTCGGAGCCGACGGAAGAAATCAGTATCGGATAAAGGAGAAACTTATGAAAACAAAAAGAACCTACGCAGTCTTCGGACTGGGAAGATACGGCACAGCCGTGGCAAAGGAACTTGTACAGAACGGCATGGAGGTCGTAGCGGTCGACACCGAGCAGAAAATCGTGAATGATGCGGCGGCCTATCTGCCTGTTTGTAAGTGCGCGGATGTGACCGATGCAGAGGTCATCTCCCGCCTTGGTATCGGCAATATCGATACGGTAATCGTTTGTATGGCAAGCAATCTTGAAGCCAGTGTCATGGCGGTCACGCTATGCAAAGAAGCAGGCGTCAAAAACGTTATCGCCAAATGTGCCAATGAGATGCATCAGAAAATATTGCTGCGCGTGGGTGCGGATAAGGTGGTGTTTCCCGAGAATGAGTCGGGCATTCACCTTGCCAAAAATCTTTTGAGTTCGGGCTTTATTGATATGATCTCTCTGTCCAAGGACGTATCAATGGTTGAAATCGACGTGAAAGACGAGTGGTGCGGCAAAAATCTAATCGAATTAAATCTCCGTAAAAAGTACGGATTCAATATCGTTGCCATCAAACAAGGAGACACTGTCAGCGTTAATTTCAATCCCGAGCAACCCCTGGCAGCGGGCTCCACACTGATCGTGATCGCCCATCTCGCCAAGTTGGGTAAATTAAAATAATTGCTTTTCGGACCGTTCGCGCACGGCAAAGAATTGAATGGAAACCGCTGTCTTGTCAGAAAAACACAGAACAGGTATGACCGCAGTCATACCTGTTCCGAAAAAGATCGTACATTATTGCTGTATCCGCCAGAAATGCTTTCTTGGCATATTTTGCGGAACTATTAGTAATACCGCATCTCGCTGATAACATCGCCCAGGGTGAAGCCCAGGCCCAGCAGCAGCACAAACAGCAGGAATACCAGACCAACGGCGATGGCGGCGATGATCAACTGTGCCTTGGCCCAGTTGCGGGAAGTATCGTCGTATTGGTCGCTGAATGCCCAGACAAACAGCATAACAAAATACACCAAGCTGCCCGCAAAGGGAATCAGATTCAAGGCGTAGCGACCCACCCAGCCCCAAGTGGACACAGCCTTTTTAGGCACGGGGGCAGGAACGTAAGACGGCGGCGTAAAAGGAGCCGCCGGGGGTGCGGGCATCACACTGACACCGCAGATCGGACAGGTCATCACTTCATCATTCAGTTGGGTTCCGCATTGTTGACAGGTTTTCATAGACAATCCTCCTTTAGGTTGAATTTTCTTTATTATACACAACTTTGGACGATGTCGCAAGGCGAATTGGCACAAAACGGCATTTCGTACAAAGGAAAAAAGCGAAAATTGGCGAATATGCAAAAAGGAGCGTTGCATCTGCAACGCTCCTTTTTAGTTTTAAAACAGACCGGAAATCTTGCCGTTGGCATCCACGTCGATGCGCTCGGCGGCGGGGGACTTGGGCAGACCGGGCATAGTGAGAATGTCGCCGGTGAGCACCACGATAAAGCCGGCACCCGCAGACACCTTCACGTTCTTGACGGTGACGGTGAAATCCTCGGGAGCGCCCAGTTTTGTGGGGTCGTCGGAGAAGGAATACTGAGTCTTGGCAATGCAAACGGGGCACTTATCAAAGCCCAGAGCGGTCAACTGCTGAATCTGCTTCTTGGCGGCGGGGAGAACGGTGATGCCGTTACCGCCGTACACCTTTTTCACCACCGCAGCGATCTTATCCTCGATGGAGCAATCCAGCGCGTAGGAGAAGGTGAAATCGCCCTGCTCCTCCTCGCACAGACGGACCACTTCCTTAGCCATCTCGATGCCGCCGGCGCCGCCGTCCGCCCACACGGTGGACAGCACGGTGTTGACGCCCAATTCGCGGCACTTGGCGATGATAAAGTCGATCTCCGCGTCGGTGTCGGTGGGGAAACGGTTGACCGCCACTACACAGGGCAGTTTATACACGTTCTTGATATTGGACACGTGGCGCAACAGGTTGGGAATACCCCGCTCCAGCGCACCCAGATCCTCGGTGCCCAACTCGGTCTTGGCCAGACCGCCGTGCATCTTCAGGGCGCGGACGGTGGCAACCATCACCACCGCGTCGGGGGTCAGACCCGCCATACGGCACTTGATATCCAGGAATTTCTCGGCGCCCAGATCGGCGCCGAAGCCCGCCTCGGTGACGGTGTAATCGCCCATCTTCAGAGCCAAACGGGTGGCCATCACAGAGTTACAGCCATGGGCAATGTTGGCGAAGGGACCGCCGTGAACAAAGGCGGGGGTGCCTTCCAGAGTCTGCACCAAATTAGGCTTGATGGCGTCCTTCAGCAGAGCGGTCATAGCGCCCACCGCCTTCAGGTCGGAGGCGGTAACCGGCTTATCGTCATAGGTGTAGCCCACGATGATGCGACCAAGACGCTCCTTCAGGTCGGTGATGGAGGAGGCCAGGCAGAACACCGCCATAATCTCGCTGGCAACGGTGATGTCAAAGCCATCCTCACGGGGGACGCCGTTGGGCTTGCCGCCCATACCGTCCACGATAAAGCGGAGCTGACGG
>JAZNUN010000005.1:0-7006 GCA_045592345.1 Acutalibacteraceae bacterium | reverse complement strand
GCAGACGGGTCTGATACTCCTTAAAGGCCGGGGTCAGCGCCTCGCCGAAGCACACCGCCTTGGCGGCGATGACGTGCAGCAGAGGACCGCCCTGGATGCCGGGGAAGATGGCCTTGTCGATCTTTTTGGCGATCTCCTCGTCGTTGCAGAGGATCAGGCCGCCCCGGGGACCCCGCAGGGTCTTGGGGGTGGTGGGGGTGACCACGTCGGCATAGGGCACCGGGCTCATATGCAGGCCCGCCGCCACCAGACCGGCGATGTGGGCCATATCCACCATCAGATAGGCACCAACACTGTGGGCGATCTCAGCCATCTTGGCAAAATCGATCTCACGGGGATAGGCAGAGGCGCCTGCCACGATCAGCTTGGGCTGATGCTCCTGAGCCAGACGAGCCACCTCATCGTAATCGATACAACCGGTGACATTATCCACACCGTAGGACACGAAATTGTAGTATTTACCCGACAGATTTACCTTACTGCCGTGGGTCAGGTGACCGCCGTGAGCCAGACTCATACCCAGCACGGTGTCCCCCGCCTGCAGCAGAGCCACGTAGACGGCGGTATTGGCCTGAGAGCCGCTGTGGGGCTGGACGTTGGCATATTTGGCACCGAACAACTTGCAGGCACGGTCAATGGCGATGTTCTCTACCACGTCCACGCATTGACAGCCACCGTAATAACGGCGGGCGGGATAACCCTCGGTGTATTTGTTGGTCAGAATGGTGCCGGCGGCCAACAACACCGCCTCGCTGACCACGTTTTCGGAGGCGATCAGCTCAATACCGCGGCGCTGACGGTTGTACTCCGCCTCCACGGCGGCACCGATCTCGGGGTCAAAGGCGGACAGTTGATGAATGGTATCCTTGATCATGGGAATCTCTCCTATTTTGCATATTACGCGGTTCCCCGCAAACTTGCCACCCATTATACTATACCCCCCTATCCTCTGTCAATGCGTAAAACCGACAAAAAAACACGCCACTCACCGCGGCGAGTGGCATGTTTGACGAAATACTACATATTGATCCAGCCGGACACGTTCAGAGCAATAGGTATTTTACCCACCCGCTCCGGTTTGTTGGTCACGCGGTACCGTCCGTTGACCTGCTTACCGTCGTAGATATAGAAGGTGCCGGTGCGGGTCACACCCGCCGTACCGGTGGATGCCAGATACAATTTACCTTTCTCCAGACGCACCGTATCCCCCGCTTTGGGAATAGCATTGGCAGTCTTAGGCGCCACATAGGTCACCCCCAGTATCTCGCACAGCGCCGCCACCGTTTCCTCCGCCATCTGCTCCATACCGCCGTTGTGGAACCATCGGCAATCCTCCGCATTGTCGTGGAAGAACAGTTCGTCATACAGACAGGTCATTTTAGTGGCACGGATCTCGTACAGATCCCGACGGGTCACCACTTTATGGATGGTCACCGCCTTGCGGTGCTTGTGCAGTATTCGTGCCTTGGCCAATGCCTTGCTGTCCCCCCAGCACATGGTCATACTGTACCGACCGCCACCCGCGTTGGTGTGGGCCACGTAATACAGATCCGCCCCCCAGGCGTTGGCCTCCTTCACACGGGCAAGCAGGGCAGTGTCACCGATGGCGGTAGGATAGCCGCGGCGCACCGATACGCCGTGGGCTTTCATCCGTGTCTCCACGATATCCATATAAGCCTTGCAGTGGACGTTCTCCCCGCAGGAGGCAGGGCATTTCGTGGGGTTATCGGTGGCGTGGGCCGCCGCCGATAAATACAGTTTCTTTGCCATCAATTCACCTCTTTATAATGGGTCATCCGACCCACAAGATCGCTGACGTAATTGGCGCCGCGGCTGATGAGCACACCCGTCAGAGCCTGTCCCAGCCATGGGCAGGTAAATTCCAGCCCCAGACCCACATACAGGTCTGCTCCCGCCGTCAAACAGAGCATCACTCCCGCGGCCACCGCCGCCAGTTTCAGCACTCCCTGCCGCCAATCGCCCAGCACGGCGGCACCGATGCTTTTGCCGTATTCCACCAGCGCCTCCACCGTAATAGCCAATATCAAAATCAGTGTTATTTCCATTTTTCCTCCTTTATCAGATTCCCATTTTGAACATACACCAGCTCACCAGTGCCGCCACGACGGTGAGCAATGCCTTTTCCACGATGCTCTCCCATCGTTTGGCAGGCTTACCGGCGATGGTCTTCACATCCGCCTTGACCTCTTTCATATCGGTGTCCATATCCACCTGCTTTTGGGCAATGGTGGCCACCGACTGCACCAGATCGGTCAGCGTCTCCTGCACCTTCTCCATCTTATCCAGACGGCGGGTGTTGGCTTTTGCCCGATCCTCCACGTGACTTAAACGGCGCTCATACTCCAGCTCATCCATTGTGCGCCCCCTCACCAAGTGAAGCTATCCGCCCACCAGACGTTATCCTCGTCGGGTGTAGCTCCGATCTTGATGCACTTGACCGTTCTGTTGGCTCTGTCGATGATAAAACTGTTCAAGGACAGTTTATCCTCACTGGCAGTTCGGTCAAGGGATGTCGCCCATCGTTTCGTCGGCGTGGTACTGTTCACCACAACATAGTTCATCCCGTTATACACCGACAAACTATCCTCGTGGACGTGACCGCAGAAATGACCGATAAACTCTCTTGCGCCCTGCTCCGTGAAATCATAGCTGATTTTTACAGAGCCGCTGGCAGTGACGTTGGCTGTGCCAGCCGTGCCGTCGGCAAAAGCCCTGCACAGAGCAACAACGGCAGGACTGCTGATGCCACGGTTATGGAAGGGGGCGGCGTTGTCTGCATTGGCAGCTTCATCGGTCACGCCCAGTTCTGAGCCTGTGATCGGAGGAATGTGGGACACCATCATCACCGCCCAGCCTTCGGGGACACGCAGGGCTACGTCTCGCACCCACTCCACTTGATAAGTGGACTTCACACCCGCCCAAACGAGCTGGGAATTGGTGCAGGTAAGCACGTCAACATCCTCTTTGATCTCCGTGGTGTTTAGGCACACCATACGGATCTTCTGACGGGGGAAATCAACGTAATAATAGCCGGCGTAGGGATGGGCAGGGTCGGTCACCATACCGTACTTTTCACCCCTCACATTTGCGTGGAGATAAAATTCCTTTGCCGTGATGCGATCTGCCTTATCATCCGTCCCGTCACAACTATCGTGATTACCTTTGACGGCATACACGGGGCAGTTGGCGTGTTTCTCCGCCATCTCCATTAGAGCATCAATATATCCCAGCGATGCGGCTTTGTTTTCGTCACCAATGATGAAGTCACCGCCCATCATCACAAAATCGTGGTTGACTAATTTTGCCCACGCCGAGGATGCTTCCACATTAGGCAAAATCGTCTTATTGTCAGCCAGCAAGTGCATATCTGCCATCATAGCAAAGGTTAGGGTATTGGCATCTTGCTTGCCGTAGTAGTCGGGCTTTGCCGCTTCGATATTGGCGATAAAGTGATCCTGCAATGCGGGATATACCGTACCCGTCTGCTGTACCTCGGTATTCGGCAGGTTCTCCATCGCCTCCGCAAGGTCGGCAACATCAACCTTCAGGTCAGCAACATCCGTTTCCAGTACCTTCACCTTATCCACCAAGCCGAGGGTGTGTTCACTTTCTGCCTCGTTATCCTCTGCGGTCAAGGAAAGTGTTACCGTGCCCTCAAAGCCATCGGCATACTGCTCTGCCACCCATCTATCCATAGTAGCAAGATCGGGCTCGTTGCCCTCGCCAAAGGAGGCGGTCAGGTCAATGCACATGATGTTGTCCACATAGCATTTGGCACCAATAATGTCAGTAGTACCGTAATTGTTGGAAATCAACACGTACATACTGCTGCTCGGCAGTGTCAGCAAGTCCACAATAGAGGACATACAGCACCACTGGTCCAAAATGGGTTTTGTGGTTTCAAGCGTGTTCTGGTGGGTGCCCTCCGTTCCGGAAGGTTTGGCACTCACCGTAGGGGGTAGCATACCCTCGTACTTAACCTTGGCACACACATAAACCCGATGCCCGACCGCACCCGTTAGAGCAGACTTTACGTTGGGTGTTCTCAACTGGTTTATCTTGTTTTCGGGGGCGGTGGCGGTCAAGCACAGCACCCCGTCGGTGGCGGTCATATCCCAACCTGTCCCGTTCACCATACTATAGCCGGCAGTCCCATTCTCAAACTGTGGGTTGGTGACAAGGTTGGTCACGGTTACGGTTTCCACAGGCTCGGAATCCGGCTCGATTCCGTTCAAAATACCGTTCAATTCTGCCACACATCTGTTGGTTTCATCCATGGCACCCGCCACCGCAGAGTTTGCCACAGGATTGCCCGAATTAGCATCCAGCGCGGTGTCTACGGGGAGATACTCACGCTTCACCATAGGCGGACGATACGGCTCATAGGCGGTGGCGGTATCCCCCACCTCGATCTGCAGATCGGTCAGCGTCCGTTTGAAACAAAACCGCATATACCCGCATTGGTTATAGGGCGCTTCCGTATCGTCAAAGGTCAGCGCCTGACCTATCGTTCCGTACGCCCTGTATACGAACACCTGCGCCACATCATACACTTCCACCGTGTATTCCTCGTTCTCCTCCGCATTGGCGGCAGAAACCGTATAGGCACACGTACCCCCCACCTGAGTATGGAGAATAAAGTCGGTGGTGATATGCTCCGTACTCTCCTTGAGGATGCCGTATACTAACTTGTACCCCGAATGTGCTTTGCTCGGGTCGTACAGGTTTTTACCGTGCTCGTAGCATTCCGCCACGTCCTTGAGATACAGCAGCTTTGCCGCCGCGTTGGCGGCAATCACACGATTCTCCTGTGCCTGTGCGACATCGTTGGCAGCAGCAGTAGCCGCCGTCTGTGCCTGTTCGGCGGCGGTGGATGCCGTGGCAGCGGCAGTTTCTGCGTCCTCTGCCGCATAGCGCGCCTCGGATACGCTCTGTTGTACCCCCGATACCGCCTCCTCGCAGACCTGCCGATGGTCCGCTGCCAAACCTGCGGCAGCGACAGCTTCCTCAGCCGCATTGGCGGCGGTCTCAGCATTAGCGGCGGTCTGAGCCGCCTGCTCATACCCGATCTGACAGAGAGCATTCATATCTTCCTTCATCACCTCGAAGGTGCTTTGGGTCACAGCCGCCGCCGGCTCCGCCACCACCGCATGGTCCACCTCAAACACCATCAGCGCGGACTTTTTCACCTCACCAAAAGGACCCTCCGCTCTCAGGTTGGCGTAGAGTTTGCCGGGAAGCTGGGTCTGCTGTGCCAGCACCTTCCAGGTGAGCACCAGCCCCTCCTCCGTCTCTTTTCTGCTGAGATACGCCACGTCGGTTTTAGCAGGGACATCCACCGTCACCGTCTCCTTGGTATAGGTTTCCTTTTTCCCTGTCTTGGCGGTCTTCACCTGTGTCTCCGCCACGGTCTCGGTCACGTCCTCCTGGGTGGTCACCACCTGGCGGCTGTCACGGGATGTGACGGTGGTCAGATCAAACGCTATATCCAGGTAAAACACCCAGTTACGATAGCCTTCCCAATCGGTTATCAGGAATTTACGGTATACCGCTCCGTCCTCGCCCACATAGCCGATGTGCTTATCCTCTTCGGGAATGGTGGCAACCCAATTCCGTATTGTGATCATAACATTCTCCTTTCTATTTGCATCGTCGCCGTCCCCCACCACGGCGATTGTGGAGCGCCGCCGCACCCCGATTAGGGTAGCGCAGCAAATCCAAACTCCGTTTTAGGAAGCGAGATTTGCCGATCTACCCTACAAAAAAGCAACCGCACATTGCTGTACGGTTGCCGCTTTCCTCATATATAATTGTATACGAACATTTGTTCTGTGTCAATAGTTTTTCAGAAATCTCCTTAGCAGCCGCACTTGTTACCGCCGCCGTGACCGCAACCACAGGAACCTTTACCGCCCTCGTTGTCGGTGGCAGGCGGGAAGAACTCGTTGACAGGGAAACTCATCTTGTGGAATAGGTCGCAGGGATTCTCGCTGGTGGGGGTGCACTCCTTGTTGGGCATGCAGTAGTCGTACACAGGCATCAGCATCTGCACGTTGCGGATGAGCTGGACGATGGAGAAGATACCCAGCGTCACCACCACCAGCTTACTATCGGCGCAGTCCACGAAGTTACCTCCGTAGCGTCCGCACAGATTGGCGGGGATGCATCCGCAATCACCGCAGTCGTAGCGGCACCGCTCACAGCACTCCACCAGCCGTCCATCCAGCACCACAGGCTCCGCCACCTGCACACAGCATTTGGGCATATTGCGGGTGGGCATCTCCTGACGGTCGCAGGCGTCGGGGTTGTGCTCACTGCAGAATACCCGCACGTGGCCCTCACTGCCGTAGAGGATCACCTTTTTGCGGAATACGCCCACGCCGTGGATGACGGTGCAGGGACAGCCGTGACCGCCGTACACCTCCACCTCCACGTCGAAGAAAAAGGTGAGGTCGCAGGAATAATAGCCGCGGTTGAAGGGAAGCGCCTCCACGTCTATGTAGGTGGTGATGACCTCCGCCTTTTTTGCGCGGATGCCGCTGGCGTGGTCCACCAGCATCTGCTCCCGCTCGGTGAAGAACAGCCGCATATTTTCAATGCAGTCCTTGTCACAGCAGCTGTCGTACACCCGTCCGGCGTCCACACAGACGGCCTCTTTACAGCCACCGTCGCGATACAGTTTATCTGCCATACGCATAGCCTCCTATACAGAATGTAAGCGGGGACGGTCAAGACTCCTCCGCTTCTCTATTACTGTATGAAGGTAGGCTTGTTCGAGTGAATGAGTAATGAGAAATGATATTAGCTTTCCCACTCTTGACACCATCTTTTCCCCGTGGTACACTATCGTTGGAATCGTTACCTTGCTCCCTCGTTGGCACACGTTGCCCTCTGGCTTGAGTTTGGGTGGCGGTTCCTTTTTGTTTTTTCAAAAAAGGCACGGTGCAGTCGCCCCCCCGCCTTTCTTTTCCTTCCCTCTCCCTCC
>JAZNUN010000004.1:0-5151 GCA_045592345.1 Acutalibacteraceae bacterium | reverse complement strand
CCCATGGGCAGGTCGACCCCGTTATCCGTCACGGAGAGCGGCTCGGGGTGTCGCTCCTCTAAATTCACCAGTGCCACCCGGACAGGGGTACGGTCAAAGGTGAGTCGAGCCGTTTCGGGGGTGTCGCTGAGGTTGTAGAACCGTAACACCAATCCCTCTCCGTCCTCGGCCACTTTTATCGTGCTAAAGACGGTGTTTTTGCCATCCATACGATAGAAACTGTGCTCCTGCAGGGGCTCCTCCTTCCACGTGCGGTCGTCCCGATAGGTAACACCCGCGGTGAAAGCGTCCAGACGACGGCGGATGTCCGCATCGGTGTCGGCGGCAGTCAGGGGTAGCAGACCGAAGCGGTACTGCCACGTCCCTTGCATCTGTCCGTCCACCGACTCGTATCCGCTGACGGCGGTGCCAAAGCACCGCAGCAGGGTTACCGCCAGCATCCCCTCCTCGCCGGGGAAGGCGCCGATCTCGTGCAAACCGCCGCCGCTGACAAAGCACAGACCGCGGTCATTTTGCCGCTTATAGGCAAAACCCGCCATCGCCTTTTCGTGGTGCTCTTTCTCCTCCCACGTGAGGGTTGCGGGGTCGATATCCACATTCCGCTCCGCCACGTAGAAGGCCTGCTCCGCCCGATAGGTGGGGGTGTCCACGCAGGTGGGAATCATTAGCCGCAGGCGGTGATCGCGGGCGGAATTATCCACTGCCATCTCCACTTCTACCATCGGAGAGGATTTGGTCAAACTCACGTTTACGACTATTGTAAGCGCTTCCAACTCCGTGTTTCTACGCAGGTCAAAGTTCCGCTCATGGGTCTTTTGCATATCCTTCGGCACCCACATATCCTTGACAATGGTGAAGGTGCACTTGCTCTCTGCATCGCAGGAAACCGCTACACTGCGGGTAACGCAGGACAGGCAGACGCGATCGGCGGCAGGACGAGCGTGCATATAGCCGTCCCCCAATTCGCCATCGTCGACAAAGGATAGCTGCTTGTCGTAACTCTCCCCCGTCCGCTTATCATACACCGTCACGGTGCCGTCGGTGGGATCCACCGTCAGCCGCACAAAGTCGTTCTCGGCGGTGTAGGTGGCGGTACGCAAACTGCCCGACGGGCGGGTGTATCCCTCCACGGGAACGATGCGGTACTCGGTGGTACCACCGGGGGCCAGGTCTGCCTCAAAGACGATGCGGTGGCGGTCGGCACTCCCCTGCTCGCCGCAGTGGACCCGACCCTTGCCGCGGTTGACACCGATTACTTGATAGGGGACATTGTTACCATCTTTGTCCATTAAGTGGAAAGAATTAATAGCCTCATACCCGAAGGGCTCGGACCATTTTTGTTTCCAGCGGCGGTCGAAATACAGGTCCACCGTCACCGTTTCACGGCGGCGGAAGGGCAAGGAATTGAACAAGGTCAGCACCATATTCTCTCCGGGAGAATCCGCGAAGCGGGAGAGATTCTGCAGACCGTATTCTTCGATACTGTGGGTGATCTGCTCCACCTGATCGTAGCGGTAGTGCATATCCCGATGGACAAAATCGGGGGAACAGCCGCAGATGGAATCGTGGGGGTGGTTTTGGATTAAATAACGATACGCCAAACGGTAAAAATCAGGGCGCAGAGGTTTGCGACCCGTCAGACGGCTCACCGCCGTCAGAGGACCCGCCCATTTCTCCATCTGCACCTGACAGGCATCATTGCGCTGTTTCAGATCATAGCGGCTGGACAGCACGTTGGTCAATAGACGGCAGAAACTCCCCCGTTTGGGGTTGGTATGGTTCAATTCGCCCTCGTAACGAGGCAGAGAATCGCGGTAGGGCACCACATAATCCAGCACCTTGTCGGGAGAGGTGACGATCACCTCAATACCGGGGTACAGCCGCTCCAGACGCGCTTTGGCGTCCAAAATGGTGCGGGCGTGGAGCTCCTTATGGTCCTGTCCGTCCACAAACATCAGCACGGGGATGTCGGTGCGGGCCATCTCCCCCTCAATGAACTTTTTGAGGTTCTCGTCCCGCTCCTCCTCGGTGGGGGGATCCCGCCACCAGTCGAAGCAGTGGATACGCACCCAAAACTCGCCGTAGCCGTACCAATCGGGGGTCTTAAAGGTCACCACCTCCGACCCGTCGGGTGCGGCCCAGCGAAAATGCATCGGCACCTCGCGGTCGGTGATACCGCGGCCCAACAGGGCGCCCTCGCAGTCAAAACCACGGAAGATCTGGGGCATCTGGGCGGGGTGCCCGAAAATATCGCACACGTACCCGTACCGCATGGGCTCCACGCCCCATTCCCGCGCCAAAGCGGCGCCCATCTGCAGGTTGCGGATGTGGCTCTCGCCGCTGGGCAGGTACTCGTCGGGCATCACGTACCAGGGACCCGCTTTAATGCGCCCCTCTTTCATCAGCCGTTGCAAACGCTCCTTTTGGTCGGGGGCGGCCTCGGCAAAATCCTCCAGCACAATGGTCTGTCCGTCAAAGGTAAAGGTACCGAACTCGGGGTGCGCCTCCAGCTTGTCCATGGCATCCTCGGTGACATTCACCAGCCGCCAGCGGAAGTTCTGGAATGGCTCGTACCACTCCCGATCCCAGTGGGTGGAGGACATAATCAGTACGGTTTTCTTCTGTTCCATAAAGATCACCTCTTCGAAGGGTAAAAAAGCGGCAAATCCCTACGGGACTTGCCGCTTTCTTTAGTTGCAATTAGATCGTCACGGTGATGGTATGTACCAGACCGTCCTCGTAGGCGGGCAGAACGGTGCCCTCGATGGCGGTGCCGTCCGCCACGATGCCCTTGTTCTCACCTTGCTGTACGGTGATGACGTACTTGGCCTGACGCCAAATGCGCTCCACGGTATAGGTGCCGAAGTTCTCAGGCAGACAGGGCTCTACGTGCAGGCCGTCGTACTCGGCACGGACGCCCAGCATCCACTCCTCGATGGCCAGACGCACCCACGCCACAGAACCGGTGATCCAGCTGTACTCCATCTGATAGGCGTTGTTGCGGTGCTCGGGACCGAAGAAGCAGTTGGCGAACTGGAAGGGCAGAGCGTCCTTCTTCAGCTCGTAGTTATCCTCCTCGTAGTAGCCGGGTGCTACACGACGGAACAGCTCATAGGCTTCGTCGGGCTTACCGCTACGCAGCAGACCCAGCACCAACCACATATTGGGATGGGTATAGATGGTGCCGTTCTCGGCAATGCCGGGCTCCATAGCAGACAGACGGCCTACGCGGTCGTCAAACTCCTGATAGGCGGGGCTGAGCAGCAGATAGCCCAAGGGGGTATAAGACTCGTTCTTCAGGCTCTCCAGAATCTTCTCGCGGCGGTCGGGGGTGGCAATGCCGGTCAGCAGGGCGAAGGACTGGGTCTCCAGGAACAATTTAGCATACTTGTTGGTGGAGGAGCCGATCTTGCCGCCGTTATCGTCGAAGCAACGGACAAAGCGGTCGCCCTCCCAAGCGTTATCGCGGATGGCCTTCACCATGGCGTCACTGCGGGCCTGCAGGTTAACGGCCTTCTCGTCCTCACCGACGAAACGGCACAATTCCGCCATCTGACCCAGAGCATAAGCATAAGCCATAGACAGCCACACGCTCTCGCCGCGACCCTCCTTACCGGCACCGGTCAGAGAGTCGTTCCAGTCGCCGAACTTGATCAGCAGCAGGTCGTGAATACCCTTGTTGCCCTCTAAGAAGTCCAGCGCGCGGATGACGTGACCCAGCACGGTATCCTTCAGCTCGGGGTTGTTCAGGAAGGGGATCTCATCATACAAGAACTTGGTGTCACCGGTCTCCTTGATATAGGCGGTCAGGGTGTACACAGACCACAGAGCGGAGTCGGAATAGGGACGGTCGTCGATGGGGTTCCAGCCACGCACCGCCATACCAAAGTCGTGCTGATACTGCAAAGCCTCTTTCAGGATGGCCTTGGTGCGCTTGGGATTGACGTTCACCACACCCAGACCGTGCTGGACGATGTCGCGGTAGCCGTTATAACCCCAACGGCACCACGTAGCGCCGTACATACAGGCCAGCTTGGTCCAGTTGTTCAGCAAACGGTTCAGGTGCTCGTCGCCGGTCTTGATCTGGGTCTTCTTCAGGTCACCCTCACGGTACAGCTGAGCCAGCTGGGTGTAGGCGGGGATGTTGTGCAGATAGGTCTTCTTCAGCTCGATGCAACGCTCGGCGCTGTCGCCGGCACCCAGGATGAACTGGATGTTCTGGACGTTGCCGTTCAGCTTCACGTCCCACTGCAGGGCGCAGATGGTATCCTCAGCGGAGCCGTCGGAGTTCTTGCAGCCGCCGTTCTTAACGCAGACGGGGTTGGCAACCGAGCCGTACTGACCCATAAACAGACGGCGGCTGCCGTCAAAACCGGACACGGGATAGTCACAGGTGAAGAAGGCGGTCAGGTTATTATGGGGCTTCACGTAGGGGTGCTTCTCCGCCAGGAACATATTGTTCTCTTTGTCAAAGCGGGTGGTGCGATAGATCATATCGCCATAGCTGTCGAATCCCCACTTATACTTAAATTGCAGCTGAAAATAGGGGAAGATGGTCAGGTCACGGGGACGTCCGTTGACGTCCTCCACCTTAAACTGCCACATCTCCACGGCATCCTTTCCGGGGGGGATGGAGATGATCAGAGTTGCCTTCACATCCTCGGTCTGGTTGACGATGGTGGTATAGGCCAGGTCGTGGGTGCAGGAGAAATCCTGCACCTCGGCGCAGACAGGCTCCCAGTTCACGGTCCAGAACTTGCCGGTCTCGTTGTCGCGGATATAGATGATACGGCTGTACAGATGCTCCTTGCCGAAAATATCGTAATCGCAGATACGACCCACGCCGGTGAACAGCTGGATGCCCTCCTCACCGGGATACTGATAGTCGAAGCAACCGATACCGGTGTGGTGGACGTTGGCGTAGCACACGTCGTTGAACAGCATCACGTCAAAGGGACGGGGCGCATCAGGAGAGGTAACAACAAACTTGTTACCCTTTTCGTTGAAATGTCCGTAGTTCATAGGTTTTACCGCCTTTCTGTTTATCGATAGCAGATGAATGTCTTGATCTCAAAGGGCTTGAAGGTGACCTCAGCCACACCATCGGTCAGTGCCACGTCGGCGATGGCCTCCTCCAGCATATTGGACTCC
>JAZNUN010000003.1:0-37375 GCA_045592345.1 Acutalibacteraceae bacterium | reverse complement strand
TTCTCCGGTAAGGATCCCACCAAGGTTGATCGCTCAGCCTGCTATATGGCTCGCTACGCTGCCAAAAACGTAGTTGCTGCGGGTTTGGCCGAGCGTTGCGAGATTCAGTTGGCCTATGCCATCGGCGTTGCTAATCCCATGTCCGTATTCGTTGACACTTTTGGCACCGGTGTGGTCAGCGACGCTGTTATCACTGAGGCGGTCAAATCCGTGTTTGACTTCCGTCCCGCTGCCATCATTGACACACTGCAATTGCGTCGCCCCATTTATCGTCCCTTGGCCGCCTACGGTCATATCGGTCGCGAGGATCTGGATGTAGTCTGGGAGCGTACCGATAAGGCAGATGCATTACGCGCTGCTGCCAACGCATAATAACTTTGACACGCTGCTCTTGTACATAGTAAGGAGGTTCTTCTATGTCATACGGTTCGATACGCCTGGGATGTATTGTCTTTTGTTTAATTCTTGAACTCTGTGCATTTTCATCGTGTAGTATTCTACCCGACAATAGTTATCCTGAACCAAACACCACAACGACAATAACTACGACAACAACAACAACAACGACGACAACAACGACAAGCACAACCACCACTACAACCACTACTACGACTAAACCTACTACCACCAAAACAACCAAAACCACCTCGACTCAACGTGCGCCCTTGTCTACAACGACCCGCTTACCTAACTCACAACTGTGTGACAACATCCTATCCGTACCGATCATCGCGCAGTTCCCCGAGTTCCCCACCGGCTGTGAATCGGTCAGCGCCGTGATGGCTCTCCGTTATTACGGTGAAAATATCAGCGTTACCGAGTTCGTTAAAACACATCTTCCCAAAGATGATCGTTTTTGGTGGGAGAGCGGCGTACTTCGCGGACCTGACCCCTATCGCTACTTTGTTGGCAATCCCGCTACGGAAAACTCCTATGGTTGTATGGCACCGGTCATTGAAAAAGCATTGATATCCTTCTTTGGCTCCGATGAACGCGTCATCAATACGACAGGCGAATCCTTGAGCAATTTGTGTAGCACCTATATTGACCAAGGAGTGCCGGTGTTGGTTTGGGCCACCATTGGAATGATTGCCACTGAGAAAGGTACCAGTTGGCAGTTGTCCGACGGCTCCACCTTTTCCTGGCCCAAAAACGAGCATTGTATGGTGCTGATCGGTTATGATGAAAGAAGCTATTATTTCAACGATCCTTACCGCGGCACGGTCAAGTCTTATGGTCGCTCCCTCTGTGAGTCGCGCTATAAAGATCTGGGTATGCAGTCTATCGCTGTAACAAAATAATGTGTAAAAGGGCATCCGTTGGGATGCCTTTTTCTATCATTAGCGCTCTGTCGCTAAAGCACTAAAAGTAAAATCGACAAGCTTCTGTCGAAACTTGTCGTTTTTTTGGCTATGGGCCACAAAAAAGATATTTTAG
This sequence comes from Acutalibacteraceae bacterium, assembly GCA_045592345.1. Classification (GTDB taxonomy): domain Bacteria; phylum Bacillota; class Clostridia; order Oscillospirales; family Acutalibacteraceae; genus UBA5905. The sequence continues at coordinate 35,938 of JAZNUN010000003.1, read as the reverse complement.
ATAGTTTCGTGTATGAATTCGAACCCTTACAAAAAAATCCTTGCTATGCAAGGATGAAATCTGCTTATGCAGATGAAATTCAAGCCGATGACTTGAAAGAAATTAAATCCACCCACCCGGCGTCGAGCCGGATTTCGCCCCCAAAGGGGATTTCATCGTCGCAGACGATTTATCCCACCCGTAAGGGTGGATTTAGTTGAAAAAGATGCTGGTTGTATCACAATCAGCGTCTTTTTCTGTCTATGGGCTACAAAAAAGATATTTTCGGCCGTTTTGCGTATGAATTCGAACCCTCACGCAGTTTTTAGCGAAATCGTTCGCTTGCGCTCACGGTGAAATAATTCGCATAGAACCAGTGACGTTTTCAAATACCTACAATAGATGCGATTTGTAAAGCAAAATCCTGATATTCTTCGCTAGCATCATTTGTCAGTTGGGAAATCCTGTAGAATTTATTCGTTGTGGGAGACTCACTTCGCGCCATCGTCATATCAACTCTATCAACATTTACAACTGTCCAACACTCGACATAGCCATCAATCCTTGCTTTTTGGTGACTCTTTTCTGCTTCGCCGATTCTGTTATGAATATTAGAATAGTCTTGTCCACCCTTAACCTCAATTGCAACAGAGTTCTTGTAAATGTCAGATGTTAATTGCTCCCGGATAACAATATCGGGATCAGCGGCAAATTGGATATATACAATACGTCCAGCTTTGTTTCTAACTTGGATGCACCGTTGATTAGATTCTATAACCGCAGGAGATACAATTTTAAGGATTACATCAAAGACCTGCGCAATAGCAGATGTTCCCCTCTGAACATTTGCGCCACCGCGTAATTGAGGCCCTAAGGTTAGCAAAGTGAGTTGGTCGAAGAAAGAGGCTTTCACTAGTTCGGAATCCAGATTATCCAACATATGCTTTGCATTAAGGTTGAGTTCCCTGCATAATTCAGGCAAAGCGGAACGCTGTTTTGCAGATAAAGTTCCTTTTTCTTCAAGCGATTTGAATTGACCAACTCCTGAAGCACTAGTGTAGAATCCTTTTTGGCTATATCCAAGAAGCAGTCGATAGTATCCTAGAAGCTTCGGGTTTGCAGACAAAAGACAAGGAACAGCAAACAATAATTCTCCGCGCATGCCATGCGACGCTAGACAATTTAATGAGGCGCTATCGACAAAGCTATGTAACTCCGCATCAATGTCGCGTAGAGCCATACTTGAAACTGTTGCTTTAAGTGCGTCTTGAAGATAGGTTGTACGAATTTCTTTAAGAGCGTTGGCGAAGCTGATTTGTGTAACAGGAAATTCAAGTTTAATCATATTACTCACCTACAACTTTCAGCACAGGTAAAAAAGTGGAATCAAGTCGCTTCTGCGCAATTTTTACATACTCATTGTTGAGTTCAATTCCTACAAATTTTCGGTTATGCTCCTGACAAACAACGCCTACTGTGCCCGATCCAAAAAAAGGATCAAGAACATAATCATTTTCACGGGTAGCAGCAAGAATGCAAGGATCAATAAGGGCTGTTGGAAATGTTGCGAAATGCGCTTCTGCAAAAGGCATTGTATTTACATTCCATACTGTTCGTTTGTTGCGCCCATTTTCTTTTATGGAAGTATTATCGTAATAGTATTTCTCACTTTTTGTGAGCATAAAAACATATTCATGAGAGCGAGTGGGTCTGTCCTTTACGCTTTCGGGCATTGCATTGGGCTTGTTCCAAATTATATCGCTCCGTAAATACCAACCGTCTGCTTGCAGAGCAAAAGCTAATCTCCACGGGATTCCTAGAAGGTCTTTGGATTTGAGCCCATCAGGTGTATTGGGGCGCACGCTCATGGCTCGGGCAGGATTTTTTTTGTCGGGTGCTCTGTAACCACGATTACCGCTGGTATACCCATCACCAATATTAAGCCAAAGAATTCCATCTTTCTTTAAAACACGCTTTGCCTCAGAGAATACAGCAACCAACTTGTTTATGTACTGCTGTAGTTGCTGTTCAAGTCCAATTTGCCCGTCAATCCCATAATCGCGTAATCCCCAATATGGAGGAGATGTAACAATGCACTGAACAGATTCAGAAGGCAACTTTTGCAAAGCCAGAATAGCATCACTTTCTATTATTAGAGAGTCATCAAGTGAAATATGGGTAGATGTGATTTTTTTGTACTGAATATCTCCCATAAATTAAATCACCCCAGTCTATGATTCATATCTAAATTATATACTCTTAGACACAATAAATCAAGATGTTAACAAAAGGTACTTTATTAGATGGATTAGGCCAATCAACAAAAGCGTGAACATGTTACCAATTACGGCCGTTCTAATCCATCAAGTAGGAGTTTTACATACATGAAAATCGAGCGATAATTTTGGGTATAAAAACAGGAAAACCGCTGGGCCCTAACGGATGGTATATAGTTAAATCGCCGCCTTTTGGCGGCAGTGAAATAATTCTTGACGGAATTGTGAAATTTTCTGCTTACGCAGAAAGTGAAATTAAATTTGCCCACATTCGCGTTAGCGAATATTTCACAGCGAAGCTATTTCACTCTGCGAAGCAGAATTTCACTTGCACGTAAGGGCAAATTTAGTTGAAAACACCGCTTGCAAAGCAAGCGGTGTTTTCTGGCTGGGCTAGATGGAGTCGAACCATCACGGCGTGAGTCAAAGTCACGTGTCCTACCGCTAGACTATAGCCCAATATTTCGGTTGCTTGCGTATTCTACCCTATTTTAGCCAAAATGTCAAGAGAAACCACTCAAAAACCATAGAAAAACTGCCCTTGGTCAATTATCGTCTCAACCAAGGGCAGTTTCAATCTGTAAAGTTGTTCAGCTTTACAGTTGCTTTGCCCAATTACAACCCTTTATATTCTCTATACAAATCCTCAAAAGCAGGTATAGAGCGACGAATCTGCTCATTGCTGACACAGTATGCAATCCTCACATACCCACTAACACCAAAATCATCACTAGGTACCAAAAGCAGTTCGTATTTCTTAGCCTTCTCACAGAAAGCATAAGTGTCATCCTCCAGCGCCTTGACAAACAAATAGAAAGCACCCTCCGGACGCACAGCGTCATAGCCGATACGGGTCAAGGACTCGTACAAAAGTGTGCGATTATCATCATATGCAGACAAATCAGGAGTGATACCATCACAAGCACCCACTGTCAGCTGTAACAAGCTGGGAGCGCACACAAAGCCCAAACTGCGGCCTGCACCACAGATGGCAGCAAATATATCCGAGGCATTCTCCATCATCGGAGGCACTAAAATATAGCCAATTCGCTCACCGGGCAGAGAAAGGGATTTGCTGTAAGAGTAACACACCAAGGTGTTATCATAATGGCAAGGAATATACGGTACCTCTACCCCATCATATACCAACTCACGATACGGCTCATCGGCGATAATCGTGATGGGACGGCCAAACTGTGCGGATTTCTCAGTGAGCAACGCTGACAAACGGCAAATACAATCCTCATTCAGCACAACCCCCGACGGGTTATTGGGTGAATTAACAATAACAGCACGCGTCTTAGATGTAATGGCATTTGCCAATGCATCAAAATCAATATCAAATGTATCTGCACGTCCGGGGACAATGACAGGCACTGCGCCGGCATTACGCACAAACACTTGGTATTCTGGGAAAAATGGCGCCAAAAGGATAACTTCATCACCCTCCGAGCAGATGGCACGTAGAGAGATTGTCAGAGAAGCAGCCGCACCGCAGGTCATATAAATAAAAGAGGGGTCTGCCTTGATGCCAAACTTCTCCTGCACGTGAGCGGCAATCGTCCCACGCACCTCCATATCACCGGGAGCTGAGGTATAGCCGTGTAATCGAACAGGATCGGTCTCTGCCAGCAAACGCTGCATCGTCTCCCCTACCACCGCTGGTGCGGGAATGCTGGGATTACCCAGACTAAAATCAAACACATTTTCGGCACCGATCTCGGCACGACGCACCTTAGCATATTCAAAAATCTCACGAATCACCGAGCTTTTCTTACCCAATGCCAACATATCCTTGGAAACCATTTGTAGTCCCTCCTACACGAAGCAAGTATTCAAAACAGCGGTGTATCGGCCTCGACACACCGCTGTACACAATTAAGAGACCAGCAGACCGCCGCACCAGACGGTATCACCGTTGGGGACAATCTCAACAATGTGCTCGCCGCACTCAGCATCATCCAGAATGATGAAATTGGTGAAAATACCGCCACGGATGATGTACTCCGGCAAAGCTTTCTCCACACCGTCTACACGGACAGTCATCTTTAAATCGTCGGAATACGGAGTGCAGATGGGCAGAATAATACGCTTACCCTCTACTTTGATAACCAGCGGCTCCTCGCCCTCGTTCTGCCAAGAACAGCACTCTTTGGTAAACACCTTAAAGCTGCCCATAGACACGGGCTCAGTGTTCTCGCAGTGGTACCATTTGGCATCCTTGAAGGTGTAGGGACGATAAGGCTCGGGAATAACGGGTAACTCAGCGGAAATGGTATCCATCGCCTTGTACACCTCAGTCAGATAAGCGTTAACCAGCTCACCCACAATGGCGTGGCCCTTGTCGGTGGGATGCACCCAGTCCGCACAGATATCCTCCCACAGGTACTGACCGTCGGGATTCTGCTCGGTCTTGACCTCCGGCCAAATGGCGTCACGGTAGCTGATCATAGGCAGATCGTAGTGTGCACAGATGGGCTGCTGATCCGCCTGAGCGTTGATGCCGCCGTTGTTCATCACGAACAGGGTCATCACGGCGGGTGCACAGTCGGCGGTCAGAATCTTGTGCAACAGACTGGCATAGGATTCCGCCTGGAAATCCTGGATGATATCATTAACCGCAAACTCTACAAGTACAAAATCGGGGTTGTGATCCAGCAACATCTCATTGACGCGGTGAACACCCAGCAAACTGGAGGTGCCGCTGTAACCGGCATTGATGTAGGAGATGGTGGACATCGGGAAGGTATCCTCCCACCACTTACGCAGCAGACCGGCGTAGCTGTTTTCCTTAATAGTCGCAGACGCACCGTGGGTGACGCTACCGCCGATAACGCCGATGGTGATGCGCTGTCCGGACTGTGCCTTACGCATTACAGCAGCGATTTTAGCGGGGTTACCGGCAGAAACAAGAGCGGTATCCAGAATATCCTGACGGATACCGAGAGATTTTGCTTTTTCAGTTAAAGTTAATTTCATAATCAACACCTCGCATAGGAAGTTTTTTACTATTATACCATACTGGTAGAATATTGCAAGTGAATACCAACAGAAAAACAAAAATATACCCGATGCCCATATGAGCATCGGGTATATTTTTAACCATTTGTTTTTACTTTGATATTCCCTTTGAGAGTGTCGCACTTAAAGGAATTGCAAATAACATCTCCTCTTTTGATTTTTATAGTATCCGCTTCGATGTTCCCAGTGGCAGAAATCGTACTGCCACAATTAATCCCTCTAGCTATAACGTTATGGCAACTAACCGACGCACCGCAATTAATGCCGCCTTCGATATTACCTCCGCACGATACGTAGGCACCGCAATTAATGCCGCCGGTGTGACCGCCACCAATATTTACGTAAGAACCACAGTTGATTCCCCCATTGACATCTCCCGCTATTTCGATAGACCTCTTGGCGTTACATCCACCATTTACGGAGCCGTTGACAGATATGTTGGCTTTACTTTCCACCTTCTTAGCGTCGCCTACAATTTCAAAAGTAAATCTATCCACCAGTCCGTCTGTTACTTCAAGGATTTTGTGACCGCAACAAACCACACCGCGTATTACATCGTCGTCATTCCAAGGGAAACTGGTGCATACAGCATTATATTTGATAGTTTTATTTGTATTTTCATTAGTTTCAATTTCTAAAGAAAATAACGTATCGATGGGGCAACCGAACACATCTGCCAACATCGGCAAAAGAGAAATATCCGGCGCGGAACTGGCATTTTCCCATTTGGAGACTGCCTGATAGGTCACCCCCAGCTTTTCCGCTAACTCCTTTTGGGTCATATTCTTTTCTTTGCGGAATTTTTGTATATTCTCTGCTAACACAAGATTGATATTATCCATTTCCTCCGCTCCTTTCGCAACAAGTATAGCAAAACAACACTGGAATAGCAATAAATAAGAGGTTGAAAACACTCAACTGCGGGTTGAACAAGGAAAAGTTCCTTGGTTTTTTGGTCGGCAATTCTATCTCATCTCCACATTAGCCATTGACAAAAAGAAATCCCGACGCACAGTTGTTCGTCGGGATTTCTTGGTGCCGCTGACCGGGGTCGAACCGGTACGGTATTTCTACCGAGGGATTTTAAGTCCCTTGTGTCTGCCTATTCCACCACAGCGGCGTGTATGGAGCGTAAAAGTTACGCTCCATATCATATTCTATTTTCGGGCATTTGTCAAGAGTTCTTGGGCGGTTTCATCGTTAGACCGATGCGTTTTTTCGCAATATCCACCGACAACACCCACACCTTAACAATATCCCCCACCTTCAGCACCTCGCCGGGATGCTTGATGAAGCGGTTGGTAATCTGGGAAATGTGCACAAGGCCATCCTGATGCACGCCGATGTCCACAAACGCACCGAAATCAATGACGTTACGTACCGTGCCTGTCAGTTCCATACCCTCCTTCAGCGACTCAATACCCAGAATATCCGTACGCAGCAGAGGGGGCGGCAGCTCGTCACGAGGGTCGCGACCGGGGTGTTGCAGCTCGGCAATAATATCGGTAAGGGTGGGCACGCCCACGCTTAACTTCTCTGCCAGAGCTGCAATACCGAAGGCATCCACCTTTTCTTGCAGACCGGACATATCCTTGCCGGTGATGCCACACACATCCAACAACCCTTTGGCTACGGGATAACTCTCAGGGTGCACAGCCGTATGGTCCAGCAGATTTTTACTTTCCTGCACACGCAGGAATCCGGCACACTGCTCAAAGGCTTTCGGACCCAACTTGGGCACCTTTTTCAATGCCGCACGGGATGTAAACATACCGTTCTCTTCACGGTAGGTAACGATATTCTTCGCCACCGTAGCATTGATACCCGCCACCTGGGTCAGCAAAGGAGCCGAGGCGGTGTTTAGATCCACGCCCACCGCGTTCACGCATGATTCCACCACACCATTCAACGTTTCGGATAACTGGGATTGAGGCAGATCGTGCTGATACTGACCCACGCCAATGGCCTTGGGATCGATCTTAACCAACTCCGACAGCGGATCCTGCATACGGCGAGCGATGGAAACGGCGGAGCGCAGGTTGACATCGTAATCAGGGAACTCCTGTGCCGCCAATTTGGAAGCGGAATACACAGAGGCTCCCGCCTCGCTGATCACCATATAAGAAACACCGGTGAGATGGTTATCCCGAATCAAATCGGCGGTAAACACCTCGGTTTCGTGCGACGCGGTGCCGTTACCGATGGCGATAACCTCAACTTTGTGCTTCTTGATAAAGCCCAGTACGGTTTTCTGCGCTTGATCCATCCGCTTAAACTGCGGTACAGGGTAGATGATGCCGGTATCCAGCACCTTACCCGTAGCATCAATGACCGCACACTTACATCCGTGCTGATAGCCGGGGTCCAGGCCCAAAGTAACGCGCCCCTTAACAGGAGGCTGCATCAACAGTTGGCGCAGATTGACGCCAAACACCTTAATGGCGGCCTCAGAAGCGGTATCGGTGAGGGCGTTTCGCATCTCGCGCTCCAAAGAGGGGAATATCAAACGGTCGTAGGAGTCCTCCGCCGCCATCTGCACCTGCGCGGTAGCGGGGCAATCCTCCTTCAGATGCTCGGAGTAGATAATACGCAAAGCGTGAGCAGTATCAAAGTCCACGTGCACCTTCAAAAATTCCTCACGCTCACCACGGTTGATAGCCAACACACGATGGCCGGGCACCTTATTCAGTGGCTCGCGGAAATCGTAGTAATTGGCATAAACGCTGTCTTCTTCCTTGGCGGCCTTAGAGGTCAAGTGCCCGTTGGCAAAACATACGTTTCGCAGACGCTTACGCACGTTGGCGTCGTCCGAAATCAACTCGGCAATAATATCCCGCGCGCCTGCTAAAGCATCCTCCACCGTGGGAACATCCTCGGTAATATACCCCTCTGCCAACACATAGGGATCCTCCCCCTTCGGCTCCTGTGCGTATAAAGCCTCTGCCAAGGGCTGTAAGCCACGCTCTTTTGCGATTGTCGCGCGGGTGCGACGCTTGGGACGATAGGGGCGATACAGATCGTCCAACTCAGTCATAGTTACCGCCGCATCCAATGCCGCCGCCAGTTCCTCGGTCAAAGCGCCCTGCTCCTCGATGGTGACACGATACTTCTCGCGGGCTTCATTCAAATTACGGAGATAGGTCAAGCGGTCAGCCAGTTCACGAAGAACCTGGTCATCCAGCGAGCCGGTCTGCTCTTTACGATAACGGGCAATAAACGGAATGGTATTGCCGTCATCCAACAACGCAATAACATTTTCTACGTGCTGTTGTTTTAAATGAAATTCGCTGATAAGTGTTTGTAAGATATCCATAGGAGGCTCCTTTATCACATAATGGTCCTATTATACCAAAACCATCCCAAGCCTGTCAATTGACGGGAATGTTTTTTTGTGATAAAATATATCCCACATATGAAAGGAGGGACGATGATGACTACAATTTATCTAACCGATTGCAATTGGTTAACCGATAACTTTGCGCTCACCTGTGCTGAGCCGCATCTTGATGCGCAACGTCGCTCGCGCATTCGTCGCCTACGCTCTCCTCTCAAAAAAGCCCAGTGTGCCGCCGCCGGGTTGTTACTAAAGCACCGCTTCGGCGACGATGCCGTATATCGCTACGGTCCGTACGGCAAGCCGTATTTGGTAAATATAAATGCCTTTTTCAGCATCGCTCACTCCAACAATCTGGTGATACTTGCGGTATCCGATACCGAGATCGGTGCAGATATTCAGGTCATCTCCCCCATCCGTCCATCTGTACTGCGGCGCTGTTTTACCGATGCGGAACAAGGCTACGTCGGTACGGATGCAACACGATTTACACAACTATGGGCACAAAAAGAGGCTTATTCCAAGTATACGGGATGCGGTCTGACCGCTCCCTACACCATCCCTACCGCAAACACTTCCCTGCCGCTGTTCACCTGTGATTATCAAGGTGCCTATATCGCTGTTTATGGCGATGACACTGCTGAAATCAGCCGGATAAATGAAAAAGACCTGCTGTAAAAGCAGGTCTTTTTCATTGTCGTTTACTGTAATATGCAATAATGGAGTCTTCTTCTCCTGTCAGTTCGTTAAATCCGCTGAACAGAGCACCGCCCTTAGACATCAACTCACCGCATTGGACGGTGGAAATATCGTGGTTTACGAACACATCCCCTTTTGCGGTATTGATGATCACGTGCCCATTGGCGGTGTTGATACGTCCCCCGCGGCCTAAACCCATCTCCTGCGGATTACCGTTCTCATCCATATATCGCCGCGCCACCAACGTTAACTCTTTGCCATCTAAACGCAGCGCCGTTTCACTGATCTCAGGATCCTTTTTCTTTCGCCAAAACATACACTCACCTCGCTAATATTTTATGAAAAGGGAAAAGAATTGTCAAGCCACTTGTTTTTTTAGTACTATTGTGATAAACTAATTCTTTGAAGATTGTACGGAAAGGAGGCGCCATATGAGCCAGACCAATCGGTATAAGCAATTGTTTTCTTTCACCCTTATTTTGGGTATCGGCACCGTTATCTCCAAACTGATGACCTATGTGGTGCTGACCCCTCTGTATACCCACTACCTCACCACGGATGAATTCGGCATTGTAGAATTAGTGGTACAAACTGCTAATATGCTGATGCCGCTGGTTTCGCTGGGCATCAACCAAGCTGTACTGCGTTTTGGTATGGACGGAGAAACCGACCGCGGCTCGGTGCTGACCACAGGATTGGCTGTGAATTTGATAGGATTCATTGTATTCCTGCTCTTTTACCCCTTAATTCGGCTGATTCCTGCTTTTGGAGAATATGCCCTTTTGGTATATATCTTTGTGTTCTGCGCCATTACCCACTACCTGTTCGCTTACTGCATCAAGAGTATGCACCGTGCCAAACTGTTCACCATATGTGTGATTATCGGCACCGCCATTACCGTGGTGCTGGATATCTTGTTCCTGGCCGTGTTGGATATGGGCATTGTGGGCTATATTCTGGCTATTGCACTGAGCGATCTGACCTGCTCCGTTATACTGATCATCCGCGGCAAGCTGTATAAGCTTATCCGCTTTGATAAACTGAAAAAGTCTGTTACCACGTCTATGCTGCGGTACTCCATCCCGCTAATACCCAATTCTGCCCTATGGTGGATCACCGACTATTCCGACCGCTATATGGTAACCCTGTTCGTCAGCGAATCCGCCAACGGTCTGTACTCATTGGCATATCGTCTGCCGAATATGCTGATTATGGTGTGCGGCATCTTTATGGACGCCTGGCAAATGTCAGTGCTCAGCGAAAAGAGCCGTCTGGAGCGGCAAAAATTCTTTACCAATGTTTTCGCTATGTACCAGTCCATTATTTTCGTGGGAGCCTCCGCCCTCATCGCCGGTGCTAAGTTGGTCACTCGCATCATTGCGGCAGACAGTTTCTTTGACTCGTGGCAATATATTCCCACCTTGGTCATAGCTACTGCCATGTCCTGTTTCGTCACTTTCCTGGGCACCATCTACGTGGTGGAAAAAAAGAGCAAAAGTTCACTGGTGACCACCATCATCGGAACGATAGCCAACATTAGCGCCAACTTCTTACTGATCCCCCGTATGGGGGCCCACGGTGCCGCATTGGCCACTGCTCTCAGTTATGGTTTGGTTGTCTTACTACGCGCGTTCCACACCCGCAAGTTCATTCCCATCGGTTGGAATCTGCCCCGTTTCAGTTTGAATATGACCATCGTTATCGCACAGTGCTTTATGATGGTCTTTGAAGTTCCTTATTGGCAGTTCATATGCCCCGCTATGTTCCTACTGGTCTTGCTGGTCAATTTCCGTCTGCTGTTAGGCAGTCTCAAGCAGGTGCTACAGAACCGCAAAGGAGGCTGAAATGGAACGCTGTCAGCTGATTGAACGCAGTATAATCAAGAAGTATCGCAAGACCATTTGGAACAATTTCATCGGCGGATTAAAGGATTACCGAATGATCCAGGCGGGTGACCGCATTGCCGTGTGTATCTCCGGCGGTAAGGATTCCTTTATCTTGGCGAAATGTCTGCAGGAACTGCAACGCCACGGTAGCGACGTTCCTTTTGAATTGGAGTTCTTAGTGATGGATCCCGGTTATCGACCCGAAAACCGCCGCCGTATTGAAGAATTGTTGGCAGAAATGCAGATTCCTGCTCATATTTTTGAAAGTCCCATTTTCTCTGTGGTGGAAAAACAGGAAAGTACCCCCTGCTATCTCTGTGCGCGGATGCGCCGCGGTTATTTGTACAAATATGCTCAGCAGTTGGGATGCAATAAAATTGCTTTGGGACATCATTTCGACGATGTTATTGAGACTACAATGATGAGTTTGCTGTACGCCGCGGAAATGCGGACAATGATGCCCAAACTCCACAGCATAAATTATCCCGGTATGGAGCTGATCCGCCCCCTGTATCTGGTGCGGGAAAAGGATATCGAGGCTTGGGCACGATACAACGAGCTCAGTTTTATCCGCTGTGCCTGCTCGGTTACCGACAGCCGCGAGAATCAATCTAAACGAGCTGAGATCAAACAATTATTAGCCGACCTACGCAAAACCAATCCCCAATCCGATATCAACATCTTCCGTAGTGCGGAAAACGTGAACTTGGAGACTGTTATCAGTTATCACAAAGGCGATGAATACCACTCATTTTTAGACGAATATGAGCAATCATAAACCACCGGTTCAACCGGTGGTTTGACTAACCCCTAAAAGGGGTTATTGCCGGATCAGCCCCTAAAAGGGGCCACTGAACTATATTATCGCATCAATCGCACGGCCACCCGTAAACGGGTTATAGCGCAGCACCTTGTTCGGCTCCCTCTGACGAGGGAGCTGTCCGAGCATCAGCGAGGACTGAGGGAGAGATAACGAAACTACCCCTCCGTCTTTTTGCCTACGGCAAAAATCCAACCTCCGCGACATTCGCCTTCGGCGAAGTCGAACAAGGGGAGGCAAGGGATCGCTCCGCTCTTTGATCTTCCCCCGGTAGAACCGGGGGTTTATTTCTACGTCTAAAGACACCAATTAAAAACGCAACCGTTATAGCGGTTGCGTTTTTTATTAATCCAAAATTATCCCTTGAAACAGTGTATTCAAACGCCATCCGTCAGATGTTTTGACCATCGTGTAACTCGAGGTACTTACGTCTGCAAAAGAGTTATAGCACTCAGAAAAATTAAAGGTGACTTCATCTTCCGTTACACGAGTAAACTGCAAACTGCCGGGCATCGATATCGGCAGGTAACCGGCACCACCACCAAACATATATAGGGCACCATCGTGTTCCACAAACTTAGAATGATTGCTATAATAATCCGCTACGGAATCTGTATACACACTCGTAATGGCCTTTTCCAAGTCCTGCATCGACTGTAGTTTCTTTCCGAATAACGAAGCCGTGCACAAATAATAATCACCATCTAGAGTAAAGGAAGTACCGTTTCGATGGACGATAGTACCCTCTTTCAGAACCTCATCCATATCCACGGAACCCTCAGAGCGGTACAGGCCGGCTATCTCTGCCGCTTTCGCCAACAGTTCCAGTGCCACACGGCGCAGGGATTCCTGTTTCAGTTCCACCTTATAGATAGTCAATTTACCGTCCTTGTTCAGCATCGCCACCAGATCCTTATCGAAGGACAAGCAGCCCTGCTCAGGTACGTCACCGAAAGCAATATCGGTATCCAAGACAATCTCGCCTTTGTCATCCACCAGAACTAAGTGATTATCCAGACAGCCGGCGGCCAAAAACAGGCTTTTCTGCGTCAGCACACGAAAACGATGCTTACCCAGTACCTTTCCTGTGTAATCCATGGGACGGTATAAAACATAGTTTCCATCGCCCTCAAACTTGCCCACCATGGCGCTGTCGCCCACCACGGCTCCCTTGCAATCATCCGGCAAGGTGACCAGTATCTCGCCGTCGGAATTGATCAGTACGTTCTTATGCTCACCTTCTGCGAGGACGGCGTAGTTATAGTCCAAATCCGCCGTCTCAATCCAAGAAAAGATGGGGTCACACGCGCCACCCGATTTGCGGGCGATATAGAATCGCTCTTCACCATTCACCTCGATCATCTCACGGGTATAGAACGAGGACGAAACGTCGCCCTTGGCCGGTTCCTCCGTTCCATCCGGATATAGAACAAACCAATTCATATCACCCTTCTGTGCATAGGCCCAACCAGAATTAAAGGGATAGGCCAACTGATAAACTCCGTTATTAAGCACCCGACCGGCCTCGTTAACATAGAAAAAACCTTTTTGACCATTGTACACGCCATATACGTTCACCCAGCCATTACCGATACCATAAATGGCCTGTACCTCAAAATCGCTCTCATGTAATAAACGGATGGAATAGGTATCATTCTCGCAAACCACCCGATTTACTAAATTGGAATCACCGCCGGATACATCAGACACATCCGGCGTATTCGGCACACAGATACAGGCTGTCGAACTTATGCATAGAATCAAAGCCATCAAAACAACATATACCTTTTTCATTGTGAGCACTCCTCCCCAAATTGTCCTACAACAATAATACAGCAATGCGTATACCTTGTCAAGATTAATTTCAACGAAAGAACGCAACCGCTAAGCGGTTGCGTCCTTTCGTTAATCAATTACAGTTGCTTACCACAAGAGTTGCAGTAAGCGGCCCCCTGCGGATTTGTTTTGCCGCAAGAACAAGTCTGACGACCACAACAGTTATCTACCTCAGCCTGCAGACGCTCGTTCTCGGTATACAGGTCATCCACCTGCCGCACCAATTCGGCTACGATTTCCGCATCCGGCGCGGCATCGGCTTTTTGGCTCTCATATACCACGCGGCCGAGAGCCTCCATCACATCTCGGATAGCATGCTCATTCTCGGCAATCTTCAGTTTCTGCTTGGTCAGCTCCGCCACGTCGGTCACCTTACGTCCCGCGGCACCGGCCAATTCCTTCGCCTTACATACTACATCTTCCCAAGTTGCCATAGTCATACACTCCTTTTTGCTGTTTGATCATTCCGAATATCCCATTAAAAAACATACCGTTCATAAAATGTAGGGACTGCATCCTTACGGCGTAGCATCTCCTCAAGACCTGTATTATATTCATACGGGAACTTGTAGTTGAAAATACGCTCCAGATAGTCGGTCCCCGGTTGTTTCAACTTGCTCACAGCACCGGCACCACAGCCCAGAATGGTGTGAGTCTCATCCATAATATAGACGTTATACAAACCCTCATATCCCGGCTTGGCCCAACCTACATTCTCTTGATTACCAACCGTGCGGCTCTGACGATACAAATAATACGGTGCATAACCATAAGCCGGCAATTGCTTTGCCGACAGACGTACCATCCGCACCGCATCGTCCTCAACGCCAAAATCAGGACGATGCTGTAACATTATGTTGGAGGCACGCTTCATCGACAGCGTATGTACCGTAACACTTTCGGGGGCCAGAGCCAATATCTTTTCCATGGTATCGGCAAACCCATCATAGGTATCCCCCGGCAAACCCGCGATTAGGTCAGTGTTAATATTATCAAACCCCGCCTTGCGAGCCATATCAAAAGCATCATAGAATTGCTCTACCGAGTGCTTGCGACCAATACCCGCCAATACCTGCGGTTGCAGTGTCTGCGGATTGATGCTGACCCGTCCCACACCTGCGGCACGAATAACCGCCATCTTCTCCGGCGTTACCGTATCGGGGCGGCCTGCCTCAACAGTATATTCTCTTAGTGTGGATAGGTCAAAGGACCGCTCTACGGTTTTAAACAGCGCCGTCAACTGATCAGCAGACAACGTGGTGGGCGTACCACCGCCGAAATACACCGTTTCCAACCGCAAGCCCAAACGACGGGCCAGTTCTCCTGTGTGGACGATTTCTTGGCACAGTTTCTCCACATAGGTGGGAATCAGCTTTTTGGCCTGCACCACCGTCTGGGATACAAAAGAACAGTAATCACAGCGGGTAGGACAAAAAGGAATAGATACGTACAAACTAAACGATTTATTGTTAGATAACGCCAACAATTTATCCTCCGCCTGCAGAGTGGTGTGACACAATTGCCGCTTTTCATCACTGACCAACAGTTTATCGCGGAAATAAGCCAATGCCCCGTCGCTCCCCATCTCACGGGTCAAGCGGCGCAGCAATTTAACAGGGCGAACGCCTGTAATTAAGCCCCATCCGTGTGTAAAGCCCAGTAGCTTTACGAACAAATAATAGAGTAACGTACACAGTTCCAGTTCACAAGCATCCAACAGATCCGGCAAATCAGCCTGTAAATTCGACTCCAACTGTTCATCAAAGCCATCCAAACGAACCCGACACACCAGCCGCACAGCCTGGTTCAGGTTCTGTTGTGTGCACTCCACCACTAAGCCCTCTAACAGCTCCGGCGATTCTTCATAATGGATATTGACCTTTTCTAACGGCAAGAATAAACGGCACACATTTTCCAGTTCAAAATGGAAATCATTGCCGCACAAATACAAATGCATACCGTCACTCCTTTATCGTAAATAGGGATTATGCCGCATTTCACGACCTATAGTGGTAGAGGGTCCGTGTCCTGAATATACCAAGGTATCTTCGGGCAACTGCATTAATCGACGCAGGGACTCAATCATAGCATTCGAGTCACCGCCGGGGAAATCCAGCCGTCCGATACTGTCTCTAAACAGGGTATCCCCCGCAAACAGATGACCGTCACCGTACAGACAGATACATCCCGGTGTATGTCCCGGTGTTTCCATCACCGAAAACACCATTTCTCCGCAACACAGTGTGTCCCCCTCGTTAAGGGGGATAAACTCGTCCACCGTGACTGCGGCAGAATCGGTGAACAGACCCGACAAATTACGGACAGGGTCGGTCATAGCCTCTGCATCTCCCCTGCCCACATACAACGGAGAACCCGTTGCGGCGCACACAGATTCGGCCGCCAACATATGGTCAAAGTGTGCGTGGGTCAACACGACAGCAATCACCGTCAGTCCCTCTTGCCGCACAGCATCCAAGATGGTGTCTGCATCATCGCCAGGATCGATAATCAGAGCCTGTTTGGCATCATCCCAAACAATATAGCAATTGGTGTCTAAATCACCCAACACCAGCTGTCGAATTGGCATCACTTATTCCCTTTCTTCCACGTATCGGTATCCAATAGGATAGTCACAGGACCGTCATTGAGCAATCGCACCTGCATATCCGCACCGAATCGGCCTGTCTGCACATCGGCAACTCCATTCTGCCTCAAACATTCCACAAAATAATCAAACAGTGGCTGCGCCAGCGCCGGCTTGGCCGCCCCGAAGAAATCAGGACGTCGACCACGAGAGGTATTGGCACATAAGGTAAACTGAGATACCGCTAAAATACTACCGCCAACATCCAGCACGGAGAGATTCATTTTGTCCTCTTCATCGCAGAACACACGCAATTCGGACACCTTTTTGGCGAGCAGTGCAGCTTCCTGTTCGGTATCGCCGTCACAGACGCCGACCAACAGCAACGCGCCGCTACCAATAGCCGAAATCCGCTCTCCATCAATGGTGACCGATGCCTCAGTTACACGCTGAAATACCGCTTTCATTATTTATCTCCTTACATTCCTGTTCGTTGCACGTCGTCCACGCCGGGTACAGCACGCAATTTCTGGATAATATACTGTAGGTGATCCACACTGTTCACCGCCACGGTCATACTCACCACGGCGCCGCCATCCTCCACATCGCGGGCATTCAAGGAATGCACAGGAATGTGCAGATTGGACAGAGTGGTGGCAAGCTTTAGCAGCAGGTTCACCTGATCATGAGCGACAATGCGAAGATTAGCATTGAATTCGGTATTCACTGCTTGCTCCCACTGTACCGTAATCCAACGTTCTTTATTAGGAGCATTATTCATATCCTTCGGAACATTGGAGCAATCACAACGATGGATGGACACACCGTAGCCACGCGTGATAAAACCGATAATGTCGTCGCCGGGCACTGGATTACAGCACTGTGCAAATTTAACCAGACAATCATCCATCTGGTCAATAATTACACCGCCCACGTGACGACGACGGGGCTGTGCCATAACCGTTTTCAGCGGAGCCACCGCAATCTGCTCTTCCCGCATCATACGATTGTATTCCTCTTTGATGCGAGGAATCAAACGGGACAGCATAACGCCGCCATAGCCGATGGCAGCATAGAAATCATCCAGTGAAGCACAATGCTGACGCTTAGCCTGGGACATCAAAAATTGCTCCATCCGTTCCTCGGGAATACGGATAAGGTTGCGAGATAATTCACGCTCCAACTCAGCTTTTCCTTGCTGGATGTTCTCCTCACGACGCTCCTTTTTGAACCAGCTACGGATCTTATTCCGTGCTTCGCTGGTATGAACGATATTCAGCCAATCACGGCTGGGGCCGTGGTTAGCGGCAGAGGTGGTCAACACCTCCACGATCTCACCGGTCTTTACCTTATAATCCAAGGGCACGATGCGTCCGTTGGCCTTTGCTCCTACCATACGGTTGCCCACCGCAGTATGAATTGCATAGGCAAAATCAATGACCGTGCTCCCCTCGGAGAGAGTAATCACGTCACCCTTGGGGGTAAACACAAAGACGTCTTCAATATCCAAGTCCGTTTTGATACTGCGAACGATATCCTCAGCATCATCCACATCCTTTTGGTTCTCAATAAACTGACGGATCCAAGCAAGACGTTCCTCTAACTTATCCTTCTTCTGGATACCGGCCTTGTATTTCCAGTGAGCTGCGATACCGTATTCTGCCGTGTAATGCATATCCCATGTGCGAATCTGCACCTCAAAGGGAATCTTCTCTTTGCTGAGCACAGTGGTATGCAAGGATTGGTACATATTCGGCTTAGGCGTGGAGATATAGTCCTTAAACCGATTGGGTAACGGTGTAAACATCTCGTGAATAATACCCAGCACATTGTAACAATCGTTTACACTGTCCACAATCACACGCACCGCATAAATATCAAAGATCTCATCAAAAGCACGACCGCGCATATACATCTTACGATAGATGCCGGCGTAACTCTTAATGCGGCCAAAAATATCCGCCTTAAGACCAAACTCAGTCAAATGCTCGCCGATACGCTCCTGGATACTGGTCAGAAAGGCCGCACGCTCATCGGCATGCAGAGCCAGATTTTCCTCCACCTCTTGATACGCGATGGGGTCCAAGACCTGCAGAGACAAATCCTCCAGTTCTTCCTTCATGGTACGAATACCCAAACGATGAGCCAAGGGCGCATAGATATCCAGCGTTTCGCGGGCCTTATCCCGTTGTTTCTGAGGTGCCCATCCATCACTGGTACGCATATTATGCAAGCGGTCCGCCAGTTTTATAATCATTACGCGGACGTCTTTGGCCATAGCCAACAGCATTTTTCGAACGTTCTCCGCCTGCTGTTCCTCACGGGTGGAGAAATTCATTTTGGTAATCTTAGTAACGCCATCCACCAGATCGGCTACATCTTGACCAAAACGACGACTGATTTCAGTTAACTCAATATCGGTATCCTCCACTACGTCGTGAAGCAGTGCTGCCACAACCGCATCGCTGTCCATACCGATTTCCACCAAAATAATCGCAACGTGGAGAGGATGACACACATACTCCTCACCCGACTGACGCATTTGTCCGTCGTGGGCAGAAACTGCTAACGCGATAGCATCACGGATGCGATCCATATCGTATACTATATCACTGCTTTCGATCAATTCTTCCAACTGACGGATAATGTCTTCTTTGTATTCAATACGTTTATTCGCCGACATGATTCGCATCCCCTTTCATTATGTAATTCCACAAGGGCGTTGCGGTAAGATCTGCTTTCCCCTCAGTGGGCAACAGGTGAATCGACAGACGATCACCACGATCGTACCATTGCAAAATTCCGGCCTGTTGCCATATCTCCAATGCAATAAGTAAGCTCAAGCAAGAAGGAGCTTTTGCCCCCAAAGCATGCCGTAACTGCTCCGGAGTACCGTTCCATTCACGACTGGCCCTTAACAGGCTATAGAAATGCGCCAACTGCTCTCTATTTAATAAGGCAGTTTGCGGATCGGGACAATACTCACCACGAAGCACAGACTCAAATTGAGCCAATTCTTCAATCATTTCTTCGCGGTCAGTATCGGTAAAGGAAATATCCCTCACCCGCACATTGACCATTACGTTTCCACGATATTCATTACGCTCCAGGCTGACCACACAATTAACCGTAGAACCACACGCAACCGGAAATTCCTCAGGTGTTATCTGGAACATAATGGCACTAATACGAACGCCGTCACGGCTCAAGGATAACCGCAGGTGCTTGCCACCACCAACAGCGGTAATATTATCCAGTTGCATCCGGTAGAGTCCAAACAACGGCACAGGATTACCGCAGCCAAAAGGCTCCAGCACCTGCAATAAAGACAGTTTCTCGGCGTTGACCTGGTCGGGACGAATCCGCACCGCTACATCCAAGAACGCCACAGGCATAGACGGATAACGGTCCGCAGCATAACGATTAATAGCACAGCGGAACCGATCTACCTCAGATACCGGCAACGTTACACCCGCCGCCTGATCGTGTCCTCCATATTGGGTCAATAAGTCCTCACACGCGGTCAGAGCGTCAAATATTGAAAAGCCACTGGGACTGCGGCACGAACCGTGAGCGACGCCATCTGTCCCCAAAGTCAAAGCAATGGCAGGTTTACCGTAACGGTCCTGTAATCGGGACGCTACCAAACCCAACAAACCTCCGTGCCACTCATCGCCGCTGACCACTAAAACACGGTCATATAACCATTCCGGATGTCTCTCCAGTTGCTGTTCAACCTGTGCTAAAATATCATTAGTAGCCAGTTGGCGCTGTTGATTCAGTCTCTGAATCTCCTCCGCCAGCTGCCGACACTCAGTTTCATCCTCACTGAGCAAAAGCCGTACCGCAACAGACGGATCTGCCATACGCCCCGCCGCATTGATACGTGGAGCATAGCTAAAGGACACCAAGGACGCCGTCAAGGTTTTGTCTTCCAAACCCGCTACGCGACGCAAGGCGACCAGACCGGGGCGTGTACTCTCATCCAACAAATGCAGACAGCGACGCATTAAATCCCGATTAAACCCTTGTAGCGGCATCATATCCGCTAATGTTCCTAAAGCCAGTAGATCGCCAAAGCGAGCAAATACGGCCTCGCTGTCCTTTTCCAGAGCACAGACCAACATAAATGCCACGCCGACACCGGCAAAATTCTTATAGGTGCTTTCACAATCTATACGGTGCGGATCCACTACCGCCACCGCTTGGGGCAGCGTTTCGCCGGGCTGATGATGATCGGTCACCACCACGTCAATACCTTTTTCATTAGCCAATTGAATTTCTTCAATGGCCGCAATGCCGGTATCAACGGTAATAATCAAGTCAATCTTATGTTCTGCTGCCCACATAATGGACTCCAGATGCAGACCATATCCATCATCGCGGGAAGGAATATAATACAGTACATCTACTCCCTGCTGCTTCAAATAAGTATACAGCATAACCGTGGCAGTTATGCCATCCACGTCATAATCACCGTAAATCAGCACACGCTGTTTATCATCAATAGCGCGACGAATGCGGGATACAGCCAAATCCATATCCGCAAAATCAGAAGGGTCTACCTCTTCTTCATTCCCTATCAAAAAACTAAAAATCTCTTCCGGAGCATCGTATCCGCGTGCTGTCAGCAAAAGGGATAAAAAAGGATGGATTTCGCATGCTTCCGACAATTCTGCTGCTAAACTTGTATCCAATTTCGCTTCATTCCAGCGACGCATTTGCATAGAAACCCCTCCTTTTACTTAATTACCTATTATTATACCATTATTTTGCAGATTATTCAACACCGTTTTGCTGAATATCGCCAAAATATGAGAAAAATCCCGCGTCACACAAGGTGACGCGGGACTCACACATCTTTATTCGGTGCGTAAAGCAATACCCAAATCCAACAACTGCTGATCATCCACCACAGAAGGACAATCCGTCATCGGCTCGGTCATATTCTGCACCTTGGGATAGGCAATAACATCACGCAAAGTGGCAGCGCCCACCATCTGCATCACCAAACGGTCCAGACCGATGCCCATACCACCGTGGGGCGGAGCACCGTAGCGGAATGCATCCAGCAAGAAACCAAACTTCTGCTGTGCCTCCTCCTGGGACAGACCCAAAGCACTGAACATACGATTCTGCAATTCGGGATCGGTGATACGGATAGAACCGGAAGCCAACTCGATACCATTGAGAACCAGGTCGTAAGCTTTGGCGTATACCTTGTCGGGATCGGTATCCAAATACGGGATGCTCTCATCCAGAGGCGAGGTAAAGGGATGGTGCATAGCCACCCAGGTCTGACTCTCCTCATCCCACTCGAAGAAGGGGAACTCGGTAATCCATAGCAAATTGTAACCATCGCGAGGGATATCCAATTTATTAGCCAGTTCCAGACGCAGCGCGCCCAATGTGGTCAGCACGTGTTTCTTCACCGTATCAGCCACAATCAGCACCACGTCGCCCTGCTCGGCACCAGCGGCGGTCAACAGAGCAGCCATCTCATCCTCGGTCAAGAACTTACCGAAGGAGGAAGCGGGAGCCTCATCCACCCAACGGATCCATGCCAGGCCCTTAGCGCCAATGCCACGAACAAACTCGGTCAGTTTATCAATTTCCTTACGAGAAAGAGTACCGGCGACACCCTTAGCAGTCAAGCAACGGACGGTACCACCGCCCTGAACGGCAGAGGAAAACACACCAAATCCGCAATCCTTGACAACGTCGGTCAGGTCGATGATCTCCATACCGAAGCGCGTATCAGGCTTATCCGAGCCATAACGCTCCATAGCATCATTGTAGGTCAAGCGAGGCAAGGCATTGGGCAGATCCACGCCCAGCACCTCTTTGAAAAGAGTGCGCATAAACTCCTCGCCGATGGACAGAACGTCCTCAACATCCACAAAGGACATCTCCAGATCGATCTGAGTAAACTCCGGCTGACGGTCAGCACGCAGGTCCTCATCGCGGAAACAACGAGCCAACTGCACATAGCGGTCAAAACCCGCCACCATGCTCAACTGCTTGTACAGTTGAGGAGACTGGGGCAGCGCATAGAACTCGCCCTGATGCAAACGGCTGGGCACCAAGAAGTCACGAGCGCCCTCGGGAGTGGACTTAATGAGCATAGGCGTTTCCAGCTCGATAAAACCATTTTTATCAAAGAAATCGCGAATCACCTTCGTGATGCGGTGACGCATCAACAGATTGTTCAGCAGGTCGGGACGACGCAGATCCAAATAGCGGTATTTCAGACGAGTCGCCTCTGCGGTGGAACAATTCTCCACAATTTCAAAGGGAGGGGTTTCTGCTTTATTAAGAATACGCAGTTCCTCAACGGCAATCTCAATGTCACCGGTGGGAATATCCTTGTTGCGGGAGGAACGCACACGCACCACACCGCGGGCGGCAACAACGTACTCACTACGCAAGGTGAAAGCCTTATCAAACACCTCTTTGTCGGTGTCCTGGTCAAAAGCCAGCTGCACAATACCGCTGCGGTCACGCAGGTCCACAAAGATCAACTGACCCAAGTCGCGCTGACGCTGAACCCAGCCGAAAACGGTAACCTCCTGACCGGCGTTCTCCTCACGGAAAGTGCCGCAATAATCGGTGCGGCGCAAACCTTTTATCGTTTCTGCCATAGGTATCTCCTCTTTCTTATCAAGTACTTAAGCAAAATCAGCGATCTCACCAAACATACCGGCCATATCTGCCAGTTCACGATCCAATAATTTCTGTCGCAGAACAGTATACAGACCATCGTCCAAGGATACTTCTTCGGTGGCGCCGCTGTTCATATCTTTCAACTGGGCGCGACCGGTTTCCAGTTCGTTATCACCCACCACAATGGTGTAGCGAGCACCCAGCTTATCGGCATATTTCATCTGCGCCTTTAAGGACCGTCCGACAATATCGCATTCCACAGCGGCACCACCCTCACGCAGGGCAGTAGCCAACGCAAAGCATTTCTGCGCGGCGGCCTGACCCATAGATACAAAATACAGATCGCACACAGGCGGATCAGGGAAACGAACACCCTGCTCCTCCATAGTCATCAGCATACGCTCAATGCCCATACCAAAACCGAGACCAGGCTGGGGTTGACCGCCCAATTCTTTAATCAAACCGTCATAGCGACCACCGCCGGCTACCACAAGTCCCTGTTCGGATACCAGTTCAAACACGGTGCGGGTGTAATAATCCAAGCCACGGACGATATGCTCGTCAATAACGTATTCAACACCGGCAGCGTCTAAACAACCCTTAACCGCCTCAAAATGAGCAGCACAGTCCTCACAGAGATAGTTCAGCATCACCGGAGCCTCAGCAGCAATGCCGTGACAAACGGGAGATTTGCAATCCAATATACGCATAGGATTGCGCTCAAGTCGGCTTAAGCACGTGCCGCACAGCTCCTTTTGATGATCGGCAAAATACGCGTGCAACGCCTCGGTATACAGCGCACGACAGGTAGGACAACCGATAGAGTTGATGTGGAGTGCCACATTCTCAAGACCCAATGTTTTGACGGTCAGCATAGCCAGCGAGATCACCTCGGCGTCAGCCTGAGGCGCAGAAGCGCCGAAACACTCGACACCAAACTGATGGAACTCGCGATAGCGGCCCTTCTGGCTCTTTTCGTAGCGATAACAGGATGTGAGGTAAGACACCTTTACAGGCAACGCACCCGCTAACAGTCCGTGCTCCAGCACAGCGCGGGCTGCACCGGCGGTACCTTCGGGGCGAAGGGTGATACTACGGCCACCCTTATCCTCAAAGGTGTACATTTCCTTCTGCACCACATCAGTGGTCTCACCTACCGAACGCTGAAACAGGTTCGTGTGCTCAAACACGGGGGTACGGATCTCGTGGAATCCGAAATCCCGCGCAATAGCCAGAGCGGTCTGCTCTACGTATTGCCATTTATAACTATTCTCCGGCAGCACGTCCTGCGTGCCGCGGGGAGCTTGGGTAATCAAAGCCATATTAATACGTTCCTCTCTGTGATATATACAAGGCAAAAGGGCACACCGAGGTGCACCCCTTTGCGGCGGTGTTGACGCCCATATTCATCGATTGCGGGGATTGACCACGTTACGCCAATCCAGATCACCGCGCTCCAGACCGTGAATCAGCACCTCAGCCGTAGCAATATTGGTAGCCACGGGGATGTTACGGGTATCGCACAGGCGCAACATATCCAGATCGTTGGGTTCATTGGACTTTGCGGTCATAGGATCGCGGAAAAACAAGAGCAGGTCAATTTCGTCGCAGGCGATACGAGCAGTAATCTGCTGATCGCCGCCCTGAGCGCCGCTCATATAGCGTACAATCTCCAGACCGGTAGCCTCTGAAACCAGCTTACCGGTAGTACCGGTAGCACACAGAGTATGGCGGCTCAGAATGCCGCAATATGCAATACAAAACTGAACCATCAGTTCCTTCTTTGCATCGTGTGCAATCAACGCTATATTCATACGAATTACCTCCTCATAATATTGTTTGTTTCTTACATCTTTTCCAACTTAGCCAAAGGCACCGAAGCACCCATAAACCGACGTGCAATATTTTCAAAGCATACTGCCGCATTACAAGCCGCAGGCAAAGGACGGGCATTGGCACAAGCCACTGCTACCTCCTCGTCCTCCGGAATAATGCCTAACAATTGGATACCTGCCGTATCAATGATCTCGTCCACATCCGGCATAGAACCGTCCATCACCTTATTGGGGCGAAGACGATTGATAATCAAATGTGAGCGCAACTGCCGTTCATCCAACAAATGCCCAAGAATCTGAGCATCCCGCGCACACACCATATCAGGCGTGGATACCACCAATGCACGATCCGCTGCAGCAATGGCGGTCTCAAACCCAGGTCCCAAGCCTGCAGGGCAGTCAATAATGACCTGGTCATAATAGGTCGCCAAACCGCGACATAACATCCGCATTTCTTCAGGAGAGCACATCTCTTCTAACCGCAGCGGTGCAGGGAGCACAAAAACGTTTTGAAAAACCGGTGAGGAATAAATGGCTCGAACAGGCTCACAATTACCGGCAAACACATCCGACAGATCATACATCGTGGTCCCGCTGACACCCAGCATCAAATCCAGGCTGCGAAGACCCGCATCCGCATCAATCAACAGCACACGGCCGTTATGACGGGACAAAGCATATCCCAGGCCGGCAGTAACCGTTGATTTGCCTGCTCCGCCTTTACCTGACGTAACAACACAGATCTGGCCCAATACTCCTCACCTCCCAAAACAATTCATGATAAGAGATTATATCATAATCCTACACAAAAGTAAACCCTTTATGCCGATTGAATTGACTTTTTTCTACAAAAATCAAGGAAGTAAAACTCCATCGGGAGTTATCCCCTCCCCTGACTCCTTCACAGCAAAATACGCATCCAAAACCTGACGCGCTATCCAAGCGGAGGCGGAAGACGTACCATTCTCTGCTACGACTGCAATAGCTACCTCAGGATTATCCGCAGGTGCATAAGCAATAAACGTACCGTGATCGGATTGACCGCTGATACCTGTCTGTGCCGTACCTGTTTTACAAGCCACAGAATACGGTGCGCTGGCAAACGACGCCCGCGCCGTACCGGTCTTACCAACCGCAATCATACCCTGTTGCACCGCATCCATCGCATTTTGACTCCACTCAACTTTTGCAGCCACCTCTGCCGGCATCACCGTTTCACTTTTACCATCATAACTACGCACCGATTTGATAAAATGAGTTTTATAACGGGTACCGCCGTTACCGATCATCATAGCATAAGCGGCCAACTGTATGGGTGTATACGAGCCACGCTGACCGATAGCCAACTGAAGATAATCGCCGCCTACCCAAGTTCCGCCGATGGCGCGCATATATTCGGGAGTTTGCTGTATACCGGAAGACTCTCCTATCTCCACACCGGTCTTCTGGCCGAAACCATACAACGTTAAATAGCTAAATAAACCGGAGCCCATACGCCGTCCTACGTCATAGAAATAGTAGTTGCAGGACTTTTCGATAGCGGTGGCAACCTTCAGATTGCCGTGCCGCGACATACACTTAGGTCTGTAACTAGGGGCATAATACTCGTAGGTATAGGTGCAATTGATCGACTCACCGGCCGATACGATACCCTCAGTCAGTGCCGCCAAAGCAACACCCGGTTTAAAAGTGGAACCGCAAGGAAAAGCACCGTTTAATGCACGATTAAACAGGGGATTATCAGGATCGGCAATCAGCTCATTATAGTTGCTGCTGTAAGTTGACAGATCATAATCCGGCCACGAGGCACAGGTGATAACCCCACCCGTATGAATATCCAAAACCACAACAGAGCCACTTTTAATATCCTTACCTTTACCCTCTACACCCGTAGCGCGTAAAGAAGTGATCTTTTCATTCAAAGCATTTTGTGCCGCCTGCTGAACACGAGAGTCCAATGCCAACACAACAGTCTGGCCCGGTTCGGGTGCCAACTCCTCAATCTCGGAGGTGACAACACCCTGTGAGTTCTTGGATAAGACTCTTTTACCCGCTGTTCCGCGCAGATAGTTCTCCGCTGCCGCTTCGATACCGCTCTTTCCTAAAATATCATTGTAGGAATATCCCTTATCCTTTAGATCGGCATATTCTTCCGCGTAAATGGGGCCAACCGTACCGATGATATGGCACGCAGTCGTACCGCTGACATATTCACGTACCGGAACTGTAATCACGTCCACGCCCGGGAATTGCGTGCTATTCTCCAAGATCTGATACATCACTGTGGAAGAAACATCACCGGCAAACGTATAAGGCACCTTAGCCGAAAAGCCTGCGGACTCCATTTCATAATGAATTCCCGCCAAAATCCGCTGATCCTCAACGGCGTAATCGGTCAGTTGGTATTTTTTAATCATCTGTTCCAGACATTGTTCCGCTGTGGCGTAATTAGCCATACGTAGCATCTTTTTCAGCCGTGCGATACCGCTGTCTCTATCCTCTTCAAAGGCATACGGCTGGTTATGAGTAATGGGCAACGTATCCGTCCACTCTTCTGAATTTGCCTGCAACAAACGGACCAACCGCAACAAGCAGTCATTCTGTTCCTTCAATTTTTCCGCACTGTTCCCATGGGGGAAATAGTTGTAATCCAAAGTGACTGCATAACTGGTACGATTGGACACCAACGGCACCTGATTACAATCCACGATCTCACCACGGGAGGCGGCTATAGATACGGACGTCTTATAGCTTTCATCCGCTAATTTTGCGTACTCCTCCCCCTGCACAATCTGTATCTGAAACAAACGCACAGAAAAAACGCCCAATACTACCATCATTATCAGCAGCAAAGCTAAAGCACGTTTCATCCTGATACCGTTTACATTGGATTCACGTAACATATAAGCCCACCTCCTTTCACCGTATTATCGTAACATTAGTTGTTTTGACGGCAGCGCAAGAACCGCGCCATCCACAATACGATCCAATACATCAACGGCGCTAATACTAACGTATACAGTGCATTGGGAAAATAGATACGCACCAATACCGTTCCTGCTTCTTCATGCAAAAACAATGCGTAGCACAGCAACCATTCCATCAGCATACGCACCAGCACGCCACCAGTACACAAAAGCATACCGGATAAAAAGTTTGCCCGCAACAGCCACTGCACTAAAAGGCCAACCGCAACGCCGATGATCAACAGCAGCATCGCGTTTAATCCAAACAGGCGGAAAGAATACAGATCCCACAGAAGGCCGACGATGACGCCAATAACAGCGCCAACCTGCGGTCCTTCAAAAAATGCGACACATACCGCAAACAACACCAACGGCTCCGGACGAGCATTCCCTATCATCGGGAAAAAACGCGGTGCCGTCTGCATCAGCATAATCGCTAACGCCATTATACCATAAAGGAGCCAAGTCAGGTAATTCTTACCCATATAAAAACCCAATGTCTGTTTCGTTTTCATATCAATCGGCTCCTTTCATAAAAGAATCGAGGCGTATGGATTAGCGGCTCCCCTGCCCGGCAAAAGAGGTGATAACCATCACCTGTTTCAAATCATAAATATCAGCAAACAGCTCTACCTCCGCGGTCAAGGTCATACCATCGGTGGCACTTTCAATCTTTTTAACGGTGCCAATCAAAAGACCGCTGGGATAAATACCGCCAACACCCGATGTCACCACATAATCACCAATGGCGGCACCGGAGGAACGCTCCAAGGTAGTCATCCGCAAGCTATTCTGTCGCGCCAATGCTACCGTACTACCCGCAGTATAAGCGGTATCACCCGTACGACTGATCTGGGATGCCGCTTTGGCAGAAGGATCGAGCAGGGTGCGAACCTTTGCGTAGGTCAGCCCAACCTCATCCACCACTCCTACCAAAGAACCATCCGTCGCCACCACAGGATCATTCACCGAAATATCTGCATTCTGTCCTGCGGAAATGGTAAAATTCCCGTAAAAGTCCGCCGGATCACGACCAATTACACGACCGGCCGCAAAAGTATATTCCGGATTCTCTTCATGCAACCCCAATATTTCACTGTACCAGTCGTTAGTCTGTTTTAACTCGTCATATTCCACCAGTTGATTGCGCAGTTGCGCATTCTCCGCCTCTAACTGGGCAATGCGCTCCTCCAAATCACCACCGCCGGTCAGCCGCTCAAAAAATCCTGACACACCGTTGGAAACAGAGGTGGTCAGTGACTGGATGGGGGTGACAATCAAGCCCGTCAAGGTTTCAGGAATCGTGGCCAATCCGCCGGTGGTAGCACTGTATATCATCACGCCGACCAAGGCCAGTACCACAATGCCGATACAACGCACAAGAATATTGGTAAAAAATTTCTTCAACCAAAATCACCTACCATACAATGGGAAAAGCGGAAGACGTACCCGTCCTCCGCCTATTTCCCTATTATCTGCGATTGGAACGGAAATTGCTGGTCATACCCAGATCCAAGCACTTACCGGTACCGTTAACGACACAATCCAAGGGATTTTCCGCCACATGAACGGGCATACCGGTCTCGCGGTTGATCAGCGTATCCAGACCGCGGAGCAGTGCGCCGCCGCCGGTCAGCATAATGCCGTTGTCGATAATATCAGCTGACAGTTCGGGGGGAGTACGCTCCAGCGTGGATTTAACAGCATCCACAATAGCACCTACAGGATCCGCCAGTGCTTCGCGCACCTCCTCCGCGGTGATAACGATATTCTTGGGCAGACCGTCCACCAGATTGCGACCCTTAACATCCATAGTGCCTTCATCCTCGTAGGGGAATGCAGAGCCCAGTTTGATCTTCAGGTCTTCAGCGGTACGCTCACCAATGAGCAGATTAAACTTTTTCTTGATGTAAGAAATAATAGCTTCGTCAAAGTCGTCACCGGCCACGCGGACAGACTGGGCAGTAACAATATCACCCAAAGAAATGACCGCGACCTCGGATGTACCGCCGCCGATATCCACGATCATACAGCCCGCAGCATCCGCCACGTCCAAGCCGGCACCGATAGCAGCCGCCATCGGCTCGGTGATCAACTCCACCTCGCGGGCGCCCGCATTACGGGCAGCCTCATTAACTGCGCGGCGCTCCACCTCGGTAACCCCGGAGGGGATACACACGATCAGACGAGGACGGCTGAACAGATGATTCTTGATAGCACGCTTAATGAAATAACGCAACATAGCGGATGTGACCTCAAAGTCGGCGATAACGCCATCCTTCAGAGGACGCACGGCGGAAATTGAGCCGGGAGTACGGCCGATCATTTCTTTAGCCTCGCTACCAACAGCCATAACCTCTTCACGTTTCACGTCTACGGCAACTACAGAAGGCTCACGCATCACGATACCCTTACCACGGACGTAGACCAGTGTATTGGCGGTACCCAGATCGATACCGATATCACGATTGAACAACATATTCGTACAACTCCTTTACTTTCTCTAACAAAGAACGGATATTCAAAAGTACATTTAATATTATTATATACCCATTGTAGGGAAATCTCAATAAGAAATTGTGAATTTTTCCGTATTTTTCCATTATTTTTTTGTGTTGGCGATAAAATCCGACAAAAAGCGCACTACGCGACCTCCGGGAAGTCCCATCACAGTGTAATAATCTCCGCAAATACCCTTCACAAAACGCATACCTCTTCCTTGTATTCCGTAAGCACCCGCTTTGTCCATCGGCTCACCCGTAGCCACATATTCTTCCGCCTCATCCCGCGAAAATGCCCAGAAATCAACGTCGGTCACATCTGTGAAGCCATCCGCCTTTACAGCAATTCCATAACCGTCAGTTTCAATAATCCACACGCCGGTCATTACCTGATGAGCGCGTCCTTGTAATGACAACAACATTTGCACTGCATTCTCAGCATCGTGAGGTTTCCCCAATGCCAAATCATCCAGAACCACCATCGTATCGGAGCCCAAAATCAAAGAATTCGGGTGCAAAGGAGCGATTTGCTCTGCCTTACTCTTAGCCAAAGCACAGACCCGATCATAAGGCAATAACCCTTCCGGCGCACTCTCCCCCTCTGCCGGGTGAACAGTAAACTTCAGCCCCGCCAAAGACAAGATCTCCTGTCGACGAGGAGATTGCGAAGCCAAAATCAACGGCTTAGGCAGTTTCACAGCAATCCCTCCTCGTCCATTTGAATCACGCGGGCACACAGACCTGCCAAATCGTCTAACGTAGTCAAGGAACCGGCCTCACGACGCAGTTGCGCCGCACCACGCATACCGCTCAGGTACCACGCGGTATGCTTTCGCGCCTCTAATAAAGCAACCCGTTCTCCCTTATGTTCTACAGTCAACTGCACCTGACGCATCAGCGTAGCCAATCGCTGTGCCATACTCGGTTCGGGCAACAGGACTTCGTGTTTTAGATATGCCTCAATCTGTTGAAATATCCAAGGCTTGCCCAAAGCACCGCGGCCCACCATAATCAGGTCGCAACCTGTTTGTTCATATAAATCAGCGGCAGATTTGGCATCCACCACGTCACCGTTACCGATAACAGGCACCTTTACCGCCTGTTTTACCTGACGGATGATATCCCAATCCACAGGCGGTGCGTACATCTGGTCACGGGTGCGACCGTGGACGGTAATAGCATCCGCTCCGCCCGCTTCGCAGGCCAACGCCACCTCAACAGCATTGATCTCATCCTGAGCATAGCCTTTGCGGATTTTGGCAGTCACCGGTACGGGCACAGCATCTTTCACTGCCTGTACCAAGCGGTGGCACAAATCCGGCTCCCGCATAAGAGCACTGCCGCAATGGTTTCCAGCAATTTTGGGTGCAGGACACCCCATATTAATATCAATCCAATCAGGACGAAATTCCAATGCCTGGCGCGCCGCCTCCGCCATAATGGCTGGGTCATCACCAAACAATTGAATGGCGGCAGGACGAATATCATCATCCAATTCCAGTAACTCTGCACTTTTGCGGTCACCAAACGTGAATCCTTTGGCGCTTACCATCTCGCTGATGACGCACGCAGCACCAAAATCCATACATATTTTACGAAAAGCACGATCCGCCACGCCTGCCATAGGCGCCAAAGCGGCCTTCCCCTTAATTTCTACGTTACCGATATGCATCTGCATTACCTCACTATTAAAATACGGCTACAGTATACACGATTTTTCCTTGTTTGGCTATACCCAACTTGCAATTTATCAAAAAATATACTACAATAGATATTAATAAATCCTTGGGAGGCAATAAAATGGAAAATTTGAGTGTGATAAAACAACAACTAATTGACCGCTATCCCTATAAATTCGAGTTGCACGCCCATTCCAGCCCTGCCAGCGGATGCTCTGATCTCTCCCCTACCGAATTGGTTCAGCGCTGCAAGAACGCAGGCGCCCACGGATTGGTACTGACCAACCACGCCGTATGGTGGATGCGTGAGGAGTCGAAAGAGGATTGGTGCGCCCGATATTTGAAGGATTTTGTCGACACTAAGGATGCCGGAGAAAAACTGGGTCTCAAGGTGTTACTGGGCTTCGAGTTACATTTCCCGGAAAATAACAACGATTATTTGGTATTCGGCCCCGATGAGAGTTTTATCTACGAGGTATACGAATATATCGGCGGCAGTCAGCAGGATTTCTACACCGCTTGTCACAGCGAGGATGTCCTCATTCTGCAGGCGCATCCCCACCGCGACAATATGGAGCCTGTGGATCCGGCTTATTTAGATGGCTACGAGGTGTTTAATATGCACCCCGGCCACAACTCCCGTGTAGCGGTAGCGGCTAAGCTCCACGCACAGCACGGTGGCGTCATCACCGGCGGCACAGACCTGCACCACCGCGGCCACGAGGGCAGCTTGTTCACCTGCTTTGCGGAGATGCCGCAGGACGAAAAGGATTTGGTGCGGTTGCTCCGTAGCGGCGATTATGTGTTTATGACAGCGGATAAGATCATCATTCCGTAAGGAGGATAGATATGAAACGCATAGTTACACGTCTATGGACGCTCGTGAAACGCATAGCAACCTTTGTATGGATGCATAAAAACCGCATAATTGCCTATTTAAAGCAAGCCTTTCTGCTGATCGTTTACCACCCCGCCGCTTATCTGGGCGGTATGCTGGTTTCCGGAATCATCGGAGTGATACTGGGAGCGCTTATAAAGATTGACCTTTATGCGGCATCCCACTGGTACGATCCGATTCTGTTTACCATCGCGCCGTTATTCATTTTCTTCGGACTAATGTACCGGAGCGGTTACATCACCGACCGATTTTCACTGAAATTTGTCGCCTTGGCTGCCTTACCTGCCTTTATTGCACAACACGTGTGCATTTCCTGTGGTTACTACGGCGTGATGGCTATCGGTAGCTGTCAAGTCCTAACCTACGCTTTGATGCCAAATCAGATCGGAAATAGCGCTTGGGAATTGCACTTGATTATGTTAGGCCTACAGTTGATCATTCATCTTCCCCTCTTCTTCTGGGCGTACTATTGCGGATTCCGCCGCGGATTAAAAGAAGATGAGCGCGAAGCAATAACGTAATAACAACGCAAAAATCCCCCTGCCGATTACAATCGGCAGGGGGATTCTCTATTCAGCTTATGCTATCCTGTTTAGATTACTGCACGTTCTGAGCGTACAGGTCACCCAGGCGCACCAGATGCTCGTAGCGAGCCATAGCGGTGGCCTCGGCCTTGGCAAACAGCTCATCAGCGCGCTCGGGGAAGGAGCGGGTCAGAGAAGCATAGCGAGCCTCGTTCATAATGAAGTCACGATAGCTGGTGGTGGGAGCCTTGCTGTCCATGGTGAAGGGGTTCTTGCCCTCAGCCTTGGCAGCGGGGTTGAAGCGGAACATATTCCAGTAACCGCAATCCACAGCCTTCTTCATCTCGGCCTGGCAGTTGACCATGCCGCCCTTGATGGAGTGCATCTCACAGGGAGAGTAGCCGATGATCAGAGAGGGACCGGGATATGCCTCAGCCTCAGCAATAGCCTTAATGGTCTGGTTCATATCGGCGCCCATAGCGATCTGAGCAACGTACACGTAGCCGTAGCTCATAGCGATCTCAGCCAGGCTCTTCTTGCTGATGGCCTTACCGGCAGCGGCAAACTGAGCCACCTGACCGATGTTGGAGGCCTTAGAGGCCTGACCGCCGGTGTTGGAGTACACCTCGGTATCGAAGACCATCACGTTGACATCCTCGCCGGAAGCCAGCACGTGGTCCAGACCGCCGAAGCCGATATCGTAGGCCCAGCCGTCACCGCCCATGATCCAAACGGACTTCTTGGACAGGTACTCCTTGTTCTCCAGGACGTACTTGCAAGCGGCACAATCGCAGTTCAGGGCCTCCAGCTCAGCAACCAGAGCGTTGGTGGCGGGAGTGTTCTTCTCACCGTCATTGACGGTATCCAAATAAGCCTGACAAGCAGCCTTAACAGACTCGGAAGCACAATCAGAAGCGGCAATCTCCTTAACCTGAGCAATCAGGTTCTCGCGGATAGCCTTCTGACCCAGATACATACCAAAGCCGTGCTCGGCGTTGTCCTCGAACAGGGAGTTAGCCCAAGCAGGACCGTGGCCGTTAGCGTCGGTGGTATAGGGAGAGGTAGCGGCGGGGCCACCCCAGATGGAAGAACAACCGGTAGCGTTAGAGATGTACATACGATCGCCGAACAACTGAGTGATCAGACGAGCATAAGCGGTCTCGGCACAGCCGGCGCAGGAGCCGGAGAACTCCAGCAGAGGCTTCTTGAACTGGCTGGAGATAACGGTCTTACCGCAAACCTCAGGCTTCTCGGAAACCTTAGCCACACAGTAGTCAAAGACCTCCTGCTCGGCAGCCTGGCTCTCCTGAGGAACCATCTGCAGGGAGTTGGTGGGGCACACGCCGACACAGACGCCGCAACCCATACAATCCAGCGGAGAAATAGCCAAAGTGTAGGTGTAGTCGGTCTTAATGACAGGCTTAGCGTGCTTCTTCATCTGCTCGGGAGCAGCGGCAACCTCATCCGCATTCAGAGCAAAGGGACGGATGGTAGCGTGGGGGCAAACGAAAGAACATTTATTACACTTAACGCAGGTGTCGGGGTTCCACTCGGGAACCATCACGGCAACGCCGCGCTTCTCGTAGGCGGAAGCACCCTGCTCGAAAGTACCGTCGGCGTGGTCGATAAAGGCAGAAACAGGCAGGCTGTCACCATCCATCTTACCGACGGGCTTCATGATGGAGTCAACCATCTTGACCAGCTTAGCGGGACCCTGCTCGGACTCAGCAATGGAGTTATCCTCAGCATTGGCCCAATCGGCAGGTACGTCGATCTTCACGAAAGCGGTAGCACCGGCATCGATAGCCTTGTGGTTCATCTCCACAATGTCCATACCCTTCTTAGAGTAGGACTTGGTAGCGGCATCCTTCATGTACTGGATAGCCTCCTCCTGAGGCATAACGCCGGCTAGGGTGAAGAAAGCAGACTGCAGGATGGTGTTGGTACGCTTACCCATACCGATCTCGATAGCCAGATCGATAGCGTTGATGGTGTACAGCTGAATGTTGTTCTGAGCGATGTAACGCTTAGCCTCAGCGGGCATATTCTTGTTCAGTTCGTCGGCGTTCCACTGGCAGTTGATCATGAAGATACCGCCGGGCTTCACGTCGTTAACCATCTTATAGCCCTTCAGGACATAAGAGGGGTTGTGGCAAGCCACGAAGTCAGCCTTATTGATGTAGTAGGGGCTCTTGATGGGCTTATCACCGAAGCGCAGGTGGCTGATGGTGATACCGCCGGTCTTCTTAGAGTCATACTGGAAGTAGGCCTGCACATACTTATCGGTGTGGTCACCGATGATCTTGATGGAGTTCTTGTTGGCGCCAACGGTACCGTCACCGCCCAGACCCCAGAACTTGCACTCAATGGTGCCCTTTGCAGCGGTGTTGGGAGCATCCTTCGGCTCTTCGAGGCTGAGGTGAGTCAGATCGTCAAC
>JAZNUN010000002.1:0-9850 GCA_045592345.1 Acutalibacteraceae bacterium | reverse complement strand
CGCTTGGCCTCCGACTTCGCCTTCCTTGGCTTCGATTGCCTGATGCAGACCCTCGGAATAGCGGCGTCCTGGCATCATGCGTCCGGTGAACTCATCAACGATGACGATCTCGCCGTCTTTGATGATGTAGTCCACGTCCTTTTTCATCACGCCCCAGGCTTTTATGGCCTGGTTTATGTGGTGGGACAGGGTGACGTTTGCAAGGTCGGTAAGGTTATCCAGCTTGAAGTGCTCTTCCGCCTTCTTCACGCCCCTTGCGGTAAGGGTGGCAGTGCGGGCCTTTTCATCCACGATGTAGTCACCGTCTACAGTGTCCTGCTCTTCCTTGGTGTCCATCTCCTTGATGCGATAGGCTTTCAGTCCCTTGGCAAACTGGTCCGCCACATTGTAGAGTTCGGTGGACTTATCACCCTGACCCGAAATGATCAGAGGGGTACGGGCCTCGTCGATGAGGATGGAGTCCACCTCGTCCACAATAGCGAAGTGGTGACCCCGCTGCACCTTATTCTGCTGATGCACCACCATATTATCACGCAGGTAGTCA
The DNA here is from genome assembly GCA_045592345.1 of Acutalibacteraceae bacterium. Taxonomy (GTDB): domain Bacteria; phylum Bacillota; class Clostridia; order Oscillospirales; family Acutalibacteraceae; genus UBA5905. The sequence goes on along the minus strand of JAZNUN010000002.1, from coordinate 9,306 downwards.
AAACCCAATTCGTTGTTGGTACCGTAGGTGATGTCGGCGGCATAGGCGGCGCGGCGCTGATCCTTCTCCAAATCGTGGCAGATCAAACCCACGGTCAGACCCAGATAGCGGTACACCTTGCCCATCCACTCACTGTCGCGGCGGGCCAGATAGTCGTTGACCGTAACGATGTGCACGCCCTTGCCGCTGAGGGCATTGAGGTAGGCGGGCAGGGTTGCTACCAAGGTCTTACCCTCACCGGTACGCATCTCAGCAATACGGCCCTGATGCAGGATGATACCGCCGATGACCTGCACGGGGAAGTGCTTCATACCCAGCACACGCCAAGAGGCTTCGCGGCACACCGCAAAGGCGTCCGGCAGAATGTCGTCTAAGGTCTCGCCCGCCGCCAAGCGGTCTTTCAAAATGGCGGTCTGACCCCGCAGGGTGGCCTCGTCCATAGCGGCGTAGGTTTCCTCCAGCGCCAGCACCTTATCACAGATGGGGCGCACCCGCTTAATTTCCTTTTGGCTGTAATCGCCGAAGATTTTTTTCAGTAAAGACATTTATCTCATAACCTTTCTTGCAAAAAGTCCATAATGACACAGATTAAAGTTTATTTTAACACATTATTTTCCCCGTGGCAACCGTCCCGGGTAAAATTTCTGTGAACAGTAGAAATTTTGTCATATAAAAAGCGGCGCGATTCATACAAAACCGCGCCGCTTTATGCTTATTTTTCTTCAGAAATCAAGGTCATAGTCACCGCGTTGATCCGCGGAGGCATAGACAGCATCACCATATCCTCATAGGTGACTTTATATTCCTCTCCCACCTGCGGAGTGAGATCGGCTATGCCGCCGAGCTGGACCCATACCCGATCGCCTAAGGGTGAGTTGCCGTAGCACTCCATCAGCGCCGCAGAGCCGTCCGTCTCCACCTCCAGAATACGTCCCGTGAAGGTGAGGGTATCCAGACTTTCCCTCTTCGGAACGGTAGTTGTAGTCGTGGTAGTGGTTATGATGGACGGAGTGGTGCTTGATTCGCCGACGGCAGGCGGCGTATCGCCGCACCCTGCGAGAACCGGCAGCATCATTGCCGCCAACAGGCAAATATACATCCTCTTTTTCATACCATTCTCCTTTTACATCCCTCTATCTTACGGCTCGCGGGAGGTCAAAAACCACACGCCCCGCTCAATGGAATCCTTGGAATTGCCCCAATCGTTATTGCCCGCGTTGCGGTGGTCGTACATCCCGCAGAAATGGTGGACATCCGCCCGCAGTTCGGTCATATACTTCCGTGCCAGCGTCGCCGCCGCCTTGGCAAAGTAGGGCTGCTCCCGCTTGCTCATATTTCCCGCGGCGGATTCCACCAGCGCGGCGAAATGGGGCAGACACAGGCAATCCTGCCGTTCAAACAGCTCACGGAATTCCTTTTGCCCCTCGTAGGTGCGGCAGACGGTGGCCAGCATTTTGGTCATCGCGTCCTCCATCTGGTCGCAGACATAGCAACCCTCCAATTTCTGCTGAGCGTCCTTGGCCTGTTTCTTGGCGTTCTTGCCCAACAGCAGGTTACCGCCGAAGATCTGCTTTTCCATCTCCTCCAGATGGCTCTCCATCATCAGTGCCACCGACAGGCGGTTACGCTGACCCAAAATCTGACGATAGTGGGTGTGGCAGAAACCTTTTTTGTTGGTTTCGATGCGGATGTCCGGCTCCATCATAGCGGCGCCGGTGATGTATTCCACCGCCCGCTTCTCCAAGATGTTCCGCAGACGGCAGATGGGACAACCGTCTCCCTCCTCGAACACCTCGGCAACGGGGATATTGGTAATATCGTAACGCATAATTATTGCTCCTTATACTCGGATTCGACGAACATCCACACACTTGCCGGTGGCGTCGTCCAAGGTAAACAACACGCCGTCCATAGCGCAGGGACCATCGGCGGTGGCAAACCGCACCGGCAGTTTGGTCACCATCTTCTCCAGCGCCAGCTCGGTGCGAACACCCAGACAGGACTGAACGGGGCCGGTCATACCCACGTCGGGGATGAAACCGGTGCCGCCGGGTAACACCTGCTCATCTGCGGTGGCTACGTGGGTGTGGGTGCCGAACAGAGCGGAGATGCGCCCGTCGGCGTGGGCGGCTAAGCACCGCTTTTCCGCCGTGGCCTCGGCGTGAAAATCCACCACACAGAACTTGGGATCACCCGCCTCTTTCAGCAGGGAATCCAGCGTTTCAAAGGGGGATGTAAGCGCTTCCATATACACCACACCCTGCAGGTTGATCACCGTCACCTGATACCGTCCGCGGTCCACCACCGTCACACCCCGACCGGGGGTGCCGACAGGGAGGTTAGCGGGGCGGAGCAGGTATTCGTTCTCCTCCAGCAGGCTGTAAAACTCGTGGCGGCGGAAGGTGTGATTGCCGCCGGTGATGACGTCCGCACCCGCATTAAAAATGTGACCCGCGGACACAGGGGTGATACCGTTACCGTCAGCGGAGTTTTCGCCGTTGACGATGCAGACGTCCACCGCCAGCTCCCGCTTAATGCGGGGCAGGTGCTCCTGCAGATGGCGGCATCCCACGCTGCCCACCACGTCACCGATACACAGTATGTTCATAGGTTTTCCTCTTTCTATGAAAAACTGCGGAGTAGTCACTCCGCAGTTTTTGTGGTTGCTTAATTATTCGACCGAAATAAAATAATAGTACACGGGCTGACCGCCGGGGATGGCGGACACGTCCACGTCCACCTTCATACGGGCCATCTTATCACGGATGTTCTCGCACACCGCCTCGGCCTCTTCCTCGGTGATGTCCTGTCCGTAGATGACGGTGATGAAGTTCACGTCTTTGCCTGCGGCAAATCGACCGCGCACCAGACGGCGGGCCAAACGGGGGGCCGCCACCGATACCTCAGTATCCACAAAGGACAGTTTGCCGTTATCCAGGGCCAGAATCTGACCCTCTTGAATCTTGTGACCCTCAAAGTCACTGTCACGGGCGGCGAAAGTAACAGAACCAGTGGACACGTTGTCCGCGGCACGCTGCATCGCATTGGCGTTGGTCTCTACATCCGCATCGGGGTTAAAGGCCAGCATAGCAGCAATGCCCTGGGGGATGGTGCGGGTGGGCAGTACGCACACCTGACGGTCCGCCAGCGGCACCGCCTGCTCGGCGGCCAGAATGATATTCTTATTGTTGGGGAGCACAAACACCGTCTTGGCAGGGGTAGCCTCGATGGCGGTGAGGATGTCGTCGGTGGAGGGGTTCATAGTCTGTCCGCCGGACACTACCTGGTCACAGGCCAGGTCATCGTGGAACAAGCTGTACAGACCGTCGCCCGCAGACACAGACACAAAGCCGTAATCGTTCTCCGGCTCCACCCGCTCCAATACGGGATCCACAGCAGCGGAGGCGTCAGCCTCTTCTACCCAGCCGGCATTCTCGTGCTGGATACGCATATTCTCAATCTTGACAGTCTCAAACTGACCGTACTTGATGGCCTCCTCCAGCGCCTTGCCGGGGTGGTTGGTGTGCACGTGGACCTTGATGATCTCCTCATCGTCCACCACCACGACGCAGTCGCCGATGCTCTCCAGATAGGCACGCAGACTCAGAGGGTCCAGGGTGCACTTGGGATCGCGACCCACGATAAACTCGGTGCAATAGGCAAACTCGATGTCCTGCTCGTAGCTGCCCACGGTACTCTTCTGCTGCACCTTAACAGGGGCAGCACCATCCTCGCCGGCGACGATCTCGCCGCCCTTGAACACGTCCAGCATTGCCTCGATAATGATGCAGAAGCCCTTACCGCCGGCATCCACCACGCCCGCCTTCTTCAGCTGGGGCAGCAGGTCGGGGGTGCGGGCCAGAGAGGCCTCGGCCTCGGCACAGATAGCCTCCCATACGGAGATGGGATCATTGTTCTGCTCGGCGGCAGTCTTACCCACCTCGGCGGCCTCACGGGCCACAGTCAGAATGGTGCCCTCGGTGGGCTTCATAACCGCCTTATACGCAGCCTCGACACCGAAGCCCAGAGCCACGGCCAGATCGGTGCCGTCCGCCTGCTCTTTCCCCTTCAGGCCCTTAGAGAAGCCGCGGAACAGCAAGGACAGAATAACGCCCGAGTTACCGCGGGCACCACGCAGCAGAGCAGAAGAAGCCACGTCCGCCACCTCGGTGGCGGTGGGGTTCTGCAGACGACCCAGCTCGCGGGCGGCATTGGCGATGGTCATAGACATATTGGTGCCGGTATCACCATCGGGTACCGGAAACACGTTTAAGGCGTCAACCGCCTGTTTGACGTTGGATAAGGCGTGGGAGGCGGAAATCATCGCATCCCGCAGCATAACTCCTTGTATCAATGTAAGCACTCCTTTGTTCACATCTTTACCGGTTAGGTTTATTCAGGCTGGATGCCGTCCACAAACACGTTGACCTTTTTCACGGTCAGACCGGTGGCCTCTTCAATGGTATAGCGTACCTTATTCACAATGCTCTTGGCAATGGCGGAGATATTCATTCCGAACACTACCTCAATATGGATATCCACCACCAGACGGTCGCCCTCGTTGCGGACGCGGACACCGTCGTCCACGTGGGTGCGACGGGTCAGCAGAGAGCGCAGACCCTGACGGGGACCGCTGTGCACCATACCCACCACACCGTAGCAGGCGGATACAGCCTCACCCACCAGATGGCGGAAATACTCCTGAGATACCTCGATGGTACCGTAACGATTCTCGATGCGGATCATAACAACACACCTTTCTTAAAACTACTGGGTAGATGATTCACTGTTTATTGCCACGCGGCAAAGCCGCTGTAGGGATCATAGCCGATAGGGGTAACGGTGGTCAGCCGACGGTCGTAGGCCGCCAGACCGTGCCGCCAACACAAGGGGATATAAGGCATATCCGTGTCAAAAGCGGTAAGAAACGCCTCTAACGTAGCGGTGCCGGACAGATACTGTCCGTAGGACACCGCCGCCGCACCACTGCGGGAAATGCCGTAGGATGCGCCGCCGCCCTGCAACAGGGGACGCAGACTCATATCCGCCGTCAGACGGATCTCGCCGATATACAGGTCATATTGACCCGCCGACAACCGTTGGCGGTACTCCGCCTCGGTCAGGGGTACGGGGGTGATCGCCACGCCGCCGCCCTCCATCTGGGTGCGGATCAGCTCCGCCACACGGGCGCGGTCGGTACGGTCGGTGCTGTAGATCAGTTCCAGCGTCAGCCGCTTACCGTTCTTAGGGGTATAACCCGCCCCGTCCAGCAAGGACACCGCTCCATCCACGTCACGGACGGCATCGGCGGTATGCTCCGCCATAGCGGTCCATTGGGGGTGGAAGGGCTGTGCCGAAGGGGTGGCCCAAGAGGCGTAGGCGGTGGTGCACACCGCGGCGCGGTCCAGTAACTTGGACAACGCCTGACGAACCGCAGGAATCGACAGAGAGGCGCGGGCACTGTTAACGCCCACATACACCATAGCGTTCATAGTGACGGCGCGGTTGGCCCCCACGATACCGGGCAGGTCGCCGTCGATGAGATCGTTGTAGTAATACGTGATGTTGCCCGACGCCAAGGCATAATGCCGTGCGCTGTGACCGGGCAGATGCCGCAACTCCACCGTCGCGTAGTGAGGTGCAGGAGTGCGGCGAGGGTTGGCTGTCAGCTGTGCGCCGTCAGCAGAGGTCTGCAACACGTAGGTGCCGCCGCCCAACGGTGCCGCCCCCTTTTCGGAGGTAAGGGTGGATCCTTTGACCACCGGGAAGGACAGGCAGGCCGCCGCATTTGGGTCCGCAGACGCCAACGTAAAGGTGACGGTGGCCTGTTTCTTGTCCGCCTTAGCGGAGGAAACGTTGGCCAGCAAGGCCTGATAACGGGCAGATTTTTTTGCTTCGTTAAAAGAAGTGACCACGTCTGTGGGGGTCACGGAGGAGCCGTCGGAGAACACCGCCCCCGACCGCAGAGACACCACCAGATGGGTGGGGTCGGACAGGGTCACCGCCGACGCCAGGGACAGCTGCGGGGCAAATCCCGCGTCAATCACGGTGAGGCTGTCGTACAGCAGACCCGTCAGCTGGGCGTTCACCGCCGTGGCGGCGGCAAAGGGATTTAAGGTGTCGTCGTGGCTGTATGCCAAAGACATACGGTCCGGCGGCTCGGCTATGGGGATATCCACCACAGGACCGCCGTCGGAGACGGGGTCGGATACATCCGACAGGCCGCCGCATCCGCACAGCAGCAGACACACCGCCGCCAACACAGCGAAAAGCCGTCGTTTCATCCGTCCCACCTCCTGCTTTAGAATGGGCGTAGTACTGCACATTACAATTAAGCGTGACTATTATAGCACTTTTCCATCCAATAATCAAGATTTTTTCTGCGAAACACAAATTTTCACCACTCTTGCAAAAAAATCGCAAAAAAATGTTGTATTTTTTTCTATATATGATAAAATGTAGCAGTTATAGTGGTGTAATATAACCACAAACAATATAAACGGGGTTCATCTATCCCGTAGTACCGAAGGAGGCGCTCTCATATGAGCAAACCGAAATTTTACATCACCACCGCCATCGCCTATGCCAGCCGTAAGCCCCACGTAGGTAACGTCTACGACATCGTGCTGGCCGATATGATCGCCCGCTATAAGCGGATGATGGGCTATGACGTATACTTCCTCACCGGCTCCGACGAACACGGTCAGAAGATCGAGGAATACGCCAACGCGGCGGGTCAGACCCCCCAGGAATACGTGGACGGCACCGCCGCCGTCATCAAGGCTGTGTGGGACAGCATGAACGTCACCTACGACCGCTTCATCCGCACCACCGACGCCGACCACGTGGCTGTGGTTCAGAAAATTTTCAAAAAGCTGTTCGACCAGGGTGACATCTACAAGAGTAGTTACGAAGGCAAATACTGCGTCCCCTGCGAAAGCTTCTACACCCCCTCCCAGTTGGTGGACGGCAAATGTCCCGACTGCGGTCGCGACTGTGTGGACGCCAAGGAGGAGGCCTATTTCCTTAAACTGAGCAAGTATCAGGACAAGCTGTTGCAATACTACAACGATAACCCCGATTTCTTTGCGCCGGTATCCCGCCGCAACGAGATGATTAACAATTTCCTCAAGCCCGGACTCAACGACCTGTGCGTATCCCGCTCCTCCTTTAAGTGGGGTATCCCCGTGGACTTTGACCCCGACCACGTGGCCTACGTGTGGATCGACGCCCTGTCCAACTACATCACCGGCTGTGGCTACGACCCTGACGGTCCCTCTGATCTGTACAAGAAGAATTGGCCCGCCGACCTGCATGTTATCGGCAAGGACATCGTCCGCTTCCACACCATCTACTGGCCCATCATCCTGATGGCCTTAGGTGAGCCCTTGCCCAAGCAGGTACTGGGGCATCCTTGGCTGCTCAGCGGCGAGGATAAGATGAGCAAATCCAAGGGTAACGTGCTGTACGCCGACGAGCTGGCACAGCAGTTCGGCACTGATGCCATCCGCTGGTATCTGCTGAGCGAGATGCCCTTTGCACAGGACGGCACCATCACCTATGAGCAGGTGATCAACCGCTACAACGCCGACCTGGCTAACACCCTGGGCAACCTGGTCAACCGCTCCATCGCCATGACCAACAAGTATTTTGACGGCAAGGTGAATAAGCCTGCCACCCTCGATGCACTGGGTCAGGAATAGGCAGATGCCTGCACCGACACCATCAAGAAGTTCTACGAGCAGATGGATACCTGGCACAACGCCGACGCCGCCGAGACGGTGATGAATCTGGCCAAACGGTGCAACAAGTACATCGACGAGACCGCGCCCTGGGCGCTGGCTAAGGACGAGGCCAACCGCGAGCAGCTGGAGGGTGTGCTGTACAACCTGCTGGATTGCATCCGCGTGCTGGGTATCCTGCTGACTCCCTTTATGCCGGAGACCGGCGCTGCCATCCACGCCCAGTTGCAGGTGGATGCCGCCGTCACCGATATGGACGCCGCGCGTTACGGCGCCGCCGGCGGCTATGCTGTGGGCACCCCCTCTCCCCTGTTCGCCCGTATTGACGCGGAGAAGATGCTGGCGGAGATCGCCGCCAAGATCGAGGCGGAGCAGAAAGCCGCCGCAGCCGAGGAGGAAAAAGAGGGTATCGTCTTCCTGCCCGAGATCACCATTGACAACTTCTTCAAGGTGGACCTGCGGGTGGCGGAGATCACCGCCTGCGAGCCCATCAAGAAAGCGAAAAAACTGCTGAAACTGACCCTCAACGACGGTACCAAGGAGCCCCGCACCGTGGCATCGGGTATCGCCAAATGGTACAAGCCCGAGGACCTGATCGGCCGTCGGGTGGTGCTGGTGGCCAACCTGAAGCCTGCCGTGCTGTGCGGCGTGGAGAGCCAGGGTATGATTCTGGCCGCCACCGACCGCACCGCCGAGGGCGAAGAGGACGTGAAGGTGCTGTTTGTGGACGGGATGACCCCCGGCAGCGCCATCCACTAAGGGTGACGACTATGAATAAGTTCATCACCATCTCCCCCTATGAGCTGGAGGGCAACCCCTTCCAAATGATCGACAAGCAATGGATGCTGGTCACCGCAGGTAACGCCGAGGACGCCAACACTATGACCGCCAGTTGGGGCGGCCTGGGCATCCTGTGGCGTAAGCCGGTGAGTTTCGTCTTCATCCGTCCCACCCGCTACACTTACGCGTTCACCGAGCGGGAGGCGTATTACTCCCTCTGCTTTTTCTCCGAGGAGTACCGCGACGCATTGAAGTTGTGCGGCACCGTATCGGGGCGGGATCGGGATAAGATCGCCGAGGCGGGTCTGACCCTGCGGTACGACGCCGAGGCACCCTATTTTGACGAAGCCCAGACCGTGATCATCTGCCGCAAGATGGCGGCACAGGATATCGACCCCACCGGGTTTATCGACCCCGCGGTAGAGGATTGCTACAACAACGACTATCACCGTGTGTATACGGGTGAGATTACCAAGGTGCTGAAACGGCACCGCTGAAAGGAACGATTACCAATGGCAAAAGAACTGGCAAAGGTGTATGAGCCCCAAGAGGTGGAAAAGCGCATCTATCAATTCTGGTTGGACGGCGGCTATTTCCACGCCACGGCTCACGCCAAGGATAAAAACGGCAACGAGAAAAAGCCCTATACCGTGATGATGCCGCCCCCCAATATTACGGGTCAGCTGCATATGGGTCACGCCCTGGATAACACCCTGCAGGACATCCTCATCCGCTGGCGTCGTATGCAGGGCTACGAGGCTCTGTGGATGCCCGGCACCGACCA
>JAZNUN010000001.1:0-16807 GCA_045592345.1 Acutalibacteraceae bacterium | reverse complement strand
GCCTCGGTATAACGGTAGGCGGCGGCGGGATCGCCGTCGATGGAACCGAAGTTACCGTGACCGTCAATGAGCGGATACCGCAGGGAGAAATCCTGCGCCATACGAACCAGGGCATCGTACACCGACGCGTCACCGTGGGGGTGATAGTGACCCAGCACATCGCCAACGGTGGTGGCGCACTTACGGTGGGCCTTATCGGGGGTGAATCCGTCCTCGTGCATGGTGTACAGGATGCGGCGGTGCACCGGCTTCAGACCGTCGCGGACGTCCGGCAGGGCGCGGGCAACCAGCACGGAAACGGAATACTCCAGAAACCGCTTACGCATCTCCTTATCCAAATCTACTTCTATCAGTTTTGCCTGGGGGATCATCTGTTCCTCCATATAGCTCACCGACCTTTCTGCCTTTTTCTTAAGGTAGTACTTTTGCTACGCTAATGCCACCTCCCTTTACACAAGGGAGGCTTACCGAGTTTTTACTATACTAACAGTATATTTTATCCTATTTTATACTCACTGTTCCCCATTTTTACCCTCACGGCAGCGTTTGAGAGCCGCTTCGAAGGCATCTATGTCCTCGATGACTCGTTTGGGAATCAGCAGACCGGGACTCTTGACAATGTCAATCTCCACAAAGGCGTCACGGTCATACACGTGCTTGACGTCGCACCACAGCAGCGGCATCTCGCTGCCACGGGGTGCGGTCATCCGCAGGGCGGTGGTGTCGAATCCCACCTTAACGGTGAGATCGTGGGGGGTCATCATCCCCACCCGCCGCTTATTCTGCAAGAGGGGGAACGCCAAATTCATCAGCACAAAAATTCCCATAAACAGCAGGAAATATCCGATGGCAGGGGTGATATTCTCGCCGCTCCAGCCGAACACCAACGCACCGATAAAGGCCATAGGCGTCATCGCGGGAGCCATCCTCCAAAAGCGGTACAGGATGCTGCTCCGCGCCACGGTGACGTACTCCTCGGGGGTGTAGGTAAAGGTGGCGGTCCACAGCAATTCGGGTTTCACCGCCTCCACAGGGGTGACGATCTCACCACGGGGCTGAATACGGGCGATAAATCGCCGATTGCGGGGGGGCAGTCTATCCGCCGCACGACGGATGGCGGCCGCCATCTCCTCGGTGAGGCAACGGGCCGGCAACACCAGTCCGGGGCTATCTAAGGTGACAAACACCATCATATCCGCCGTTTCGATGAAAAACGCGCGCTCGTCCAGCCGCACGTGGGCGGTGGCGGAGGGGCTGATTTTCTCAATATACTCGTCGGTGACGGTGAGTTTTCCCGTATACACAATACCCGCCGACACACTGCGGTCATAGTGCTGAGCCGCCTTTTTGCGGATGCTATGGGGCAGGAACAGGCACAGGTACAGGGCAGGCGCCCATATCAGTACTCCAAACAAGGCGGTGAAATAATCAAAGGTGTCGGTCACCCCCGTCCAAAACTCACCGAATGCCAACCCCAGCAGAATGATACTACACAGGGCGGCGGTGATGACGGCGGTCTTACGGGTCCGCAGGGGACCCCGCTCCTTTGCCATTAGCAGAGAATAGGCGGCGGCCTCCTCACGGGTCAGATCCACATACCAAGGATTGCTTTGGGTTTGTTCAGAGCATAGGCTCCCTCCCTGAGGGAGCTGGCTGTCCGCAGGACAGACTGAGGGAGTTTTTTGCCCACTCCCTCCGTCACCGCCATTGGCGGTGCCACCTCCCTCTAAGAGGGAGGCTTCGTCCTGTTTAAGATTGTTTAAATAATCTTTATTGTCCATATCAGATATCCAAGTTCTCAACGTACTGGGCGTTCTTCTCAATAAAGTCGCGGCGGGGCTCCACCTTATCACCCATCAGGATGGAGAAGGTCTCGTCCGCCTGCTGGGCATCCTCCAGGCACACCTTCAGCAGGGTGCGGGTAGCGGGATCCATGGTGGTCTCGAACAGCTGCTCGGGGTCCATCTCACCGAGACCCTTATACCGCTGGATGTCGGCGCTGCCGCCCAGTTCCTCAATATAGCGATCTCTTTCTTCGTCCGAGAAAGCATAAAAAGTCTTTTTCGCCTTGGACACGCGGTACAGAGGAGGCTGGGCAATGTACACGTGACCGCCGTCGATCAGCGGACGCATATAGCGGAAGAAGAAGGTCAGCAGCAGGGTACAGATATGGGAGCCGTCCACGTCGGCATCCGCCATAATGATGACCTTACCGTACCGCAGTTTGCTCACGTCAAAGTCCTGTCCGATGCCGCAGCCCAGCGCCGCTACCACGGGAACCAACTTTTCATTGGTATAGACCTTATCAATACGGGCCTTCTCCACGTTCAGCATCTTACCCCACAGGGAGAGGATGGCCTGATAGTTACGGTCGCGGCCCTGCTTAGCGGAGCCACGGGCGGAGTCACCCTCGACGATATAGATCTCGGTGCGCTCGGGATCGCGCCAGATGCAGTCCGCCAGCTTATCCGGCATACGGAAGGAGGACAGCTTTTTGCTGTTACGGGCGTTGTCACGGGCCTTCTGCGCCGCCTCGCGGACCTTGGCGGAGTTGATGGATTTCTCCAAAATCACCTTGGCCACCGCAGGGTTCTCGTCTAAGTAAGCGGTCAGTTTATCGGTCAGCAGCTGGTTGACCAGCGTACCAATGGCGGTGTTACCCAGTTTTGCCTTGGTCTGACTCTCGAACTGGGCATCCTCCAACTTAACCGACACCACCGCCATAATGCCCTCACGGACGTCGTCGCCCTTCAGGCGGAATTTCTCGTCCTTAAACATCTTATACCGCACCGCGTAGTCGTTAAAGATACGGGTGATGGCGGTCTTGAAGGCTACCTCGTGGGTACCGCCGTCGATGGTGTTCATATTGTTGGCGAAGGACACGATGTTCTCGTTATAACTATCGTTATACTGGAACGCCACCTCGGCGGTGGAGCCGCCGCTGGTGAGGGTCAGGTGAATGACCTCCTCGTGCAGAGCGGTATAGCCGCGAGTCTTGTTGAGAAACTCCACGAAGGAGGAGATACCGCCCTCGTAGCAATAGTTCTCACTGCGGATATTGTCCTCGTCGCGGCGGTCGGTGAAGGTGATGGACAGACCCGCGTTCAGAAAAGCCTGCTCACGCAAACGCTTCTGCAGAGTATCGTAGTCGTATTCGGTGGTTTCGGTGAAGATGGCGGGGTCCGCCTTAAACCGCACGGTGGTGCCGGTTTCCTCGGTATCGGCGATGATCTTAAGATCGGTGACGGTGCGACCCTGCTCAAACCGCTGATGGTGGGTGTGACCCTCACGGCTGACCTCCACCTCCAGCCACTCGGACAGAGCGTTAACCACGGAGGAGCCCACGCCGTGCAGACCGCCGGCCACCTTGTAGCCGCCGCCGCCGAACTTACCGCCGGCGTGCAGGACGGTGAGCACCACCGTCACAGCGGGCATACCCATCTTTTCATTGATACCCACGGGGATGCCGCGGCCGTTATCCTTGACCTGGATGATGTCACCGGGCAGGATCTCTACCTCGATGTGGTCGCAGTAGCCTGCCAGCGCCTCGTCAATGGAGTTATCCACGATCTCGTACACCAGATGGTGCAGACCGCGGGGGCCGGTGGAGCCGATATACATACCGGGGCGCTTACGCACCGCCTCCAGACCTTCCAGCACCTGTATGTCGCTTTCGTTATAGGATACCTCTTCTTCCATCTGAGGCTGCAGTTCCAATTCGTTTGCCATAGGGATCTCCTCCTATATAAAACTCTATCTTACAAAAATTAAATTCCTGCACCCCGTGCCCGCTTTTTCAGCGTGGCGGGTGCCACCTGAGCAATATATACCTGTTGACGGGTGTCCCGCCCTTTAGGGGCGCACACCACAAAGGATTTGGGCAGGTCCATACTGACGTAAGTCACCTGCTTTTTCCTTTCCGCTTGTTTGAGAAAGGCGCGGGTGTGGGGGGATACGGTGGTATTGTCCATATCAAACACGCCGATGATGTCCTGTCGGCGCACCACCACCTCTTGTCCTAAGTGTAGGTACATAATGTGTCACTCCATCTTATACAGAGCATAGCCCCCCTCTCGAGGGGGGTATCTGTGACGTCAGCCACAGACGGGGGGAGTTATATTGAAACGAATGATAAGAAAAAACTCCCTCCGTCTTTTCGCCTACGGCGAAAATCCACCTCCCTCGGTGAGGGAGGCACGCCGCTTTCGCGGCTAAAACGCCTTTTTTAGTATATTTCTTATCCTATTTGTAATATCTTATTCAGATATTACTCCTTGTTTAACACGAAACACCTTAGCGGCGGTGGTTTTCAGCGCCGCGGAGGGCTCACAGCAGGTGATGAACACCTGCCACCCGTCGATGTGATTGAGTATATAATCCTGCCGCGAGGTGTCCAGTTCGCTCATCACGTCATCCAGAAACGCTACGGGGGTCTCCCCCGTCACCTCTTGAAGCAAGGATGCCTCCGCTAATTTCAGCGCCAGCACCGCCGAGCGTTGCTGACCCTGACTGCCATAGGTACGGGCGGCTACCTCATCTAAGGTGATGCACAGGTCCTCCCGATGGGGACCCACAGTGGTGTGTCCCACCGCCAGATCGGCGCGGCGCGCATCCCGCAGAGCCTCCATCCAATAGCGGGCGATGTCGGCGGGGGTGTCTCCGTGGGGGGTGGTCTCCCACGCCACCGCTAACTGCTCCCGTCCGCCGGACAGACCGTCGTAGATACGGGCGGCGATGGGTTGCAGACGGCGGACGTATTCCTCACGATAGCGGGTCACACGGGCCCCCGCCACCGCCAAGGCGTGGTCCCACAGCTCCAGTTGTTCCGCTTGGGACGCACCGAAGCCGGTCTGCTCTTTGCACTGTTTCAGCAGGGCGTTGCGTTGAATCAACGCCTTGTGATAATCTGTCAGCACGTTGACGTAGTGGGGGCGGAGCTGACAGCAGGCGCTGTCCACAAACCGCCGTCTACCATCGGGTCCATCCTTGATCAGGGATAGGTGGGCAGGAGAAAACACCACACCGCAAAAGGTACCCGCCAAGCGGGCGGCAGAAGGGAGTTTGACCCCGTTGAGGGTCACCGACCGCCGTTGTTGGATGGTGATGGACGCCTCCTGCTCCCGCTGACCCGCCTCAAAGCGGAGGGACAGGGCGGCCTTATCCTCGCCAAAGGCTACCATCTCGCTGTCCTTAGCACCGCGAAAACTGCGGGCACCGGTGAACAGCCAGCAGGCCTCCAGCAGATTGGTCTTTCCCTGTGCGTTGTCGCCGTACAGGATATTAACACCCGCGTCGGGATGCCATACCGTGGGGTGCAGATTGCGGAACCCGTTACAGGTCAGTTCACGGACGATCAACGATGATCACCATATCGTCCTCGGGGACAGACACGGTCTCACCGCCGCGGAGCTTCTTGCCCCGCATGGTGCAGACCTCCCCGTCCAGATATACCTCACCGCCCTGAATCAGTACCTTAGCCTGTCCACCGGTCTGTACACAGCCGGTGAGCTTTAAGAGGTCGTCCAGACGGATATATTCCGCTTCTAATACAAAGTTGTGTTTACTCATTTCTTCAGTCGCACCGGCAATACCAGGAACAAGAAGGCATTGCCCTCCTTCGGCAGAATTTTCATAGGCTTGAGGGCGCCGCCCAGCTGGACGGTGACCTCGTCGGACTCGCTGTTCTTCAGCGCATCCAGCAGGAAGCGGGAGTTAAAGCCCATCTCCTCCTCGTCACCCTCGATGGCGGCGGGGATGCTGTCGTTGGCGCTACCCAGAGGGGTGGTGCAGGACACGGCGATGGAGCCGTCGCGGAAATCGCACACCAGCGGGGATTTCAGACGGTCGTTGATCACCAGAGAAACGCGGTCCACCGCGTCAATAAAGGCGCGGGTGTTCACCGTGACGGTGGTGGAGCAATCGGGGGTGATGATCTTATCGTAGGCCATAAACTCGCCGTCCAGCAGACGGGAGATCACCGCATAGCCGTCGATCTCAAAGATGATGTGGCGGCGACCCACCACCAGATTACAGGGTTTTTCCTCGTCACTCAACAGTTTGAGTACTTCCTGCAGGGTTTTGCCGGGCACCACAAAGGACAGGGTCTCCTCGTTCTGCATCGGCTCGTTACGCATCGCCAGACGATAGCCGTCCACGCTGACCAGACGCAGCTCGTTGGGCAGCATCACAAACAGGGTACCGGTATAGATGGGGCGGGGGTCGTTGGGTGCCGCCACCGCAAAGATGGTCTGGCGGATCATACTCTTGATGACCGGCTGGGACAGACTTACCGCCGCGCCGTCCTCTACGTTGGGGATGTCGGGGTAATCCGCCGCGGACATACCCATAATAGAGAACTCGGTCACGTCGCTGCGGATGACGGTATTGTATTTCTCATCCGAGCGGATGGACAGCATATCGCCGGGCATCTTACGCACGATGTCGCCGAACATACGAGCGGACAGGACGATCTCGCCGGGTTGCTGCACCGTGGCGGGGATGGTGGTGGTGATACCCAGCTCCATATCAAAACCCGCCAGATATAGGGTACTACCCTGAGCACGGAGCAGAATACCCTCCAGTGCGGGCAGACTGGCCTTGGTGGACACGGCGCGCTGTACGTTGCTGACCGCCTCCAAAAGTTCCACTTTACTGCACAGAATGTTCATACAAAAACCACCTTTATTCACAGAATAATAGATAACATAAAGTATATTTTTCGTAACCGTAGTAGGGGCGGTGAATCTGTGGAAAACCCTGTCCACCCCTCTGTTCACGGGAAAAATCGACGGATAATATTTCACACCCCGTTGGGTAAAAAACGGGGATATGTGGAAGCCAATTTCGGTTTTTCACCGCCCTGTGGAGAACGGTGAGTGGAATGTTAATAATTAGTGAGAAATGAGGAGTTAGGTATTGATTCGCCCCTACCCCTTGTAGCGAGGTGGGATACACTCATGTACAGCCCCATTTTCTGTTACCGACACCCTATATAATAAGGTAATAAAATAAAAGAGGGCGGTTATCCGACGGTCACCCATCGGATAACCTATGCTCCCGTTATTTAATTCTCGCTGATGTTCTTGATAATATCGTTCACCATATTGCGGAAGGAGGCGTCCTTTTCCATCTGCTTCTCCACCTTTTGGATGGCGTAGACGATGGTGGTGTGGTCGCGGCCGCCGAATTCCTCGCCGATGGATTTCATCGGCAGGTTGGTGATGTTCCGCACCACGTAGGCCGCCATCTGCCGCGCACGGCTGATGGGGGCGGACTGCTTGTTGGAGCGGATGTCCTCGGGGTTGACGTTCATGGTCCGCGCCACCTCGGTGATGATACGCTCCACCGTGATGGGCACCGGCTGGTTGTCGTTACGGATGTCGCGGATGGCGTTCTGGGCCGCCACAATATTGGGCTGCTCGTTACCCAGCAGATACTGGGCCTTCATCCGCTTTACTACACCCTCCAGCTGACGGACGTTGGATTTTAACTGGTTGGCTATGTAGATGGCCACGTCGTCCTGAATGGGCAGGTCCAGCATCTGCGCCTTGCGGCGGATGATGGCGATGCGGGTCTCCAGATCCGGGGGCTGAATATCCGCCGTCAGACCCATCACGAAGCGGCTCTGCAGACGCTCCTCCAGCGTAGCGATCTCACGGGGGGGACGGTCGCTGGTCAGCACGATCTGCTTGCCGTTTGAGTGGAGATGGTCGAAGGTGTGGAAGAACTCCTCCTGGGTACTCACCTTACCGCCGATGAACTGGATATCGTCCACCAGCAGCACGTCCACCTCGCGGTACTTGGCGCGGAATTCGGGGGTGGTACCCTTTTGGATGGCCTCGATGAGCTCGTTGGTCATGGTCTCGCCCTTGGTATATAGGATGCGGGCGCGGGGATTCTTCTTTTGGATCTCCTTGCAGATGGCGCACAGCAGGTGGGTCTTACCCAATCCGGAGCCGCCGTAAATAAACAGGGGGTTGTACAGGGTGGCAGGCTTATCCGCCACCGCCTGGCTGGCGGCGTGGGCGAACTTGTTGGAGGAACCCACCACGAAATTATCAAAGGTGTAATCCTCGTCTGCCAGTGTGGTGGGGAACCCGTTACCCTGAATGGGCAGGGTGGCGGGGGTGCCGGGGTCGGCGGTGCTCTCTAAAGATACAATACGCAGACCCACGGGGATACCCAGGGTCTCCCGCAGTGCCTCCAGCAGCATTTCGCTGTACAGCTTAACAATATTTTCTTTCAGAAACTCGGTGCGGACGGTAACCACCATCTCGCCGTCCTCGATGTTGCGGGGCTCCATACACTTGATGTAGATGTCAAAGGCGATCTGGCTCAATTTCGGTTGAACGTAGGCCAGCACCTGCTCCCATATCTGATTAACGGTATCCATATCAATAACTCCTCACGTAGGGATGTCAAATTGTGGAAAAGGGGATATTCCCCCACATATAATAATTGTAACATATAAGGGAAATTTTTTCAATGCTTTTTGCGTGTTTTTTTGCCCTATTTTCGCAAAAATCACCCAAAAATACAGTCTGATGTCTGCCACCATTCAAAAAAAGCCGTTTTTTAGCCGTTTTGGGGCAGAAAATGCTATGTGTGCGTATAGGGATACCTTGTCTGGGGTTGACAAGAATGAAAAAAGAGGGATGAGAAATGAGAAATGGGGGTAGTTGTAGGGACGACCATTGGTCGTCCGTTTTGGGTTTGTGCACGGTTTTGCGGACGAGCGATGCCCATCCCTACGCTCTCGCACCAAGATGGGATAGAATTTGTAGGGGCGGGGCTCTGTCCCCGCCCGCGAGGGTACGCACCATTCCACAACACCATTACCGCCCATCACGGCGCACCGCCGGAAAATCACCGCACAGACCCACCCCATTCCTCATTATTTCCACAATATATAGTGTATGGTGGAAAACTCCACCACAAGAATAAAAAAATTCCCTGAAAAATCGCGGTATATACGCAAAAATGCCTTGACTTTTGCGGACAAGTTAGTATATAATATCACATTGTCAGGCTGTGGACGTGTGTACACACGGCTCACAGCGCCACTCAAGTATCGAAAGGGGGAGCAGAGAATGTTCCGTACATATCAGCCCAAGAAGCGTCATCGCAAGATGGAGCACGGTTTCCGTAAGAGAATGGCTACCGCCAACGGCCGCAAGGTGCTGGCTCGCAGAAGAGCTAAGGGCCGCGCGCGTCTGACCCACTAATAAAGAGGCCACGGTACGGCGCTGCCGTCGCGTGGCTTTTTTTATTTCGTGGTGGGCGCCGTACCTTGCACAGCAACTGAAAAACAACCAATTATTTACAGAAAAGAGGTATAATCGGTGGCACAGTGGCAGACCTTATGTGAGAATAAGGATTTCCGCACCCTGTATTATCGGGGCAGATCCCGGGTACATGCGGGGGTGGTCACCTATGTGCGCCGCAACCGTCTGGGGTATCCCCGCATTGGCATCACCACCGGCAAAAAGGTGGGGTGCGCCGTACAGCGCAGCCGCGCCCGTCGGGTGATCCGCGCCGCGTTCCAGCCTCTGTTCCCGCTGGTGGGGGGTTACGATATCGTGTTCGTGGCCCGCACCCGCACCCCGGAGATGAAATCCACCCATCTGACGCCGGTTATCTACCGCCATCTGCAGGAATTGGGCGTGATCGAGGGATGAAAAAGTGGTGGATGCCCAAAACCTGGCTTATCGGTCTGGTGCGGCTGTATCAGCGGCACCTGTCCCCAAAAAAACCGCCCTGCTGCCGTTTTACCCCCACCTGCTCCGCCTACGCCGTCGAGGCGCTGGAGCGTTACGGGGCACTGATCGGCTCGGCACTGGCATTGTGGCGGCTGTTGCGGTGTAATCCCCTGTGTAAAGGGGGCTACGACCCCGTACCGGAGCATCTGTTCCACCGCAAAAAATGAATATGACACCATCTGTGGGGCCGCACCCCTTCTACCTCCTCCGCGGTCCGCAGTTGCAGTAAAAACAGGAGGTTATATATTATGGGTTTATTTAGTATTTTCGCCAAGCCCTTGGGCTGGGTGATGCACTGGATCTATCAGCTGGTTCCCAGCTACTTCGTGGCGTTGCTCATTTTCACCCTCGCCACCCGTCTGGTGCTGTTCCCCCTGTCCATCAAGAACCAGAAGAGTCAGGCGGACCGCGCCCGTCTGGCCCCCCGTTTGGAGCGGATTCAGAAGAAATACGCTCAGGACCGCCAGAAAATGGCGATGAAACAGCAGGAGCTGTATGAAAAAGAAGGGGTCAAGATGACCGGCGGCTGTCTGCCCATGCTGGTGCAGATGCTGGTATTGTTCTCGATCATCGCGGTTATCTACAAGCCCCTGACCTATATGCAGCGCATCCCCGAGGCGCAGATCAATACCTGCATCTCTGTGGCGGTGGAGAGTCTGGACGAGAACAACAAAGACGATAAGAATATGATCGCCCAGATGAACAATGAGAAGTCCTATTATCGCGAGCTGTATATGCTCAAGATGATCGACACCAACCGTGACGCTATGGTGGACCGCCTGCAGGCGGACCACAAGATGAGCGAGGCGGATGCCATCGCCACCGTCACCACCATGGAGCGCACCGGCTCGGAATTCGCCATCTTCGGCAAATCCCTGCTGGAGATGCCTCGCACCTACGGCATTATGCCCAACTGGACCTGGCTCATCGTACTGGCCTCCGGTCTGTCCGCCTTCCTGTCCTCTATGCTGTCCATGCATTACAGCAAGGCCACTATGTCTCAGGAGCAGCAGCAGATGGGCGGTTGCTCCACCAACGCGATGATGTATATGATGCCGCTGATGTCCTTGGTGTTCTCCTTCACGGTGCCCACCGGCGTGGCGGTGTATTGGACCTTCTCCAACCTGTTGGCTATGGTTCAGACGGTGATCCTCAATGCTATGTGGAACCCCGCTAAGATTCGGGCTCAGGCCGAGGCAGAATACGCCGAGCGCCGCCGCAAGAAGAAAGAGGATAAGGAGCGGCTGAAGGCCGCCCGTCTGGCTGAGCAGGCCGCCTGGCAGGAAGAGGAGAACAAGGCCCGCGCCCGTGCTAAGGGCGATATTACCCAGAAAAAATCGGCAGTAACCCAAGCCACTCCCGCTGAGCTGCCGGAAGAAACAGTCGACGAGATTTCCCAAGAGTCCGTCAGCGAGGAGGAGAAGTAATGAAAAAGGAACTGATCAAAGAGGCCGCCACCGTAGAGGAGGCCAAGGCGCTGATTGCCGCTGAGTTCGGCGTGTCTGAGGACGCCATCGAGTTCGAGGTACAGCAGGAGGCGGAGAAGAAGGTGCTGGGCATCTTCGGCGGCACCGCCGCCATCGTCAAGGGTGTGCTGAAGGGCGGCATCGCCGCCATCGCCGCCGAGCAGTATCTGCGGAACATTCTGGACGCCATGGGCGTTGAGGACTACACCATCGAGGTCACCGAGACCGATAACCACTGCGCCATCACCCTGGATGGCGAGAATTTGGGCTTTATCATCGGTCGCCGCGGCGAGACTTTGGATGCCCTGCAGTATCTGGTGGGTCTGGTGGGCAACCGTGCCGACGCCGCCTACTATCGTGTGACGCTGGACATCGGCAACTACCGTGAGAAGCGTGAGCAGTCGCTGGTGAGCCTGGCCCGCCGTCTGGGCGGTCAGACTGCCCGCACCGGTCGCCGTCATTCTCTGGAGCCTATGAATCCCTATGAGCGCCGCATCATCCACACCACCGTGCAGGAGATGGAGGGTGTGATTTCTTGGTCTGTCGGTTCCGACGACCGCCGTCACGTTATCATCGGGCCCTCCGATGATAATCCTAATAAGGATAAGGGCAACGACCGTGGCGAGCGCCGCAGTCGCGGTGGCCGTGGCGGTCGTGACCGCAGCGAGCGCCGTCCCCGTCGCGACAGCGACTATCAGGTGACCGCCCCCGAGCGTCCCGTCCGTGAGTTTGTGTCCCGTAGTTACTCCCTGCCCGTGGCAGAGGACGTGGCCCCCGTCCGCACCAACTCTGAGAAAGAGGATAGTGCGTCCTTGTACGGTCGTATTGACCTGTAATTTCCAACACCCCGCGGTTTTCTGCGGGGTGTTTTTTGTGCAGATGCTTAGCGGATGGTAATGAAAAATAAATTTTTCCTATATTCTCCAACAACTCCGCCCACCCCCATTTCTATACGGAAAAATCCACAAAAAACATTCCTTATCCCATCTGTATCATAAAACATTTGACAAACCCGCATATACAAGGTATAATGTTGTTGAGTATGTGGCTATTTGCGCCATAAAATAATTAAGGAGCGTGTTTTTATGAAAAAATTTCTGGCTGTGTTGCTGTCTGTACTGATGCTGGTTTCCTGCTTTGCTATGACCGTGTCTGCGGACATCATCTATAACGATACCGAGCTGGATTGGAGCGCTTTCTCCGGTATTTTCTCTGTGGGTAGCGCCGAGGCCAAGCTCGGCGACACCATCGTCATCCCCGTTTCTGTTGAGAACAACCCCGGCATCGTTTCTCTGAAGCTGGCTGTTTCCTACGACTCTGCCGTGTTGGAGCTGGTTTCTGTCGAGGTCGGTGACTTTGTGGTTGCAGAGCAGGATGGCGTTACCGTCGGCTCTCCCTCCTTCGGCCCCATTGAGAACAACCCCTTCACCATCAACTGGGTGGACGCTCTGGCCACCGGCAACAACAAGACCAACGGTGTGGTTGCCAACCTGACCTTTAAGGTGAAAGAGGATGCCGCCGAGGGCGCTACCGAGATCTCCGTCAGCTACAACCCCAACGACGTGTTTGACACCAATTATGAAAATGTAACCTTTGAGTGCAAGGCCGGTATCGTTACCGTGTCCGACAGCATCCCCGGTGATACCAACGCCGACGGCAAGGTCAACGTCAAGGACCTGGGTCTGCTTCAGCAGTACCTGAACGGCTGGGACGTTGAGATCGATAAGGATGCCGCTGACACCAACGGCGACGACAAGATCAACGTCAAGGATCTGGGCCTGCTCCAGCAGTACCTGAACGGTTGGGACGTGACCCTGGGCTAATCTCCCATCTGATATTGTTTTTCCAACAATCCCCGACACCTTATGGGTGTCGGGGATTTTTTCAACCTTGACAGACGTACCAAAACAAGGTAAACTGTATAGATAGACAATATATAAGGAGTATAAGTTTTATGAAGAAAATAGTAGCCGTCTTTTTGACGGTGTTATTGTTGGCACAGCCCCTATGCCTGTCGGTGTTCGCTCGCTTTAACGATACCGAGCTGGACTGGGGCGACTGTGTCCACGAGTTTGATAACCGCTGTGACACCACCTGTAACAAATGCGGCATTACCCGCACGGTGCCGAATCACGAGGCAACGGGTTTTGCCTGCGCCCCCACCTGCGCTCATTGCGGTGTGGCGATGACACCTACGACGGTGCACAACTATGACAATGCTTGCGACACCGATTGTAACGTGTGCGGTGCTGTCCGTGAGGTAGGCGACCACTTATTTTATATTGCTTCTGTCCTGCCGCCCACCTGCGGTGCGGAGGGTATTGAATACTATCGGTGTGAGATATGTGCCGCCCACGGTGAATCCAAGCCTATCCCCGCGACCGGCGAACACGCCTATTCCAACGGCTGTGACGACGACTGCAACGAGTGCGGTTTTCTGCGGCAGGTAAAGGGTCACGTGTTTGACGACGACACCGACCTTATCTGCAATCAGTGCGGCGCGGTGCGTGTACCCGACGAGGATGCCACCCCCGGTGACGTCAACGAGGACGGCGCGGTGAATAATAAAGATCTGGTAGTGATGATGCGGCAACTGGGTGGCTGGAAGGTACAGATAAATCTGGCCGCCGCCGACGTCAACGGCGACGGTGTCTACAGTATTAAGGACGTGGCGTTGCTGCAACGATATTTGAACGGTTGGGATGTGGAGATCGTATGATGAAGAAGATCCTGTGTGTATGTTTGGTAATTTCATTGATAAGCGCTTGTATCCCCGTTACGGCGGCGGCTACCCCCACCTTTGCGGTCAGCGAGATCTCCGGTAACCCCGGTGAAACCGTCACCCTCACTGTTTCTACCCAAAACAATCCGGGCATCATTGGTATGCGTTTGTTTGTGGCTTATGATTCTGCTGTTTTGGAGCTAAAAAAGACTGAAGAAGGGGATTTTAACGGCGTCACCTTCGGCCCCGTGGCCAAAAATCCCTTTATCGCCTCTTGGGTGGACGCCATCCACCCCGATAACACCACCAACGGCGTGGTGGTCAAGCTGACCTTTGCCGTCAAGGCCAACGCCCCTATGGGTAAGAGCGTGGTCAGCGTGTCCTACGAGGCGGCAGATGTGTTCAACACCAAGTGGGAGAACATCACCTTTGCCACCGTGGCCGGCGGCGTGGACGTGGGCGGTGGCACCGAAAACGGCGGCACGGTTGCCACCGACAAGGTGCTGCACAGCGTCACCGAGTCGGACGGGTCGGACCGTGGTCTGGGCTTCCTGTTCTCCGTCCCCGCTAAGGGTGTTGCTGCGGCGGAAGGCACCGTCAATTACAGCGGCGCTACCGTTTCTTATAAGGGTACCGACTGCGCGCTGGTGCGGATAGGCGCCCTGCTCACCACCGACAGCAGGGTGGGCACCGAGGCCAATATGACCCTGTCTGCGGCGGGCGTCACCAACGTGGCGGTCACCTCTCTGTGGAAAGTCACCGCCACCGCCTGCTCCTACGCGGTGCGGCTGAAGAACATCCCCGACAGCGGGGTGGGACGCACGGTGTATGCCCGTCCCTACTACGTGGTTAAGTATCAGGGCAAGGATATGGTGGTTTACGGCAGCATCGACGCCACCACCTATCAGAAGCATCGCTGAATATTTGTTTATCCAACCCCCGAGGATTCGTCCTCGGTGATTATGATTATAATAAAAAGGGGGCGGACCCGATCCGCCCCCTTTTCCTGTACTTTTAAACCATTGTCCGTATTATATCCCAATGCTTACGCTATACTATAGGCAAGGCAAGAGCCTAATACAAATGTAAACGGAGGGATTCTTTATGAAATTTGCCGCCATCAGCAGCAGCGAGAAGTTTTGGGAGGTTATGCACGCCTGCCTCTTGGAGGGGGCGGAGCGTGAGGAGGCCCTGAAACGCCTGCAGGTGCCTGCCAATCCGATGCCGGCGGCGTGATCGCCCATCGGACGCCCGCAGGACTTTTTGCGACCCGGCACGGTATGCTGTGCCGGGTCGCAGTATAAATTGTGATAAAAAAGCAAAAATTCTTCATTTATTTTTTGGCTGTACGTTGCCTGTTTTTTCTACCCACTATATCTTGTGCTTTACCCGCTAAAAACCACACAATCTCTTGCTGTTGACGGGTTTTTCGGGGTTTTCTAAAAATGAAATGAAAAACGAGAAACAGAGCAAAACGGCGTAAAAATGAGAGAAATCGAGAGAATGAGGGATGTAAATTAAAAAATCGGGATTTTCGGGGTTGACAGGGGCTACATCCTATGGTATGATAGGGCACGTTCGTGGAACGTTGCGACCCGCCACTAACCCAAAGGGTCGCGCTGATCGGGACCGCTTGCGGGTCCCACGTAAAATATAGGAGGAAACTACTATGACTTTTATGGCTAAGCCCGGTCAGGTCGAGCGTAAGTGGTACGTTATCGACGCCGCCGGCAAACCCCTGGGTCGTGTGGCTGCCGAGGCCGCTGTTCTGCTGCGCGGTAAGCACAAGCCCACCTTCACCCCCCACGTTGATTGCGGTGACAACGTCATCATCATCAACTGCGCCGAGGCCGTTCTGACCGGCAAGAAGCTGGAGCAGAAGAAGTGGCAGCGCCACACCGGCTGGATCGGTAACCTGAAGACCACCAAGTACAGCACCCTGATGGCTCAGCGCCCCACTAAGGCGATGGAGCTGGCTGTGTGCGGTATGATCCCCAACACCCACATCGGTCGCGCGGCTGAGACCCGCCTGCACTGCTTCGCCGGTGCTGAGCATCCTCATGCCAGCCAGAAGCCCGAAGTGTTCGAGCTGTAATTAAGGAGGACAACGACTATGGATTACAATACCAGACCCTTTTTCTATGGCACCGGTCGCCGTAAGTCCTCTGTGGCTCGCGTTCGCCTGTACCAGGGCACCGGCAAGGTGACCATCAACGGTCGTGACATCGACGACTATTTCGGTCTTGAGACCCTGAAGCTGATCGTGCGTCAGCCCCTGAACCTGACCGAGACTACCGAGAAGTTTGACATCGAGTGCCGCGTTGCCGGCGGCGGTGTGACCGGCCAGGCCGGCGCCATCCGTCACGGTATCGCCCGCGCCCTGCTGCAGTACGACAGCGAGAACCTGCGTTCTGCTCTGAAGAAGGCCGGCTTCCTGACCCGCGATCCTCGTATGAAGGAGCGTAAGAAGTACGGTCTGAAAGCTGCTCGTCGTGCACCTCAGTTCTCCAAGCGCTGATATTTGCACATCGCAGTTATCTACTGTATACGCGAAAGAACACACCCAATCGGGTGTGGTCTTTTTCTTTGTGACGAGCAGCGGATGTATCCGCAGAATTGTGGGAAATACGGCGTATGCCGTATTTCGGGTGGGCACCACCGTGCTTGCGGTCCAGACGCCCTGCGAGTGCCCACGCCCGTCGCGCTCCCCAGTTCAGCAAGCGCTGATTTCGAGCGAAGCGAGAATATCTGCCACAAAAAGCCGCAAACCTTTTGGTTTGCGGCGTTTTTGTACGCTTTCGGGCGGACGGCAGGGGGGGGGGGGGATGGGGCGGGGGGGCTGCACCATCCAGTTGGCGTAG